>NZ_JBSFYQ010000024.1:0-118361 GCF_053599855.1 Micromonospora sp. NPDC005161
GCGACCGGCCAGCCCTCATCCACGATCAGACGCGCCAAGCGCAGACGTGCGCGAGGAGTCAAGGCAGCGTTAGCGTGGGACACGAAGGCCTCCTGGTTGGCGGAGCGGTTCCTCGACAGCTCCACTCCACAACCGGAGGCCTTCACCTACCTACGACATCAGATCGTGTCGTCACACAACCTCGACCAACATCCCTGGACAGCACACCTAGTACGTGCCGTCGAGCTGGCCGCGCAGCTTGGTGAGCGCCCGGGCCAGCAGCCGGGAGACGTGCATCTGCGAGACGCCGATCTGCTCGGCGATCTGCGACTGCGTCAGGTTGCCGTAGAACCGCAGGGTGAGGATCTTCTGCTCCCGCTCGTCGAGCGTGGCCAGCGCCGGGCCCAGGGCGACCCGCAGCTCAGCCAGCTCGAACTCCGCGTCCTCGCCGCCGAGCATGTCGCCCAGCTCGGTGGCGCGCTCGCCGTCGCCGGACGGGGTGGACAGCGACACCGCGTTGTATGCCCGGGCGCCTTCCAGACCCTCCAGCACCTCTTCCTCGGTGAGCCCGAGGTGGGTGGCGATGTCGGCGACCGTCGGCGACCGGCCGAGGGTCTGCAGGAGTGAGCTGTTGGCGTCGGAGATGGACAGCCGCAGCTCCTGGAGCCGGCGGGGCACCCGGATGTCCCAGGTGCGGTCGCGGAAGTGCCGCTTGAGCTCGCCGATGATCGTGGGGATGGCGTACCCGGCGAAGTCGACGCCGCGGGACGGGTCGAACTTGTCGATGGCCTTGATCAGGCCGACCGCGGCGGTCTGTGCCAGATCGTCGGTGGGCTCGCCCCGCCCGCTGTAGCGGTGGGCGAGGTGGTTGGCCAGCGGCAGCCACGCCTCGATCGCCCGGTCCCGCAGCGCGGCGCGCGACGGGTGGGTGGTCGGCAGTGCGGCCATGGCGTTGAGCAGATCCGTGGCGCTGTCGGTGAGCGCCCGCGGGTCGAGCTTCACGCTCTTGGCGGTGCCACTCGGCTGCTCGCTGATCGTTGGCGCGGTCATTGGGTGGTCCTCCCTGCACCTCGTCCGCGGACAAAAAGACGTGACGCTTTGGTTTAGCTTCGTATGGGCCGTTCGGGACTCACCTTAACCTGATCGTCTCCCCGAAATCTAGCCGAAAGGCTGATGTACTTAAGCCGTTTCTGGTCGCAAAACGTACAAAATGGGTGACTGTTCTGACTGTTGTGAGGTCTCTTACGGGTTGCGGCACCCATTGCTCGGCCGCCCGGCCACCCCGCGCCGGCCTGACCGGTCGGCCCACGGCAGCCGGCCAAGCGGTCAACATGAAATCCGACATCTGGGCCGAGGTTGTCTACTATCCGTCGTTGTCCCGCCGGTGGGACTGGCCGTAACGTCGCCTCTACATACCCGGTTCGGAGGCACCGTGCTCGATCCAGCCGCTCCCCAGCTAGTCGTGAACAGCCGCACGCTCTACTTCAGCTGGTTGCCGGCGGATCCGGACGCGGTGGCCGCTCTGGTCCCGGCCGGCCTGCGGCCCCGCCCGGACCGGCAGGTGTTCCTCAACCAGTACATCGTCGACGACGAGACGCAGACCTCCGGCTTCGGCGCCTACTCGCTGACCTACCTCGGCGTCTCGCTGACCGGCGTGGACGCCCCCGGCGGCCTCAGCCCCGGCGGCTGGTGGACCCACTACGTGGCGTCCAGCCGCACCGTCCGGGAGTACGCCGCCGCGCGCGGCGCTCCGGCGATCACCGGCCGCACCAGTATCGAGGTGCGCGGCGGCGACCTGGTCTCGGTGACCGAGGCCGACGGGGCGCCGCTGATCCGGGCCCGCTGCCAGGTCGGCGAGACCGGCCATGTGATCAACAGCGGGCACCACCGCTACTTCACCCGCCGCGACGGTCAACTGCTCAGCGCCGTCTACCCGTTCGTGGCGGAGCCGGTCGCACCGTTCGAGATCGAGTCGGTCGAGTTCCTGGAGCCCGGCCACCCGATGTACGCGCTACGGCCGGCCAACCCGCTGACCATCGGCTTCGGCTACTACTCGCCACGCTCCTCGTTCGCCTACCCCGGCGGGCTGAGCGTGTATCCGGGCGCGAGCGGCCCGCCACCGGCGACGGCCCGGCCGGCTCACCATGTGCCGGCCAACCTGGCCCGCAGCGGCCTGCCGTCCGGGTCGTAGACCAGCCGGTACACCGGCAACGCCCAAATGCGGGTGTACCGGGGCAGTCGATCGGGACGATGCGGGCGTAACCGGCCGGGAGGACGGGTGCCCACCTGGCCGCCGTCGTACCACTGTTGCAGCGCGTCGGCAGCGGCCGTGACGGCCGCGACGGCGTCGGTGGGGTCGAGCAGGTCCGTGTCGTCCGCGCCGCCCGGGTCGCGGTCCAGGTGTTCGCGCCAGAGCCGCAGCCGCAACTCCCGGGCGAAGACCCGTGCCCCGTCGCCCTGCCCGGCCGGGTCGGTGGGCTCCCGTTGGTCGCGGGTGTCGTCGAGCACCGCACAGGACAACTCGCTGTCGTGCGTCCACGAGCGGCGGTTGAAGTTGTCGCTGCCCACGCTGGCCCAGACGTCGTCGACCACGCAGATCTTCGCGTGCACGTAGACCGGGTCGCCGGCGTGGTTCTCCACGTCGAAGACGTGCACCCGGTCCGGCGCTGCCCGCTCGCACAGCGACAACGCCTGCTCACGGCCGACCGTGTTCGGTGGCAGCGCGAGCCTGCCGTCCACGTCCGGGTGCCGGGGCACCACGGCGATCAGGTGCAGCTCCGGGTTGTCACGCAGGGCGTGCGCGAACAGGTCCGCCACCTCGCTCGACCAGAGGTACTGGTCCTCCAGGTAGATGAGCCGGCGGGCACGGCGTACCGCCTTGGTGTAGCCCCGGGCCACGGACCGTTCGCCGTGCGGCGCGAAGGAGTAGCGCGGTCGGACGGCGGGGTAGGTGCGCAGCACCTGGATCTGGTGCGGACCGCAGGGCTGCGGGTCGGCCGGCTGCTCGGGCAGCGGGTCGGGGCGCAGGTCCGCGCCGCGCAGTCGGTCCCGCAGGTAGGCCATCGGGTTCTCCGAGTCCAGCGGCATCGGGTCGGTCCAGCGCTCCCGGAACACGGTGTCCAGTGCACCGACCACCGGGCCGCGCACCGCGAGCTGCACGTCGTGCCAGGGCGGGTTGGGGCCGTACCGGGGAGACATCCGCACCGGCTGCGGGTCGCCGTGGTGCCCGGCGTCGTCCCGCCGGCTGTGGCACAGGTCGATTCCGCCGGCGAACGCGATGTCCCGTTCCGGGGCGCTCGGATGCCGCAGCACCACCAGCTTCTGGTGGTGCGAGCCGCCACGGCGGACCCGCTGGTCGAGCAGCACCTCCCCACCGGCCGCGGAGATCACCTCGCTGAGGTCGCGGTTCTCCGCTTCGCTGTAGGCCAGCGCGTCGAGGTGCGAGCGCCAGATCAGCCCCTTGACCACCACCCCGCGCTGCGCGGCCTGGGCGAAGAGCTGGGCCACGGTCGGGCCGTCCGGGCGTAGCCGCTGGTCCGGATCGCCCCGCCAGTCGGTGAAGAAGAGGTGGTCGCCGGCCGTCAGCGCCTCCACCTCGTCGACCAGCCGGTCGAAGTACGCCGCACCGTGAATTAGTGGCTCGGCGAGGTTTCCGCTGGCCCAGACGGGTAACCCAGAGATTGGGTTGGCCCGTTCCTGCGCGGTGAGGAACCAGTCCTGCAACGGCAACGTCCAGCCCCCCGGAGGTCGGCAACGTCCTCACCGTAGGACCCCCGACCCGGGTCCGCACGCCAGGGCCGGCAGACCGGCGACCTGGCCGACGCGACAACAACCGAGGAGGCCACACCATGCCCCGCGAGACGACGAACCCCGTGACCGAGTACCGCGAGCCGGCGGTGGAGAGCGAACGGGGGGCGTTGGTAGCGGTGTTGCTCATGGTGATTCTCGGCGTGGCTGGGATTTTCGCCGTCTCCTGAGGCGGCGCCGGCGCCCCGGGTGTACGGGGGCGCCGGCGCCGATCTCAGCGGTTGACCGTGGTCAGGGCCGGGCGCCCTGGCCGCCGGTGTGCGGCAGCCGCTCGGTGGGAATCACGCCGAGCCGACCGGCCTGGTAGTCCTCGAACGCCTGGACCAGCTCGTCCCGGGTGTTCATCACGAACGGGCCGTACTGTGCCACCGGCTCCCGGATCGGCTGGCCACCCATGATGTAGAGGTCCAGTGCAGGGGTGTTGCTGTCCTGCGTGGTGTCCGCGCTGAAGCGCAGCGCGTCGCCCGGACCGTGCACCGCGAGCTGCCCGGTCCGTACCGGCCGACGGTCGGCGCCGACGGTGCCGCGCCCGCCGAGCACGTACACCAGGGCGTTGAACTCCGGCTGCCACGGCAGGTCGACCTGCGCTCCCGGCTGCACGGTGACGTGCGTGATGGTGATCGGGGTGAAGGTGGAGCCCGGGCCGCGGTGCCCGGCCACCTCACCGGCGATGACCCGGATCAGCGCACCGCCGTCGGCCGTCGTGAGCAGCGCCGACTCCCGGCCCCGGATGTCCTGGTAGCGCGGCGGGTTCATTTTGGCCGCGCGGGGCAGGTTGACCCAGAGCTGGGTGCCGTGGAAGAGCCCACCGCTCATCACGAGGTGCTCCGGCGGGGCCTCGATGTGCAGCAGTCCACTGCCGGCGGTCATCCACTGGGTGTCGCCGTCGGTGATGGTGCCGCCGCCACCGTGCGAGTCCTGGTGGTCGAAGACGCCGTCGATGATGTAGGTGACGGTCTCGAAGCCACGGTGCGGGTGCCAGGGGGTGCCCTTCGGCTCGCCCGGCGCGTAGTCCACCTCACCCATCTGGTCGAGGTGGATGAACGGGTCCAGGTCGGTCGTCGGCACCCCCGCGAAGGCCCGGCGGACCGGGAAGCCCTCGCCCTCGAAGCCGCTGGGCGCGGTGGTCACCGTGCGGACCGGGCGGATCTTGGCGGACTCGTCGAGCTGCGGCAGGCGGGGCAGGACGAGGACGTTCTCAACGGTGATCGCGGGCATCGAAGGCTCCTAGTTCGTGGCGTGGGTGGTCGACGTGGCCCGGGCCGCCCGCAGGCGGTCGCCGAGCCGGCCGAAGACCCGGGTGAGGCAGGCGACCTCGGCGTCGTCGAGGTCGTCCATCAGGTGGGTGCGCACCGACGCCAGATGGTGCGGCGCGGCTTCCCGTAGAGCGAGCAGCCCAGCGGCGGTGAGCACCGCCTCGCTGCCCCGTCGGTCGTCCGGGCAGGACTCCTTGCTGACCAGGCCGCGGCGTTGCATTGAGGAGATCTGGTACGTCAACCGGCTGGGTGAGAAGACGAGTCGGCCGGCCAGCTCACCCATCCGCAGCCGCTGCCCCGGTGCCTCGGAGAGCAGGACCAGCACGTGGTAGTCGGCGAAGCTGAGATCGCTGTCGGCCCGAAGGTCGTCTTCCAGCTGGGTGTAGAGGCGCTGGCTGGCCTCGATGTAGGCGCGCCAGGCGGCCTCTCGGGTGCTGTCCAGGCTCTCTGTCACGTCCACGACGATAGCACTCTTTCAAAATTTAACTAGTGCCCTTGAGCGTCGTCTGGATCACGTCCACGCCGCCCTGGTACAGCGCTCGTACAGCTTTGAAAGGAGTCGTCGGTGGTCCGGCGGTGGAGCCGGCGGGTGATGTGCCAGACTCCGCCCTCGTGGAACACGTGGAGCTCACCGCCGCCGACCTGTTGCTGCGCCCGTGGCGGGACGCGGACGCCCCCTCGGTGCGCGACGCCCTGCGCGACCCGGCCATCGCCCAGTGGAACCCACACCGCGGCGGCCCGATCGACGACGAGGCCGCCCTGTCGTGGGTACGCCACCGGGCCGACTGGTCCGGCGGCGACCACGCCTCGATGGCGGTAACGGCCGCGGTCGGCGGGGAACTGCTGGGCTCGGTGTCCCTGTACCACATCCACCATGGCGACGCGTCCATCGGCTACTGGACGGTGCCGGCGGCGCGCGGGCGCGGGGTGGCGGTGCGGGCGGTCGTTCGGCTCACCGACTGGGCGTTCGCCGACCTCGGGCTGCACCGGGTGGAGCTGTGCCACGCGGTGGCCAACCAGGCGTCCTGCCGGGTCGCCCACCGGGCCGGCTACCTCGCGGAAGGGACGCTGCGCGAGTCGTACCGGTACGGCGACGGCCGCCGCCACGACGAGCACCTGCACGCCCGCCTGTCCACCGACCGATAGGCCCTCGGTGGACGGCGGCTCACTCGATCACCCTCCGCAGGAACGCGCCGAGGGTGGTCGTCGTGCGGTCGATCTTCTCCTCCAGGGTGATCGTCTCGTCCAGGCGGCGCCCGGCGTCCTTCTTGCCCCGCAGGTAGTACGAGCAGGCCAGGTCGGAGCAGATGTAAACGCCGACGGAGTTGCCCTGCCGCCCGTCCCGGCCGGCTCTGCGGGCCGTCATCAGCGCGACGCCGTCCCCGGTGTGCGTGGTCAGGCACAGCGAGCACATGCTGCGCCGGGCGCGCCCGGTGTGCGGGGCCACCCGCAACGCCACCCCGACCAACCCGCTGTCGGACTCGGCGACCAGGTAGGCCCGCTGCGGGGCGGCGCCGTCCCGCCACCCGAAGAAGTCGAGGTCGTCCCACGGTCGCACTTCGAGATCGTTCGGTACGGCCAGCCGCTTCGCCTCGCCCTGGGTGCAGTTGACGAAGGCCGCGCGGATGGCGCGCTCGGTTATCGCTAGCATAGGTAGTAGCCTAGCTCTCCTAGGCAAGCAAATAACACGACTAGGTTGGGAGTGTGCGGCATGGCACGTGCGGGGGTGACCGCCGAGCGCCTGACCCTGGCCGCGGCCGAGCTGGCCGACGAGATCGGCATGGAGAACGTGACCGTCGCCGCGCTCGCCCGGCGCTTCGGCGTCAAGGACGCGAGCCTGTACTTCCACATCAGGAACGCACACGACCTGCGGGTAAGGGTGGCGCTGCTGGCGCTCGCGGAACTTGCCGACCGGGTCGCCGCCGCCCTCGCCGGCCGCGCGGGCAAGGACGCGCTGGTGGCCTTCGCCAACGCGTACCGGGACTACGCGACGCGGCACCCGGGCCGGTACGCCGCGATGCAGATCGACCTCGACCCGGAGACGGCCGCCGCGAGCGCCGGCGTCCGGCACGCGGAGATGACGCGAGCGATCCTGCGTGGCTACCGGCTCTCCGAACCCGACCAGACCGACGCGGTACGGATGATGCACAGCACGTTCCACGGATTCGTGAGCCTGGAGAAGACCGGCGGCTTCCGGCACACCCCCCGGACGACGGACGCCTCCTGGGCTCGAACGCTGGACGCTCTCGACGCGGTCCTCAGCAACTGGCCGTCCACGGGGAGCACCGGTGCGGAGACCGCTCGGTGACGGACGGCGACCGCCTAGGCTCGACGGCGTGGACGAACTGGAGCTGGCCGACTGGCGGGAACGGATAGCCCGGCTGTACCTGTCCGACGTCGACCTGGCCGGGTTCCGCGCCGGTCGTGATCAGCTCTTCGCCACCCACCCGCAGAGCCCGATCCCGCCGGCGGAGCGACCCGGCTTCACCGGAGTGCGCTACTTTCCGCCCAACCCGGCCTCCGTGGTGGAAGCACCCCTGCGCCCGGCCAGCGGCGAGCTGCGGATCGACACCGGCGGCCCGGACGGGGTGGTCGCGTACCGGCGGGTCGCGGTCGCGCAGACGTCGTGGGGGCCGCTGACCCTGTGGTGGATCGAGGCGTACGGGGGCGGGCTGTTCGTGCCGCTGCGCGACGGGACCTGCGGACAGGACACCTACGGCGGAGGTCGGTACCTCACCGACACGGTGAAGGGCACCTTCGGCCGGGGCGTCGAGCTGCTGCCCGGCGACCGGGTCCGGCTGGACGCCAACTATCTCTACAACCCGAGCTGCGCGTACGACGACCGCTGGGCGTGTCCGTTGGCGCCGCCCGAGAACCGGCTCGACGTGCCGCTGCGGGCCGGCGAGCTGGCGTACCACGACTGAACGGCCGTCCCGGCGTGCTGCCGGGACGGCCGTTCGAACCGCTCTCAGCCGGCGTTCGTCGCCGAACCGGACATCTGCATCCGACCCAGCAGCTGCCGGGCCTGGTCGGCGAGCTGCGCGTCGACGATCACCGCGTACTGGCCGGCGCGGAGCGAACTGGCCGAGGTGAAGTCCCGCTGCCCGCCGGTCATCGCGTGCGCGACCGCGCCGAACACCGCACCCCAGATCGCGCCGATGACCAGCCCGACCAGGATCACCGCCAGCCAGTTGCCCACGGTGAAGATGCCGAACAGCAGGCCGATGAAGAGCCCGAACCAGGCGCCGGTGCCGGCGCCGAGCAGGGCGGACCGACCGGTGGTCATCCGCCCGAGCACCGTCTCCACCAGCGTGAGGTTGGTCCCGACGATCGCACTGTGCTCCACCGGGAAGCGGTTGTCGGCGAGATAGTCGACCACCCGCTGTGCGGCCGGATAGTCCGGATACGAGCCGATCGTCACGGTGGGTGGGCCGGTCTCCGGTCCGTGCCCGTCACCGGACGGTGCCGACGGACGGCCGGCCGGGCCGGACGGCAGCAGATCGCCACCCTGTGTGCCGGGCCGCCACGCGGCGGCCGGCCCCGAAGCTGACGTCATGAGCATCCTCCCTCGTCAAGTCGTCCGGGTTCCCGCCCGCGCCGGCCGGTAACGCCAGCAACCAGGGTGGATGCCGTGCCGCCCGCCAGGAATGCGCATGGATGCCCCGGGTAGGTAACCGGGTGCGGAGCGGACAGATCAGCGACCACGGCTTCCTCGCCGACGGCCGCAGCGCGGCGCTGGTGGACCGCTCGGGCTCGGTGAACTGGTGGTGCCCGGGCCGGTTCGACGCGCCGTCGGTGTTCGGGCGACTGCTCGACGACGACGCCGGGCACTGGTCGATCCGGCCGGAGGGCGATTTCAGCGTCGATCGCTGCTACCTCGACGACACCCTGGTGCTGCGGACCGTCTTCCGCACCGGGCAGGGGGAGGTGGCGCTGACCGACGCGCTCGCCTTCGAGCCCGGGGCGCGCGGCCACGACATCGGGATGCGCTCGCCGCAGGTGCTGGTCCGCAGCGTGCGGGGCCTCTCCGGCGAGGTCCCGATGCGGGTGCACTACCGGCCACGCTTCGAGTACGGGCGGACCACCGCGTTCCTCGTGGAGCGGGGCGGCATGCTGGATGCCGTCGCCGGGGCGGCGCGGCTCACCCTGCGGGGAAGTGTGCCGCTGTGCTGTGGCGAGGGCGAGGCCACCGGCACCTTCACCGCCCGCGCCGGTTCGATCCACAACTTCACGCTCGGGTACGCCCCGACCTACGACGCGCCGGCGCCGGAGGTGCCGGACGCCGATCGGACGATCACCGACACGGCCGCCGGGTGGCGGTCCTGGGTCGAACAGCACGAATACCGGGGGTGTTACTCCGAACAGGTGCGACGCAGCGCGCTGGTGGTGCAGGGCATGACGTACCGGCCCAGCGGAGCCGTGGTGGCCGCGGCGACCACCTCGCTGCCGGAGAAGCTCGGCGGAAACCGGAACTACGACTACCGCTACGTCTGGGTGCGCGACTTCAGTCTCACCCTGCGGGCGCTGTGGCGCTCGGCCTGCTTCCACGAGGTGCAGCGGCAGTTCTCCTGGGTGAGCCGGGCGATGGGCCGGATCGGCGACGAACCGGTGCCGATCATGTACGGGGTGCAGGGGGAGCGGGACCTCACCGAGCACCGCCTGGAGCACCTCGCCGGGTACCGCGGCAGCCCGCCGGTGCTCATCGGCAACGACGCGTGGCGGCAGCGGCAGACCGACATCTTCGGCGAGGCGCTGGACGCCGCCTGGCTGATGCGCGACAAGTTGGAGCCGATGGAGCCGGACGTGCGCAACGTGCTGCGGGTGCTCGCCGACCAGGCCGTGGTGGACTGGCGGAAACCGGACGCGGGCATGTGGGAGGAGCGCGGGATCGAACACCACCACGTGTCCTCGAAGGTGCAGTGCTGGGTCGCGCTGGACCGCGCGGTCCGCTTCGGTGACGAGCTCGGTGGACCGGAGGACGTGGAACGCTGGGCGGCCGCCCGCGACGAGGTGCGCGCGACGGTGCTGGAGCAGGGGTGGAGCGACCAGCTCGGTGCGTACAGCGGGAGTTTCGGATCCGACGACCTGGACGCCTCGGTGCTGGTGATGCCACTGGTGGGTTTCCTGGCGGCCGACGACCCACGGATGCGCGCGACGGTCCGAGCGGTGGAGCGGCGGTTGTCCCACGACGGCCTGCTGCGACGCTGGGACGGCGACCCGGCGGGCTTCGTCATCTGCTCGTTCTGGCTGGTGGGCTGCCTGGCGATGGGAGGGGAACTGGACCGGGCGCACGGGTTGTTCCGCCGGCTGGCCGGGCGGGTCAACGACCTCGGCCTGTTCGCCGAGCAGATCGACCCGCTGACCGGCGAGCAGATGGGCAACTTCCCCCAGGCGTTCTCGCACATCGGCCTGATCAACGCCGCCGGTCAGCTCACGGACGTCGAACGGGACCCGGCGCTGCGGCATCGTGGCGTGCCACCGCCGCACTTCACCCCGACGCGGTCCTGAGCGGGCTGGGGGACAATGCCGGGATGCGGCTGGTGCTCACGGCGGACACCCACCTACCGAAGCGGGCCCGGGATCTGCCCGGGCCGCTCTGGCAGGCGATCGAGGCGGCGGACGTGGTGCTGCACGCCGGCGACTGGGTGGACGAGTCGCTGCTCGACGCGATGACCGCGCGCTCCCGTCGGCTGATCGGGGTGTACGGCAACAACGACGGCCCGGCGCTGCGCGCCCGGCTGCCGGAGGTGGCCCGGGCTGACCTCGACGGCCTGCGGGTGGCCGTGGTGCACGAGACCGGCCCCCGGGCCGGTCGCGAGCAGCGCTGCGCGGCCCGCTTCCCCGACGTCGATTTGCTCCTCTTCGGGCATTCGCACATCCCCTGGGACACCGAAGCCCCCGGTGGCCTACGCCTGCTCAACCCCGGCTCACCCACCGACCGCCGCGCCCAGCCCCACGCCACCTATCTCACGGCCGAGGTGGACGCCGGCCGCCTGACCCGGGTCGAGCTGCACCGGCTGCCCCGCCGCTGACCCCGGTCGCGCTTGGTTGGTGCGGTCCGTCAGCGTCATCACCCTCTCTTCGAACAAGCGTGCCAATACCCGGATCTTCGCGCGTTCATGCCTGCTCGGCGCGTCCGCCGGCACCTACGATCACCCGATGAGCGTGGACCGGTCAGGTGTGGTGGTGGTCGGGGCGGGCATCGCCGGAGTGGCCTGCGCCGTGGAGCTGGCCGCGGCCGGGGTGCCGGTGCAGGTCCGGGAGCGGGGGCACGTCCGCGGCGGCCGGATGGCCAGCAAACGCTTCGACGGCCGCCCTGCCGACATCGGCGCCGCATACTTCACCGCCAGCGATCCCGACTTCGCCGCGCTGGTCGAGCAGTGGCGCGCCGCCGGCCTGGTCCGCGAATGGACCGACACCTTCCAGGCGTACGACCGGGACGGGCGCCGCGACGTGCCCGGGCCGATGCGCTTCGCCGCGCCGCGCGGACTGCGTTCACTGGTCGAACACCTGGCCGGCGCGGTGCCGGTGACCGTCGACCGGTTGGTGCTCACCGTGGAACCCGGGCCGGTCGTGGACGGCCAGCCGTGCGCGGCGGTCGCCCTGGCCATGCCGGGCCCGCAGGCCGCCCTGCTGCTCGACCCGGCCCTGGCCGACGCCACCCGCGTCGCGCAGGCGCAGCGCTGGTCGCCCTCGCTGGCCGCGGTGCTGCGCTTCCCGACCCGGCGCTGGCCGGACTTCCGGGGCGCGTTCGTCAACGACCACCCGGTGCTCAGCCTGGTCTGCGACGACGGCGACCGGCGGGGCGACGGCGCCCCGGTGCTGGTCGCGCACACCGTGCCGGAGTTCGCCGCCGGGCACCTCGCCCAGCCCACCGGAGCCGGCCCGGTGATCGAGCAGGCGGTCCGGGACCTGCTGGGGTTGCCCGAGGTGGCGGCCGACGTGCACGTGCACCGATGGACGTACGCGAAGCCCACCACCGCCGGGGGCGGCACCCATCACCTGGACGCCGACGGGATCGGCCTGGCCGGCGACGCGTTCGGCAAGCCCCGGGTGCAGAGCGCCTGGCGCTCCGGTCGGGACCTCGGCCGTGCCCTGGTGGCCCGCCTCAGCTGAGGACGCCGACCGCCGGCTGGCCGCCGGTTTCCGATGGGCCGGGGCTCAGGCGTGGCCGGCGACGCGCTGGGCGGGCACGCCTCGTTCGGCCGGGTCGCTGGTCCGTGCGCCCTTACGGTCCAGCAACTGCATGACCGGGGTCGCCGCGACGCCGTGCACCACCACGGAGACGAGCACCACCAGCCCGACCGTGGCCCAGAGCAGCTCCGCCTGCGGGAAGTCCGCCTTCGTGGTCGCGTACGCCAGGTAGTAGAACGAGCCCACACCGCGGATGCCGAACAACGAGATGACCCAGTGCTCGGCCGGCCGGCCCGGCGCGCCCCGCAGCGACAACCAGCCGACCAGCGGCCGGACCAGGAACACCAGCGCCACCCCGACGGCCGCAGCCGGCCAGGTCAGCGGAGCGAGCAGGCCCCCGACGATGGCGCCGCCGAGCAGCAGCAGCAGCACCAGGGTGAGCAGCCGTTCGATCTGCTCCGCGAAGTCGTGCAGCACCGAGTGGAACTCGTGGGTCCGCTCGGCGGCCCGGATCGCGCGGGCGGCCACGAACACCGCCAGGAACCCGTACCCGCCGACCACCTCCACCAGCCCGTACGCCAGGAAGGTGGCGGCCAACGCCAGGAAACCCTCGGCGTGCCGGGCCAGCCGCAGATGGCTGGGCGCCCGGAAGAACAGCTTGCCGAGCAACCAACCGATGAGCAGGCCGCCGCCGACCCCGACGCCGACCTTCCAGAGCACATCGACGGTGAACCAGTCGACCAGCCAGTCCCGCGGCGCGAGGCTGGTCGAGGCGATGGCGATGGCCGCGTAGACGAACGGGAACGCCAGCCCGTCGTTGAGGCCCGCCTCGGAGGTCAACGCGAAACGGACCTCATCCTCGGAGTCCTCCACGTCGGTCGGCTCGCCGACCTGCACGTCGGCCGCGAGCACCGGGTCGGTCGGGGCCAGGGCGGCGCCCAGCAGCAGCGCACCGGCCGGCACCAGCCCGGCCCACCACCAGCCGAGCAGCGCCACCGCCGCGATGCACAGCGGCATCGCGATGACCAGCAGGCGCCACGTGGACGACCACTTCGCCCAGCTCAACGGTCGGTCGATCTTGAGCCCGGCGCCCATCAGGGCGACGATCACCCCGATCTCGGTCAGGTGGGTGGTCAGCTCGGGGTGGGCCAGCGGGTCCGGTGTGGGCAGTCCGACCGGCAGCAGGAAGACCAGCATCCCCAGGGCGAGGAAGGCGATCGGCATGGACAGCGGCCGCCGCTCCAGCACCCGGGGCAGGATCCCCGCGAGCAGGGCGCCCAGGCCCACCAGCGCGAACGCCACGTCTACCGGCTCCACCGTGCCACCCTCCGGCCGCGCCCACGGGTTGCGGGCAGGTGGTGACACACCATGCCCCGCGAGTCGTACGGGTAAGCCTCCGCGACGAGCCGAACGGGAGGGTCCTCAGCGCGGGCGGGTGACCGGCGAATCGTCCAACGTGGCCAACAGCGCGGCCGGGTCGTCGTACACCGCCACCGCGCCGGCGCCGGCCAGCTCGCCCCGGCTGGTGCCGCCGCAGGTCAACCCGACGCACGGAATGTCCAGCTTGCCGGCCGCCGCGACGTCCCAGACGGAGTCGCCGACGAAGACCACCCGCTCGGCGGCCAACTCGGACTGCTGAAGCGCGGCGACCAGGATGTCCGGGGCCGGTTTGCTCTGCTGGGCGTCCGCCGACGAGGTGACCGTGTCGACCACGTCGTCGGCGTTCAGCGCGCGGCGCAGCGCGCCGACCTCGTGTTCCGCGGCGGAGGTGGCCAGCACCACCCGCAGACCCCGCTCGGCGCAGGCCCGCAGCAGGTCCGCCGCCCCGGGCAGCGGCGTCAGCCGTTCCCAGTACTCGGCGTACAGGGTGTCGTGCGCGTCGCGCAGCTTCGCGTCGGCGTCGCGGTCCCGCTCCGGGCCGAGCAGGTGGTCGAGGAGCTTGTCCGAACCCATCCCGATCGACCGGTGCACGGTCGCCATCGGCACCGGCTGGTCGGACTGGCGCAGCGCCTCCCACCAGCTCACGGTGTGCAGATAGTTGGTGTCGACGAGCGTGCCATCGACGTCGAAGAGGACCCCGGCGGGTCGGTCGGTGCGCATGGGCGTCCTCCTACCCGTTCGGTGGCCGGCCGACCCTCCGGCCCTGGCGCGTTCGACCCGGGTCTCAGTGACCCTCGGTCGGCGGGACGAGGATCTCGAACCAGACCGTGGAGCCGCGGACCGACGGGTC
Organism: Micromonospora sp. NPDC005161; assembly: GCF_053599855.1. Classification (NCBI taxonomy): domain Bacteria; kingdom Bacillati; phylum Actinomycetota; class Actinomycetes; order Micromonosporales; family Micromonosporaceae; genus Micromonospora; species Micromonospora sp. NPDC005161. The sequence goes on from NZ_JBSFYQ010000024.1 coordinate 14,407, forward strand.
GGTGCCCCAGGCGTCGCTGAGCTGCTCGATCAGGCCGAGCCCTCGCCCGCGACTGCTCAACGTGTCGGTGCGGGCCCGGGTCACGGTGCCCCGGGTGCCGGAGTCGGCGACCGAGACCAGCAGCCGCTCGGGGCTGAGGTCGATCTCCACCCGGGCGGCGGTGCCGGCGTGCAGCAGCGCGTTGGTGGTCAGCTCGCTGGTGCACAGGACCGCCGCGCCGATCACCGCCTCGGGCACCTGCCACTCGGCGAGCTGGCCGGTCATCCAGTGCCGGACGCGGCTGGGGGCGGTCGGCTCCGCCGGCACCTCCATGCTCGCCGAGCGGCTCGGCTTGAGCGCGTGCTCGACCGCCAGCACGGCCACGTCGTCCTCGGTGCCGCCGGGGACCGCGGCGGTGGCCACGGCGCAGAGCGCACGGGGGTCGCTGCCGCCGGCCTTGGCGACCGCGTCGCCGAGCGCGTCCAGCCCGACGGTGAGGCTCTGCCTGCGGCGCTCCACCACACCGTCGCTGAACAGCAGCAGGGTGTCGCCGGGGCGGAACGCGACGGTGGTGGTGGCCGGCCGGCCGCCGAGCCCGAGCGGGGGGCCGATCGGCATCTCCACGTACTCCGCGTGTGAGCGACCGTCCGGGGTGCAGCGGCGGATCAACGGCGCCGGGTGCCCGGCGCTGGCCAGCGTGAACTCGCGCCGATCGGCGTCGACCACCCCGAACACCACGGTGACGAACAGTTCATGCGTGCCGGCCTCCGCGCCCAGGCTGGTCACCAGCCGGTCCAGCCCGGCCAGCACCGCGTCCGGCGCCGGGTCGGCCAGGGCCAGCGCGCGCAGCGCCGCCCGGACCTGTCCCATCCGTGCGGCGGCCTGTACGTCGTGCCCCGCGACGTCGCCCAGCACGACACCGAGCCCGCCGGTGTGCAGCAGGAACGCGTCGTAGAAGTCCCCGCCGGCCGCGTTGCCGTCCACGCCCGGGTCGTAGCGGGCCGCGATCCGCAGCCGGGGCAGGTCCGGCAGGTTCGCCGGCAGCATGCTGCGTTGCAGCAACTGGGCGGTGCCGTGCTGAGTCTCGAACCGTCGGGCCCGCTCCGCCGCCTGGCCGATCAACTCGGCCGAGGCGGCCAGCAGCGCCCGCTCGGCGGCCGACCAGGTGTGCGGCACCTGGTAGCCGACCGCCAACCCGCCGCGGACCACCGAGGTGCCCAGCGGCACCGCGGCCAGCGAGCGGATCTTCTGGTCGTGGCGGTCCACCGCGGTCTCCCGCAGCGGCTGCCCGTCCCGGGTGAACGACGGACCGCCGGAGCGGGCCGCCTCCACCACCGGGGTCGACCAGTCCGCCGGGATGCGCCGCCAGAGCGGTGGCAGGCGCTCGTCGGCCTCGTCCATCAACTCACCGCGCACCCGGCGCACCATCCGCCATCCGCCGCCGCCCTCATCGACCGCGAACGCGATCTGGTCGGCGTCGAAGGTGGTGATCGCGTAGCGCAGCGCCACCCGGGCCACGTCGTCGAGGGTGAGGGTGCCGGCGAGCGCGGCGGCGACCTCGCTGAGGCTCTGCAGCTGCCTGGTGACGGGGGTGGTTTCGGCGGCGACCGTCAGCATCCCGACGATCTGTCCGGTGCTGTCGCGGACCGGGGAGAAGCTCCGGGTGAAGACAGCCTGCTCGGCGACGCCGGAGCGGCCACGGACCATCGGGAGGGCGCTCTCCTTCTCCAGGGACGGCACGCCCTGCCGGTAGGCGTGCTCGATCACCTCGCCGACACCGGGCAGCGCCCAGATCTCGGCGTACACCTCGGCGGAGGGGCGGCCGAGGGCCGTGGGGTGCTTACTGCCCAGCAGTTCGGCGTACCCGTCGTTGTAGAGCAGGACGAGGTCGTCGCCGTACGCCAGCGCCATCGGCATCGGGGCGGCGAGGATCAGATCGACCACGGCCCGGATCGCCGGGTCCCACCGCTCGGGCGGGCCGAGCGAGGTGCCAGCCCAGTCATGGCCGAGCACGGCGGCAGCGCCCCGTCCGGTGGATGCCCCCGGCACCGGAGTTGCTGGCGTGGGGACTCGCCCGACCGTTCCTGGCATGTTCGCAGCCTAGCCGGCTGCCGGAGAGCCGCATCCGATCATGGCCGCGGGGCGTGGCGAGCGCCGACGCGGTGCCTGTTCGAGCAGTTCACAGCCCCTGTCCGGCGACTTGTCGGAAAAAACGTGGCGACCCGCGCGGACTGCCGCACCGGTGGCCGGGTATGCGCCCGACGCAGTCCATGCGACAGGAGGGACATCATGCTGAAAACCCTCGCGGTCGGGCAGGCCGACATCGGTGACGCCATCGCCGACACCTGGAGGTCGGTGCTGCTCTTCATCCCGAAGGCCGTGGCCTTCATCGTGATCCTCGTGGTCGGCTGGCTCATCGCCAGAGCGGTCCTGAAGATCGTGGACACGGTGCTGGAACGGGTGCGCTTCGACGACGCGGTCGAACGCGGCGGCATCAAACGGGCACTGGAGAGAACGAAGTACGACGCGAGCGACATCCTCGCCAGACTGGCGTACTACGCGGTACTGCTGTTCACGCTGCAGTTCGCGTTCGGAGTCTGGGGACCCAACGCGATCAGTGACCTGATCAGCGGCGTGGTGGCCTGGCTGCCGCGCGCGTTCGTGGCGATCGTCATCGTGGTGGTGGCGGCCGCGATCGCGAACGCCGTCCGGGATCTGGTCACCGGGGCGCTGGGCGGGCTCTCGTACGGCAAGGTCCTGGCCGACCTGACGGCGATCTTCATCATCGCGCTCGGCGTGATCGCCGCGCTGAACCAGGTGGGTATCGCCACCACGGTGACCACGCCGGTGCTGATCGCCGTGCTCGCCACGGTCGCCGGCATCCTGATCATCGGTGTCGGTGGTGGCCTGGTGCGGCCCATGCAGAACAGATGGGAGGGCTGGCTGAACCGGGCGGCCGAGGAAGCTCGGGCGGTGCAGGAGAACCGGCGGGCGACCACGGCCGGTCGCGGTGACATGGAGCGGCAGATGGCCGACCGTGCGGGCGACCGCACCCAGGCCATGCCGCAGGTCGAGGAGCAGGCGACGCAGTACCGCCCGTAGCGGGGTGGAGCAGCACGCGGTCGATGGGAGGGTGTTCCGCGCACGGTGCGGGCGCCCTCCCCGCGCGCTACCGGTCGGTGCCCGGTGCTGCGGCCGGTCGACCCTGCGGCAGCGGCCGGCCCGTTCGGCAGATCGTCAGGTTCGGTCCAGCGCGCGAGCCAGGGCGCAGACCGCGACCAGCCGGGTGAGCGGCCACTCCGGCTCGCTCCAGTCCACCGGGCCGCTCGGCGGCACCCACCCGTGCTCGTCGGCGGCGGCGCGGACCCCCTCCGCGTAGCCGGCGAGCGCCGCGGCCGTCAGCGGGCGGCGGTCCCCGTCGAGGCTGTCCCGCACGGCGGCGGCGTGCTGGTCGACCAGCGCCAGCAGCCCGGGGCGCGCGGCGGCGGCGGCGAGCCCGGCGGTGCCCACGGAGACGGTGAGAGCGGCCAGGGTGGACCGCGCCGAGTCGACGGCGGTACGGGAGGCGACCCGGTTGAACGGCACACGCATGGTGACCGAGGCTAACCGACCGGTGACCGGGCCGACCTCGGCCGCTCGGCGGGTGTCGGCTGCGCCACCGGCCGACTCGGGCTGACCGCGAGGGTTGATCCGGCACAGACGGGGCAGCAGGAGAACCACGGCACACGGCGGCACAGAGCACCGGAGGAACGGATGGGACAGCAGGCGGACGGGCCGGACGAGCAGCACCGCCGGCCGGCCGGGGTGAGCGACGCGACGGTCGCCGCGCTCGGCAAGCTCAGCGAGGCGCTGGAGTGCGTCGAGCGGGCCCGGGGGCACCTGTACTCGCTGCACCAGCTGATCGGGCACGCCGACCTGATGCTCGACGACGCGGTGCAGCAGTTCCGCGCCGCCGGACATCCGCGGCTCGCCGACCGGATCGACACCGAGCTGCTGGGCCGCAACGTCATCGCCGGCCGGTGGACGTTCCAGATCGTCGAGGACTTCGACGACGGATACCACGCGCTATTCCGGGAGCTGGACCGGCAGGCCCGCGAGGAGCTGGTGGGCGGGAGGCGCCACCTCTACGAGGCGGAGATGAAGGAGCGACGCCGCAGCCGGGGCCGGCCAGGGCACGAGGCCCGGCCGGGCAGCGAAGGCTAGTCCCCGGCCGTGTCCGCCGGTCGGCGCCGCGCCGCGTCGTCGGCGATGATCACGGTGGCCACCATCAGCGCGACGCAGAGGCTGAACAGCCAGGACTCGTCGGCGACGAGCCAGGCGGAGACCGGTGCCTGCAGTGCGGCGAGCAGAAAGCCGAGCCAGGCGAGTCGGCGCTGACGCGTGGAGAGGATTCCGGAGCCTTGATGCATCCCGAAAGTCTTGCGCGATCCGGTCGGCTTGCCGTCGTCCGATCGGCCGATTCTGGATGAGCTGTCCGTTTTCTCGACCGTCCGGGCACCACTTCTTGTCACCGCGGGCGACCGGCCGGAGCTGGCGGTAGGGTGCGGCTGCGGCAGGATGATGTTCCGTGTCCACCGCACCTGCGCCACCCCGCGCCTCGCTGCTCCTGCTGGCCTATCTCGCCTTCGTCAGTCTCGGCCTGCCCGACAGCCTGCTCGGCGTCGGCTGGCCCTCGATCAGCGCCGACTTCGGCGTACCGACCGAGGCGGTCGGTCTGCTGCTCACCGCGGGCACCGTCGGCTACCTGACCTCCAGCGTGCTGGCCGGGTTCACGCTGGCCCGGGTCGGGGTGGGCGCGCTGCTCGCCGGTAGCACCCTGCTGTCGAGCCTGGCGCTGACCGGGTACGCCACGAGCCCCGGGCTGGCCGTGCTGGTGGGCTGCGCGCTGGTGCTCGGTCTGGGCTCCGGCGCGATCGATTCCGGGCTCAACGCGTACGCCGCCGGGGCCTTCGGTCCGCGCCACATGAACTGGATGCACGCCTTCTTCGGGCTGGGGGTGGCGATCGGCCCGCTGATCATGACGGCGGTGCTGAGCGCGGGGCTGGCCTGGCGGTGGGGGTACGGCATCGTGGCCGCCGCCCAGCTCGCCCTCGCCACCGCGTTCGCCCTCACCGTGCGGGCCTGGCGGCGCCGCGTTCCAGGCCCCACCGAGCCGGGTGCCGCGCCCGCCCCGCCAGCCGTGAAGGTCCCGATCCGGGCCACGCTGCGGCTGCCCGCGGTCTGGTCGGGGGCGCTCGCCTTCGCGCTGTACGTGGCCATCGAGGTGTCCGCCGGGCTGTGGGCGTTCCTGCTCCTGACCGAGGGGCGCGGGCTGAGCGCCGTGGTGGCCGGTGGCTGCGTCTCCGCGTACTGGGGCAGTCTCTTCGTCGGCCGGGTGGTGCAGGGCGTGGTGGCCGAGCGGCTGGGGGCCCGGTTGGTGCTGCGCGGCAGCCTGGCCGGGATGGCGGCGGGTGCGGTGCTGATCGCCGTACCCGGGCCGGGCGCGTTGGCCGTGCTCGGTCTGGTCGTGGTCGGTTTCGCCGCCGCGCCGGTGTTCCCGCTGCTCACCCTCACCACCGCCGACCGGGTCGGTGCGGCGCACGCGGACCAGGCCATCGGGCTCCAGATCGGCGCGGCCGGCCTGGGCGCCGCGTTCGTTCCGGCCGCGCTCGGCGTGCTGATCGGCAACGTGTCGGTGCAGGTGCTCGGCCCGGCCCTGCTGGTGCTAGCGCTGGCCCTGATCGTGCTCTACGAGTTGGGCGCCGGCCGGCCCGGCCCGGAGCGGCCGGTGCCCGCCGTGGCCGGGCCGGATCAGCCCACGTCGCCCGCTCCGGCCGGAACCGGTACGGCGGCCGGTGCAGCCGGTGAGGCCAGTGGGGCTGGTCAGCCGGTGTCCGGTCCGGTCCTGCCGGTGGTGGAGGGGCGGTAGGCGCGGTCCGGGTCGGTCGGCTCCCGGCCGGCGCCCCTGGCCTGACCGCCGCGGTCCGCTGCCGCCGGCCCGTGCCCGAACGCGGCCTCCTCGCCGGCGTCGTTGCCGGTCACGTCGTCGGCCTGCCCGTCGATGCTGGAGCCCGCCACGGCCCGTTCCAGTTCCTCCAGCGGAATCCGTTCCTCGTCGCGCCACACCCTGTCGTCGGTCATGCCTTCAGCGGTACCCGGGCGCGATGATCGCAAACGGATGGTGCTTGGTCCGAGACACGGCGATGGCCGCCGGGGACTCCGGCGGCCATCGGATATCGGTGCTGGGGATCACGGCTGCGGGCGGTCCACCCTGCCGCGCCAGGCGCCGGTCTCCTGACCGCGCCGCTCGATGTAGGTCTTGAACCGTTCCAGGTCGCCCTTGGCCCGCCGGTCGACGATGCCGAGCTTGTCACCGGCCTGCTCGACCACCCCGTGCGGCTCGAACTCGAGCTGGAGGGTGACCCGGGTCTTGTCCTCGTCCAGCCGGTGGAAGGTCACCACGCCGGCCTGCTGGGTGCCGCCGGTGGAACGCCAGGCGACCCGCTCGTCCGGCAGTTGCTCGGTGATCTCCGCGTCGAACTCGCGCTTCACCCCGGCGATGTCCACCGTCCAGTGGGTCATCGTCTCGGAGAGCTGCCGGACCTCCTGCACACCCTCCATGAACTCGGGGAACTCCTCGAACTGCGTCCACTGGTCGTACGCGGTGCGAACGGGGACTGACACGTCGACATGTTCGGTAACGCCACTCATCAGAAATCCTCCTTCGGCCGCCGGTCGTACGGATCGGGGGACGATCCGGTCACCAGCGGGTTGTCTCGTTCTTGTTGCCGAGCGCGGCCCACACCTCGGAGACCGTCTGGTAGCGGGTGCCGTCGGGCAGCCGCTCCAGCGCGGCCACGATGTCGTCCGGCGCGTCGTTGTCGCGCGCGTTGGCGACCAGCGTTTCCCGGTCGCCGGGCAGGGCGCTCATCGTGATGAACCGGCCCAGCCGGCTGCGCTGTTCGACGTCCTCGGAGCTCATCCCCTGCGGGGAGCCGGTGCGCAGTTCACCGGCCGGGGCGGTGGTCGCCTCGGGCTGGTCCTCGCCGGCCGGTTCCGGCACGCGGGACTCGTCGACCCGAGAGCCGCCGGTCCCCGGCCCCTGCACGAGGCCGCTGACCTCCTGGCTCATCTGCTCGTCGATTCTCGGTCCGTGCTTGCTGTTGCCACGCTCCATGCCTTCTGCGCTACCCGGCACCCCGGCCGGTAAACCGGCACCGGGTCACGAACGGGCCCTCGGGCCGGCCCCGGATCGGACACGAGGCCCGGTACGGCGCTCAGGACTCGGCCGGCTTCCGCGGCGGCAGCACCGGCTCGTCCGGGTCCGGGTCGCCGGCCTGCAACCGCCGACCACGTTGCACCTCGGCGTTGATCTGCACGCCCAGCATCAGGGCCGAGTTGGACAGGTAGAGCCAGACCAGGAACGCGATGGCCGCTCCCAGGCTGCCGTAGGTGGCGTCGTACGAGCCGAAGTTGGCGACGTAGAGGCCGAAGCCGAGGGAGGCCACCGCCCAGGCGAACAGGGCCACCGCGCCGCCCGGGGTGAGCCAGCGGAACCGGGGCTGCCGCACGTTCGGGGCGATCCAGAACAGCAGTGACAGCAGCACCATCATGATCAGGGCGAGCACCGGCCACTTCGCCACGCTCCACACCGTGCGGGCCAGGCCACCGGCGTTGATCAGGTCGCCGACCGCGTCGGTGACCGGACCGCTGACGATCAGCCCGAGGGCGACCACCGCGAGCAGCACCAGCGTGATCGCGGCCAGGCCGATCTGCAACGGCCGCAGCCTCCAGACCGGCCGGCCCTCGGTCACGCCGTAGATGGCGTTGGAGGCGCGGGTGAACGCGCCGATGAAGCCCGACGCGGACCAGAGCGCGCCGAGCAGGCCGAAGCTCAGCAGCACCTTGGCGTTGCTCTGCTCGACCACCACGGCCCGGATCACCCCGACCACGCCGTCGTCAGCCACGATCGACCCGGCGCCCATCTGCTTGGCCAGGTCGACCACCGTGTCCACGGTCCGCTCCCCGGTGGAGACCAGGCCGACCAGGGCCACCACCACGATGGCGGACGGAAAGAGCGCGAGCACGCCGTAGTAGGTCAGCGCGGCGGCCCAGTCGGAGCAGTTGTCGGTGACGAAGTTCTGCGCGCTACGGACCACCACCCCACGCCAGGTTCGCCAGCTCAGCTGCCGTATCCGCCGGGGTACCCGCGTGCCGAGTGTGCCGCCGAGCGTCGTACCGGGACCCGTGGTCGTCATGCCCGCTCCCTGCGCCCCGGCCGCCGGATGACCGGTCATCCGGTCGGGCCTGGCCCGGCCGGTACCCGCGCGGGGAAATCGACAAACCCGCCCTCCGTCGGCTGGCCGCCGCGTATGGTTTGCCGCCCCGTCACCGGGGAACGGTCATGGGTGATCCTGTCGACACGGAGGAGGACGAGATGCCCGGGCGCGAGGACCTGCCCAGCACGCTGCGACGCTCCCCGGACAAGGCGCAGCGCACCTGGGAGAAGACGCACGACTCGGCGGTGGAGACCTACGGCGAGGGGGAGCGGTCGCACCGCACCGCCTTCGCCGCGGTGAAGCACCAGTTCGAGAAGGTGGGCGACCACTGGGAACCGAAGGGCCGCAAGGGCCCGAGCGATCGCCAGGCGGCCGGCGGCGGGCCGGAACGGCGGGCTCCCACCGCGGGTGGGGTGGACGCCAACGCCAGCAAGGACCACCTGATGTCGGTGGCCCGCGAGCTGGACGTGGCCGGCCGGTCCAGCATGTCCAAGCCGGAGCTGGTCAAGGCGATCGAGAAGGCCAACGATCGGGCCACCCGCAAGGCCCGCGGCGACTGACCACCGCGACGCGGCGCGGCCCGCACCGGAGGCACACGCATGCGGTACGGGCGGACGCGGCGACCCCGCGCCCGCCCGTGCCGTTCACCAGTGCCCGCCGCCCGGCGCCTCGATGTGCACGGCCTTCGTGGCGGTGAACTCGTCCAGCAGCTCCGGGCCGTACCCGAAGCCCTGCCCACTGGCCCGGCGCGGGTGCGCGGCGCCGCCCGGTGCGCCCCCGAACACGGAATTGATCTTCACGGTGCCCACCGGCAGCTCACGCCAGGCCCGCTGTGCGTGGCTCATCGACGCGGTCAGCACCGTGGCGGCCAGCCCGTACGGGGAATCCGCGGCGCAGCGCAGAGCCTCGTGGAACGAGTCGACCACCACCACCGGGGCGACCGGCCCGAACGTCTCATCCCGCACCAGCGGCATGTCGTGCCGGCAGTCGGCGACCACGGTGGCCGGATAGAACGCGCCCGGACCGTCCGGCAGCTCACCGCCGGTGCGGAGCCGCGCGCCCGCCGCCACCGCCGCGGTGACCTGACCGTGCACGTGGTCGCGGTGCCGCCGGTCGACCAGCGGACCCAGGTCGGTCCCCGGGTCGCGGCCCGGGCCCATCCGCAGCGCCTCGGCCCGCTCCACCAGCGCGGCCACGAACTCCTCGGCCACGTCCCGGTGCACGTAGATCCTCTCCACCGCGACGCAGATCTGCCCGGCATTGGCGAACGCGCCCCGCGCCGCCTGCTCCGCCGCCCAGATCGGGTCCACGTTGGCGTCGATCACCAGCGGGTCGCTGCCGCCGTTCTCCAGCAGCGCCTTCGCGCCGGTGCCGGCGCAGGCCGCGGCGATGGCCCGGCCGGTCGCCGTGGACCCGACGTGCGCCACCAGGTCCACCTCCTGGCCGGACAGCGCCGCGCCGACCTCGGGGCCGCCGGTGAGCAGGGACAGCACCCCGGCCGGCAGGGCCTGGTCCAGCGCCCGGGCCAGCAGCCAGCCGGTCGCCGGGGTGCGCTCGCTGGGCTTGTAGAGCACCACGTTGCCGGTGACCAGGGCCGCGCCGAGCAGCCCGCAGGACACCGCCACCGGGTCGTTCCACGGGGTGATCGCGGCCACCACGCCACGCGGCTGCGGGGTCATGAAGTCCAGCGCGTCCGCTACGCCGTGCAGCGTCCGCCCGCCGCGCAGCGGGGCCAGCTCGGCGTACTGTCGCAGGGTGCCAATGCCCGCCTCGACACCGCCGCGGGCATCCGCCAGTGGCTTGCCCATCTCCGCGGTGACCGCCGCGGCCAGGTCCTCGGTCACCGCCGCCACCGCGTCCGCGGCCCGGTGCACCGCCGCCGCCCGCGCGGCCGGGGCGGTCGCCGCCCACTCCGCCGCCGCTTCGCGCGCCGCCCCCACCGCCTTGGCGACCTCGTCGGCCGTCGCCACCGGCACCGAGCTGACCGGCGAACCGTCCGCCGGGTCATGGACGACCAGCTCACCACCACCGCCGCCGGCGCCCCACACCCCGCCTATCAACTGCGCAACCGTGTACATGCGGCGCTGGATGCCCCGGCCCCGGCGAGGCAAACGCGTTTCGCCCGGTTCCACGCCGGGTAGGCGGATCGGATGACCACCACCGGCGCGGAGAGCGCGGACGCCGTCGTCGTCGGCGCCGGCCACAACGGCCTGGTAGCGGCCAACCTGCTGGCGGACGCCGGATGGGACGTCGTGGTGCTGGAGGCGACCGCCGTGCCCGGCGGCGCGGTCCGCTCCGCCGAGGTGACCGCGCCCGGCTACCTCAGCGACCTCTACAGCTCCTTCTACCCCCTCGGGTACTCCTCGCCGGTGCTGGCGGGGCTCGACCTCGACCGGTACGGGCTGTCCTGGCGGCACTCGCCGGATGTGCTGGCGCACCTGCTGCCGGACGGCCGCGCCGCGGTGGTCAACCGGGACCCGGACGTCACCGCCGCCTCGCTGGAGCAGTTCGCGCCCGGCGACGGCAAGCGTTGGCTCAACGCGTACACCGACTGGCTCGACGTGGCCGAGCCGATGCTGACGACCATCACCGCGCCGTTCCCGCCGGTGCGGGGCGGGCTGGCTCTGCTGCGGCGGTTGCGGGTCGCAGGAGCGCTGCGGCTGGCCCGGCGGCTGGTGGTACCGGTCCGCAAGCTCGGCGACGAGCTCTTCGACGGCGACGGTGGGCCGGCGCTGCTCGCCGGCTGCTCCCTGCACACCGACCTGTCCCCGGAGGAGGCCGGCTCCGGGGTGTACGGCTGGCTGCTGGCCATGCTCGGTCAGCAGGTCGGCTGGCCGGTGCCCGACGGCGGCGCGCAGCAGATCACCAACGCGCTGGTGGCCCGGCTGCAGGAGCGGGGCGGCAGGATCGTCTACGGGGCACGGGTCGACCGGGTGCTCACCGCCCGGGGCCGGGCGATGGGGGTACGCACGGAGGGCGGCCTCCTGTGGCGGGCCCGGCGAGCCGTGCTCGCGGACGTGCCCGCGCCGGCGCTCTACCTCGACCTGGTCGGCGCGGCCGCGCTGCCGTCGCGCCTGGTGGAGGACCTGGCGCACTTCCGGTGGGACGGCTCGACGCTGAAGGTCGACTGGGCGCTCAGCGCGCCGGTGCCGTGGACGAACCGGGAGGTGGCCGGCGCCGGCACCGTGCACCTGGGCGCGGACCTGGACGGGCTCACCCGGTACTCCGGTGAGCTGGCCCGCGGCGAGCTGCCGCGCGACCCGTTCCTGCTGCTCGGGCAGATGTCGGTGGCCGACCCCAGCCACTCCCCGCCGGGCACCGAGTCGCTCTGGTCGTACACCCACCTGCCGTTCCGCCGGGACTGGCGGGCCGAGGAGGTCGCCGGGCACGTCCAGCGGATGGAGGACGTGCTGGAGGCGGCCGCGCCGGGTTTCCGGCAGCTCGTCGTCGGCCGGCACGTGGCCGGTCCGGCCGACCTGGAGAAGGGCAATCCGAGCCTGGTCGGCGGCACGCTCGGCGGTGGCACCGCCGCCGCGTACCAGCAGCTGTTCCTGCGCCCGATCCCCGGCCTGGGCCGGGCGGACACCCCGGTGGACCGGCTCTTTCTGGCCAGCTCGTCGGCGCATCCCGGCGGCGGGGTGCACGGCGCGCCCGGCGCGAACGCGGCCCGTGCGGCGCTCGCACGCGACCATGCGCTGACCGGCCGCGCCTACGCCGCCACCATCGCCACCGCGCACCGGGCCGTCTACCCCGACTGACCCGCCGCGCCCTGGCCGGCCCGCCCCGTGAAGGGGCGGGCCGGAGGCCAGGTCAGCTGGTGATGTTGCGGTGCTTGCTGCGCAGGCGGAACGGCATCAGAGCACTCTCGATCTTGGTTGCCGTGGTCATCTTGGATTCGCCGTCGCGCCGCTCCTCGAAGCGGATCGGCACCTCCAGGATCGTGTGCCCCAGCTTGGTGGCCAGGTAGTGCATCTCCACCTGGAAGCTGTAGCCGTTGGACTGCACCCGGGTCAGGCCGATGTCCCGCAGCGCGTCGGCCCGCCAGATCTTGAAGCCGGCGGTCAGGTCCCGGATCCGCACCCTCAGCAGCGTGTGCACGTAGAGGTTCGCCCAACCGCTCAGCGCCCGGCGGTACAGCGGCCAGTTCTCGTCCAGCTCGCCGCCCGGCACGTACCGGGAACCGATCACCACGCCGGCCTGGGTGGAGAGCAGCGCGCCCAGCATCCCCGGCAGTGCCTCCGGCGGGTGGGACAGGTCCGCGTCCATCTGCGCCACGTACTCGGCGGCGCCGTCGAGCGCCCGCCCCATTCCGTCCACGTAGGCGCGGCCCAGGCCCTCCTTGCCAGCCCGGTGCACCACCTCGATCCGGTCCGGGTGCTCGATGGCCAACTTGTCGGCCACCTCGCCCGTGCCGTCGGGAGAGTTGTCGTCGGCAACGAGGATGCGCAGCCCCGGCAGCGGCAGTGCGAGCAGCCGCTCGACCAGCGCCGGGAGGTTGCCCGCCTCGTTGTAGGTGGGCACCACGACGGTCAGGCGCGCGTCCCGCCACGGCGACGGCAGCTGCACGGGCTCGATCATGTCGGACATCCTCGGTTTGCGGACAGGGCTACCTGAGAGGGTAGCCAGTTGCCACGTCCGGCTTGGAAAGGCTCCCCTTCCGGGCGTTGCGGACGGTGTCCCTCCGCTGGGTGCGAGCCCTGCTCCGCTGCTCCGGGCGCAGGTCAGCGAGGGCGTCGGGCGGCGGCGGCGAGGGCCAGCGCCACGCCGACGAGCGCGAAACCGGACAGCGCCGGCTTGTGGGTGCCAACCCAGAGCGCCGCCGAGCGACCGCGCGCCCGGTCGGTGAAGACGCCCGCTGCGCCCCGGTCGCGGTCCTCGTCGCCGGGGTGGTCGAGATTGTCCCGCCAGGTGGCCGGGTCGATCTCGTCGCCGGTCTGCTGGCTGTCGTACCCGTCCCGGGCAAGCTTGCGGTCCAGCAGGCCGGGGATCAGGATGTCGCCCAGGCGGGCCCGCCAGGTCGGGCCGCCCACGTTCAGCTCCCGGGTGCCGTGATCGGCGGCCCAGACGATCGCCCGCGCGGCCAGCTCCGGCGTGAAGATCGGCGGCACCGGCTGCGGATGCCGGGGCAGCCGGGTGCGGACCCAGGAGAACTGTGGCGTGTTCACCGCGGGCAGCTGCACCATCGACAGCTTCACCCCCGGGCAGTCGTGCAGCAGCTCGGCCCGCAGCGAGTCGTTGAACCCCTGGACGGCGTGCTTGCTGGCGCAGTACGCCGACTGCAGCGGGATCCCCCGGTAGGCCAGCGCCGAGCCCACCTGCACGATCGCGCCGCAGCCGTGCGCCCGCATGTGCCGCAGCGCCGCCAGCGTGCCGTGCACCGTGCCCAGGTAGGTGACCTCGGTGACCCGGCGGAACTCGCGCGCCGGGATCTCCCACGCCGGTGCGAACACCGACACCATCGCGTTGTTGATCCACACGTCGATGCGGCCCCACCGGTGCACCACGTCGTCGGCGGCCTGCAGCACGGCACCCGCGTCGGCGACGTCGACCCGGTACACCCGTACGTCGGTGGCGCCGCGCCGCCGGCACTCCCGCTCGGCCGCCGCCAGGCCCGCCTCGCCCCGGGCCAGCAGCGCCAGCCGGGCGCCCCGGGCCGCGTACGCGTGTGCGACGGCCCGTCCGACGCCGGCGCTCGCGCCGGTCACCACCACGGTCTGCGTCACGGCGCACCCTTCTGCCGGGTGGCGATGTCGGACAGCCGGTTCAGCGTCTCCCGGTTACGCAGGTGCAGCACGAGATCATTGACCTTGTTTTGGACCCAGCGCAGCGGACCGGCGGCGAAGTCCTCCCCGATGCGGACCCGGGTGGCGCCCGCGCCGACCGGTTCCAGGGTGAAGGCCACGATCGCCTCGCCGGCCGGCCAGAGACCGGCCCGGAGGACGAGCCGGTGCGGTGGCTCGCAGGCCAGCACGGTGGAGGCGTCCTGCAACGAGAACGGCCACGGCCCGGCCCGGTGGTGCAGCTGGCTGCCCACCCGCGGCCAGGCCTCGTCCACGTCCCGGACGTGCGCCGTGCCGACCACCCAGTCGCTGTACGTCCACCCGTCGGACAGCACGTCGAAAACCTGCTGCGGGGGAGCTTCGATCACTTTCTCCACAATCGCCACTGGACTCCCATACCCCGCGGGAAAGGTGGCTAACGGCCCGGCGGGTTAGCTTCTCGGGGGCGGCGGGTAAGGCCGACGCGGGGCACCGCCGGCGGCGCTGGCCCACCGCGCCGACGACCACGTTTACTCCCCGGGGCGCAGGGAACCCGCCGCCTGTGCGACAGGACCAGGAGGATCCGGATCAGCGCAGGTCAGCCCGGGTGTACGCCGGTGCTGGCCGGGCCGGTTCCGGGCCTGTCGAGGGCACCCGCCCCGTCCTGTACGACGCGGTGCTGCTGGACCGGGACGGCACCCTGATCGAGGACGTGCCGTACAACGGTGATCCGGAGAAGGTGCGGCCGGTGCCGGGGGCGCGAGCGGCGCTTGACCGGCTGCGGGCCGCCGGGCTGCGGCTGGCGGTGGTGACGAACCAGTCCGGCCTGGCCCGGGGCTACTTCGGCGACGAGCAGATGCGGGCGGTGCACGCCCGGATCGAGGAGCTGCTGGGGCGCTTCGACGCGTGGTTGGTCTGTCCGCACGACGACGCCGACGGCTGCGACTGCCGCAAGCCCGCCCCCGGCCTGGTGCACGCCGCGGCACGGGAGCTCGGCACGCGCGCGTCGCGCTGCGTGCTGGTGGGCGACATCGGTCGGGACGTGGCCGCCGCGCTGGCGGCGGGGGCGGCCGGTGTGCTGGTGCCCACCCCGGTGACCCGGCCGGAGGAGGTCGCCGCCGCCGGGTGGCTGGCCAGCGACCTGCCGGCGGCGGTGGATGAGATCCTGCGCCGCCAGCAGGCGGTGCACACCGTGCCGGGTCGGGTCGGCGAGCGGGTGGGCACAGCGCTGGTGGTGCGGTCGGACTCGGCGGGGGACGTGCTGGTCACCGGGCCGGCGATCCGCGCCGTCGCGGCCGGCGCGCAGCGGGTGGTGCTGCTGTGCGGGCCACGCGGGCGGGCGGCCGCCGACCTGCTGCCCGGCGTCGACGAGATCCTCGAACATCCGCTGCCGTGGATCGATCCCACTCCGGCGCCGGTCGACCCGGACGCCATGCGGACCCTGGCCGCGCGCCTCGCCGCTATAGGCGCGGACGAGGCGGTGGTCTTCACGTCGTTCCACCAGTCCGCGCTGCCGCTGGCGCTGCTGCTGCGGATGGCGGGGATCCGCCGGATCTCCGCGATCAGCGACGACTACCCGGGTTCCCTGCTGGACGTCCGCCACCGGGTGCCCGTCGGCGTCCCCGAACCCGAACGTGCCCTCTCCCTCGCCGCCGCCGCCGGCCACCGGCTGCCCGGCGACGACGAGCCCGTGCTCCGGCTGCGGCCGGACGCCCTGCCGCCCCGCCCGGCCGACCTCGGTGACCCTGGCTACGTGGTGCTGCACCCCGGCTCGGCCGCGTCGAGCCGGGCCTGCCCGCCCGAGCTGGCGGCCCGGATCGCCGGGTCGCTGACCGCCGCCGGGCACCGGGTGCTGGTCACCGGCGGCTCCGACGAGCGCGACGTCACCGCCCGGGTCGCGGCGGCCGGCGGCACCGATCTGGGTGGCCGGACGGACCTGCCGGGGCTGGCCGCGATCGTCGCCGACGCCGGCGCGGTGGTGGTGGGCAACACCGGGCCGGCACACCTCGCCGCGGCGGCCGGGGTGCCGGTGGTGAGTCTCTTCGCGCCGACCGTCCCGTTTGGGCAGTGGGGGCCCTACCGGGTGCCCACAGTCCGGCTCGGCAACGCCGACGCGCCCTGCCGGGACACCCGGGCGGCCAGTTGCCCGGTGCCCGCGCACCCCTGCCTGAGCGGCATCGACCCGGCCGAGGTGGTCGAGGCGTTGCGGGTGCTGGCCGTCAGCGGTGGTGGCGGCCGATGAACGTCCTGCTCTGGCACGTGCACGGTTCCTGGACCACGTCCTTCGTGCACGGCAGCCACCGCTACCTGATCCCCACCACACCCGACCGTGGCCCCAACGGCCTCGGCCGTGCCCGCACCTACCCCTGGCCGGACAGCGCCGTCGAGGTCGCCCCCGCCGACCTGCCCGGCGCCGGCGTCGACCTGGTGATCCTGCAACGCCCCGAGGAGGTCGACCTCGCCGAGGAGTGGCTGGGCCGCCGCCCCGGCCGCGATGTCCCGGCCATCTACGTCGAACACAACACGCCCAAGGGCGACGTGCCGAACACCCGGCATCCGATGGCCGACCGCGACGACCTGCTCATCGCCCACGTCACCGGTTTCAACCAGATCTTCTGGGACACCGGTGGCACCCGCACCACAGTGGTCGATCACGGGATCGTCGCCCCCGCCGTGTCGTACACCGGTGAGCTGGACCGGCTCGCCGTGGTGATCAACGAGCCGGTACGGCGGGGCCGGGTCACCGGCACCGACCTGCTGCCCCGGTTCGCCGAGATCGCTCCGCTGGACGTGTTCGGCATGGGCGTCGCCGGCCTCGCCGACCACCTCGGCCTGCCCGCCGAGCGGCTCACCAGCCACGACGACGTACCTCAGGACCGGATGCACGCCGAACTGGCCCGGCGGCGCGCGTACCTGCACCTGTGCCGGTGGACCTCGCTGGGGCTCAGCCTGATCGAGGCGATGGCGATCGGCATGCCGGTCGTCGCGCTCGCCACCACCGAGGCGGTGACGGCGGTGCCCCCGGCGGCGGGGGCCCTCGCCACCCGGATGGACACCCTGCTCGACGCCGCCCGCCGGTTCATCACCGAGCCGGAGGCCGCGCGTCAGGCCGGCGCGGCGGCACGGACGGCCGCGCGGGACAGGTACGGCCTCGACCGTTTCCTCGCTGACTGGGACCGGCTGCTGGAGGAGGAAGTATGCGGATCGCGATGATCTCGGAGCACGCCAGCCCGCTCGCCATCCTCGGAGGGGAGGACGCCGGTGGCCAGAACACGCACGTCGCGGAGCTGTCCGCCGCGCTCGCCGACGCCGGGCACGAGGTGCGGGTCTACACCCGCCGGGACGCGCTCGACCTGCCGGTGACCGTCCGCAGCCCGGACGGGTACGACGTGGTGCACGTGCCGGCCGGTCCGGCCGAGCCGGTGGCCAAGGACGCGCTGCTGCCGCACATGCGGGAGTTCAGCCGGTGGCTGGTGGAGCGGTGGCGGGGCGGGGACTGGATGCCCGAGGTGATCCACGCGCACTTCTGGATGAGTGGCCTGGCCGCGCTGAACGCCGGCCGGCAGACTGGCGTGCCGGTGGTGCAGACGTACCACGCGCTGGGCACCGTGAAGCGCCGCTACCAGGGCGTGCAGGACACCAGTCCGGCGCGGCGGATCTCCTACGAGCGGGAGTTGGGCCGCTCGGTGGACCGGGTGGTCGCGCAGTGCCGCGACGAGGTCGGTGAGCTGGTCCGGATGGGAGTGCCCCGGTCCCGGATGACAGTCGTTCCGTCCGGGGTCAACCTCGCCTCGTTCGCCCCGCTCGGGCCGGCCGCGGACCGGGAGCCGGGTCGGCCCCGGATCCTGACCGTGGGCCGGTTGGTGGAGCGCAAGGGCTTCCAGACCGTGATCCGCGCGATGGCGCTGGTGCCGGACGCCGAGTGTGTGGTGGTGGGCGGGCCGCCCGAGGGGCTGCTGGAGACCGACCCGTACGCCCGGCGGTTGCGGGCGCTGGCCGAGACCTGCGGGGTGGCCGACCGGGTACGGCTGGTCGGCGCGGTGCCCCGGGAGGAGATGGGCCGCTGGTACCGCTCGGCGGACCTGCTGGTCGCCGCCCCCTGGTACGAGCCCTTCGGGTTGACGCCGCTGGAGGCGATGGCCTGTGGGGTGCCGGTGGTAGGCACCGCCGTGGGCGGCATCCGGGACACGGTGGTCGACGGGACGACCGGCGATCTCGTGCCGGCCCGCGATCCACGTGCCCTGGCCACCGCGATCCAGCGGCTGCTCGACGACCGCATCCGGCGCTTCCGGTACGCCACCGCCGCGCGTGAGCGGGTCCGGTCGCGGTACTCGTGGGCGGCCACGGCCGAGCGGCTGGCGGAGGTCTACGGCGAGGTGGCCGCGGTGCGCCGGCCGACCCGGGTGGTGGCCTGATGCCGGCGGGCAGCCCGCTCGACACCCACCTGACGAACCTCGCCGCGGCGCTGGTGCCCTACCGACGGTGCGAGTCGCAGCTGGCGCGCTGGGGTGCGCAGCTGGCGCACCGGCTGGCGGGCGGCGGACGGTTGCTGGTCGCCGGCAACGGTGGCAGCGCGGCGGAGGCCCAACACCTCACCGCCGAACTCGTCGGCAAGCTCCACGACGACCGGCAGCCGCTGTCCGCCATCGCCCTGCACGCCGAGACCAGCGCCGTGACCGCGATCGCCAACGATTACGGCTACGCCGACGTCTACGCCCGCCAGGTGCGCGCCCACGGCCGACCCGGCGACATCCTGCTGCTGCTCAGCACCAGCGGCACCAGCGCCAACCTGCTCACCGCCGCGCACGCCGCCCGGGACGGCGGCCTCACCACCTGGGCGCTCACCGGGCCCGCCCCTAACCCCCTCGCCGACGCCTGCGCCGACGCCCTCGCCGTCGCGTCCCCCGACTCCCAGGTCGTCCAGGAACTGCACCTCGTCACCAGCCACCTGCTCTGCGAATACCTCGAGCAGGAGTTGCCCGCCGCGCTGGCCGCGTCCACCCGGCATGCGCCGGCCGAGCCCGCACCGGCCGGTCGGCTCCCGTCCGGGCCGGTGCGTACCGGGGTCGAGGTGGTGCTCGACGGCGGGACCGGACAGCAGGTCGACGCGTGAGGATGAGGAGGTAAGCGTGAGGGGACCCGTGGTGGTGGTCGGGGACACCCTGCTCGACCGGGACGTGGAAGGGGTCGTGAACCGGCTCTGTCCGGACTCCCCGGTGCCCGTGCTCGACGAGACCGCGGCCGCTGACCGGCCCGGTGGCGCCGGCCTGGCGGCGGTCTTCGCCGCCGCGCAGGGCGCCGAGGTGGTGCTGGTGACGGCGCTCGCCGACGACGCCGGCGGCGCCCGGCTGAGCGCGTTGCTCGCCGCCGCCGGTGTGCAGGTGTACCCGCTGACCCTGTCCGGGGCGACGCCGGAGAAGGTCCGGCTGCGGGCCCGCGGCCGGGTGCTGCTGCGCCACGACCGCGGCGGCGTACCCGGCGAACCGGGCCAGCCCTCCGACGAGGTGCTGCGGGTGATCGGTGCGGCGTCGGCGGTGCTGGTCAGCGACTACGGCCGGGGGGTCGCCCGCCAGCCCGCGCTGCGCGCCGCGCTGGCCGCGACCCGCGCCCCGGTGGTGTGGGACCCGCATCCGCGTGGACCGGCGGCGGTGCCCGGCGTGCATCTGGCCACACCGAACGAGTCGGAGGTGCGCGAGCTGGTCCCCACGCTGCCCGGGGCGTCCCGCCTGGCGACCGCTTCCCGGGGCGCGCAGGGTCTGCGCCGACGCTGGCGGGCCGGTGCCGTCGCGGTGACGCTGGGCGGGGACGGCGCGCTGCTCTGCCACGCCGGGTCGACGCCGCTGGTGGTGCCGACCCCGGGCAGCGCCGAGGGGGACACCTGCGGCGCCGGCGACCGGTTCGCGGCCAGCGCCAGCCTTGCGCTGGCCCAGGGCGCGCTGGTCTCCGAGGCGGTGCAGGCGGCGGTCGCCGACGCGTCCGCGTACGTGGCGGGCGGGGGAGTGGCCGCGGCCCTCCCACCGCCTGTGAAGTCGGCGCCTACCGGCGTGGTCGGCCTGGGTGGTGACCGGGTGGGCGTGGCGGCGGTCGCCACGCTGCTCGCCGACGTACGCGCGGCGGGCGGCACGGTGGTGGCCACCGGAGGCTGCTTCGACCTGCTGCACGCCGGGCACGTGGCCACCCTGCAGGCCGCCCGTCAGCTCGGCGACTGCCTGATCGTCTGCCTCAACTCCGACGCCAGCGTCGCCGGGTTGAAGGGGCCGGACCGGCCGGTGATGTCCGAGGGTGACCGCGCACGGCTGCTGGCCGCGCTGAGCTGTGTGGACGCGGTCATGATCTTCGACGAGTCGACCCCGGAGGCGGCGCTGTCCTGGCTGCGTCCGGACATCTGGGTCAAGGGCGGGGACTACGCCAGTGGTGGCGGGGACGCCGCGGCGCTGCCCGAGGCGGAGGTCCTGCGTCGCTGGGACGGGCACACGGTGGTGGTGCCGTACCTGGACGGCCGGTCCACCACCGACATGATCGCCCGCTCCGGCCAAGGGCACGCCACCGGCGCGTGCTGCGCGACCGGCGACCCGACGGAGCCGGCCCGCACCGCCGTGCCGTCGTCGGTGACGCCCGGCGGGGAGCGGACCCGATGAGCGCCGCGTCACCCGGCGCCGGGCCCACCGTCCTGGTCACCGGCGGTTCCAGCGGTCTCGGCGCGGCGGTGGTCGCCGCGGTGACCGCCTCCGGTGGCCGGCCGCTCGTGCTGGACCGGCAGCCGCCGGTCGACGGGGTGTCCTGGACCGAGTGCGACCTGGCCGACACCCGGGCCGCCGAGGTGGCCACGCAACACCTCGCCGAGCAGGCCGGCGGCCTGGACGCGGTGGTCACCGCCGCCGGCATGGACGTGCCGGGCCGGCTCGCCGACGTGCCGGGGGAGACCTGGGACCGGATCGTCGCGGTAGACCTGCTGGCCACCGCCGCGGTGATCCGGGCCGCCCTGCCGTTCCTGCAGACCTCCCGCGGTCGCATCGTCACGGTCGCCTCCACCCTCGGTGTCAAGGCGGTCAGCGACGCCACCGCGTACTGCGCGGCGAAGTTCGGCGTGGTCGGCTTCACCCGCGCCCTCGCCGCCGAACTCGCCGGCCAGGTCGGCGTCACCCTGCTCATCCCCGGCGGGATGCGTACCGCGTTCTTCGACGAGCGTGACCCGCAGTACAAGCCGGGGCCGGACGCCATCCTCAACGATCCTGTCGACACCGCCGCGGCGATCATGTACGCGCTCAACCAGCCGCCCGGCTGCGCCGTACGCGAGATGGTCGTCTGCGCCGAGCAGGAGACCTCGTACCCGTGATCCTCGTCCTGCGCGCCCTCGGCGTCGGCGACTTGGTCACCGCGGTGCCCGCGCTGCGGGCGCTGCGGGTCGCGTACCCCGGTCGGGAGCTGGCGCTCGCCGCGCCCGCCTGGCTGGCCCCGCTGGTCGACCTGGTCGGCGGCGTCGACCGGCTGGTGGACACCGCCGGGCTGGATGGCCCGGCCTGGCCCGGCCCGGCCCCGCAGGTCGCGGTCAACCTGCACGGGCAGGGCCCGCAGTCGCACCGGCTGCTCGCCGCCGCCCGCCCCGGACGCCTGCTCGCCTTCGCCAACACCGACGCCGGGTTCGTCGACGGCCCGCCGTGGGCCGCCGACGAGCACGAGGTGGACCGGTGGTGCGGGCTGCTGTCGTGGTACGACATCCCGGCCGACCGCACCGACCTCGCTCTGCGCCGTCCCGAGGCGCCCCGGCTGCCCACCGGGGCGACCGTGCTGCATCCCGGCGGCAAGATCCCCGCGAAGCGCTGGCCGGCCGAGCGGTTCGCCGCGCTGGCCCGGGCGCTCACCGACCGGGGGCACCGGGTGCTGCTCACCGGCTCGGCCGACGAACGCGCGCTGGCCGCCGGGGTGGCCGACGCGGCCGGCCTGCCGCCGACCTCCGTGCTGGCCGGCCGGACCGACCTCGGGGCGCTCGCCGCGCTGGTCGCCAACGCCCGGTTGGTGATCAGCGGGGACACCGGGGTGGCGCACCTGGCCACCGGGTACGGCACCGCCTCGGTGGTGCTCTTCGGGCCGGTGCCGCCGGCCCACTGGGGGCCGCCGCCGGACCGGCCCCGGCACCGGGTGCTCTGGGCCGGTGCCGGCGGTTGGCGCCGGTGGGACGGGGTAGGAAGCCACCCGACGTTGGCGGCTCTGCGGCTCGACGAGGTGCTGGCCGCCGTGGACGAGGTGGAACGGGTGGTGCGGGTCTCCGGTGCGATTGCGGCGTAGTGATCCGGGCCGGCCGGGGTACGGGCGCCGACGGCGCGGCAAGGGCTGGCACTTCGTCGATCCGGGCGGCGCTCCGGTCCGGGATCCCGACCAGCTGGCCCGACTGCGGGAGCTGGTCATCCCGCCCGCGTGGGAGGACGTCTGGATCTCGCCGTACCCGAACGGCCACATCCAGGCGATCGGCATCGACGCGGCGGGGCGCAAGCAGTACCTCTACCACCCGTTGTGGCGGGAGAAGCAGGACGAGGCGAAGTTCGACCACATGCTGGAGGTGGCCCGGCGGCTGCCGGTGCTGCGGGAGCGGGTGGGGCACGACCTGGGCGGCCGGGGCCTGGGCCGGGACCGGGTGCTGGCCACGGTGGCCCGCTTGCTGGACATGGGGATGTTCCGGGTCGGCAGCGACCAGTACGCGGCCGGCGACGAGCCGACGTTCGGGGTGTCCACCCTGCGCCCCGAGCACGCCCGGTCCCGGGGCGGCTGCGTGGTCTTCGAGTTCCCGGCGAAGGGCGGCATCGAGCAGGTGCGCCGGATCGAGGACCCGGAGCTGTGCCAGGTGCTGACGGACCTGCGCCGCCGGCGTCGGCAGGCGGACCGGCTGTTCGGCTACTGGGACGGCCGGGAGTGGCGGGACGTGCGTAGCGACGAGGTCAACGGGTACCTGCGCGACGCCAGTGGCGGGGAGATGACCGCCAAGGACTTCCGCACCTGGCACGCCACCGTGCTCGCCGCGACCGAGTTGGCCACCGCCGGCCCGGGGCGCTCGATGACCGCCCGGCGCAAGGCGGTGGTCGCGGTGATGCGCGAGGTCGCCGAGCTGCTGGGCAACACCCCTACCGTGGCGCGCACATCCTATGTGGACCCTCGGGTGGTGGACCTCTACCACGACGGGGTGGTGGCGCCGGTGGACCCGCAGGCGCCACGGGAGGAGGCCGAACGGGTCGTATTGGAGCTGCTCGAGAAGGCCTGACCGGCCCCGCCTACGGTCCTGGGGGGAGAGTGACGGGACCGGAGCTTCAGTCCGCGGTCGGGGGGCACCGGGCGGCCGCCCGCCGCGTCTGGCGGCGGGCGCCTCGCCACGGCCCCCGTTGGCGACCTGCCGCGGCCGCCTGGGCGGGCCGCGGGTCGACCGCGTTGATCGTCAGTCTGCCCGGGACGAGTTGACCATGGATGCCGGGCGGTTGACGATCCGCGCCGGATCCGTGTGGCCCTCCCGGTCCGCCTGCGGGCTCATCCCGTACGCCGCCCGGAACGCCCGGCTGAAGTGCGCCTTGTCGGTGAACCCCCAGCGGGCGGCGATCATCTGCACGGGCTGGGTGCGCAGCGCGGGGTCGGTCAGGTCGCGCCGGCACCGGGCCAGCCGCAGGTCCCGGATGTAGGACGCGACGGTGGACTCCTCGGCCTCGAACAACCGGTGCAGCGAGCGTAGTGAGATGTGGTGGGCGTCCGCGACGGTCTGCGGGCTGAGCGTCGCGTCGCCGAGGTTGCGGTGGACGTACGCCTGCACCTGGGTGACCAGCGCCCGGCGGCGGACCTCGGTCGGCACCGCGTCCTCGGCGACCAGGTGCCGGCCGAGCATGGTGGTGGCCAGGTCCAGCCCGACCGCGCCGAGCCGGCTGGCGTCGGCGGCATGGTACTGCTCGGGATGCCTGGTGACCTGGAGCAGGAACTGCGCCAGCAACGCGCCGACGCCCTCGCTGCCGGACATCCGGCCGCCGTAGAGGGCGGCCATCCGCTGCGGCGGCAGTGGCAGCGCCGCGTGCGGGATCATCACGATGACTGAGCTGGCCTGGTCCCGCTCGGGCTCGATGGCGTGGTGGCCGACGTCATGCGGGCGGGAGGCGTCGTAGAAGGTGAACTCCCCGGCCAGAATCTCGCTGCGGCGACCGTCCTGGCTGGACGTGCCGACACCGCCGGTCGTAAGGGCGAGCATGTAGAGCTCCGGATCCGACTGGCGGACGAGCTTGCGGGTCCGGGTGGCGTCCAGCGACGGATAGCGGTAATTGATCAGCTGGATCGCTCCGAGATCGATGAAGTCGGCCCGGGCGGCGAAATCGCCGGCGTGCGCGGACTGGATCCGCATCGGTGCCGAGGTGCGCGCCACGAGGTCCAGCCACATCCCGAACCGTTCACCCGGCGGCAGGACGGTGGTGTCGACGGTGTCCCGGTGCAGCATCCGGTGCTCCTCAGACCGCTCGCCGGCGGATCAGGGCCTCGATGCCGTCGAGGATCCGGTCGAGGCCGAAGGTGAACTCCTCGTCCGGGTCGTCGTCCTGGCCCAGCACTCCGGAGGTCAGCACCCGGTGCAGCGCCGGGAAGCGGGCAGGGTCGATGAGCCGGCTGAGCATCCGGCCGTACGCCGGCATCATCTCGCCCGGCTTCATGCCGGCGGCCCGGCTGCCCTCGGCGATCTGCGTGGTGAGGGTGGCCTCGTTGCGGACGTACCCGGTGATCAGCAGCATTGCCGACATCTGCTCGCTCTCGGCCAGCGCGGTGCCGTCGAGGCAGCGCAGCCCGTCCTCCAGCCAGCCGAGCGTCTGGGGGGTGATCGGCGGGCCGGTGATCGGCACGTGCAGCAGCCAGGGCCGCCGCCGCAGCACGTCGTGCTCGGCCCAGGCCCAGCGGGTGAGGCCGGCGCGCCAGTCGGCGTCCGGTGCGGCGGGACCGGGCGGTGGGCCGTACCCGGTGTCGACCATGAGCATCAGCAGCTCGTCCTTGGAGCCGATGTGCCGGTAGAGGGCCATGGTGGCGGCGCCCAGCTCCTTGGCCACCCGGCTCATCGAGACGGCCGCTAGCCCGTCGGCGTCGGCCACCCGCACGGCGGCGTCCACGATGCCGCTCACGGTCAGCCCCGGCCGGGGCCCCTTGGGTGGCCGCTCACGCAACCCCCAGGCGCTCTCGATGGCCGGCGGGATCGCCGGGCCGTTGTCGTCTGTCCTCGCCGCCACATTTTCCTCCTTGCCCCGTCATCCTAGTTCTGCGTATGGTCTACGCATAAGAGCGTACGCCATACGCAGAAGGAGTTCTCCCATGACGACGACGACCGCACCGGCCCCCCGAGCGGGCCGACGGGAGTGGATCGGGTTCACGGTGCTGATGCTGCCGCTGCTCCTGGTCTCGATGGACGTGTCGGTGCTCTACTTCGCCGTCCCGTTCATCAGCGAGGAACTGCGCCCCACCGGCACCCAGCAGCTCTGGATCTTCGACATCTACGGCTTCGTGCTGGCCGGACTGCTGATCACCATGGGCGCCCTGGGTGACCGGATCGGCCGGCGTCGGCTGCTGCTGTTCGGCGCGGCCGCGTTCGGCGCGGCGTCCCTGCTGGCCGCGTACGCCGACAGCGCCGCCACGCTGATCGCCGCCCGCGCCGTGCTCGGCGTCGGCGGGGCCACCCTGATGCCGTCCACGCTCGCCCTGGTCCGCAACATGTTCCACGACGCCAAGCAGCGCGGCACCGCGATCGGCATCTGGACCGCCACGCTCACCGGTGGCATCGCGATCGGTCCGGTGCTCAGCGGCGTCCTGCTGGAGCACTTCTGGTGGGGCTCGATCTTCCTGATCAACATTCCGGCGATGGTGCTGCTGCTCCTGCTCGCCCCGATCCTGGTGCCCGAGTTCCGCAACCCCGGCGCCGGCCGGTTCGACCTGGTCAGCGCGCTGTTGTCGCTCGGCGCGCTGCTGCCGGTGATCTACGGCATCAAGGAGATGGCCCGCGACGGCGTCAGCCCCGCACGGGTGTTGGCCATCGTCGCCGGCCTGCTCGTCGGGGCGCTGTTCCTGCACCGGCAGCGGACCCGGGCGTACCCGATGATCGACCTGGCGCTGTTTCGCCGCCGCGGCTTCGCGGGGTCCCTCGCGGTCAACCTGCTGGCGATGTTCGCCCTGGTCGGCTTCGCCATCTTCACCACCCAGCACCTCCAGTTGGTGCTCGGCCTGAGCCCGCTGCGGGCGGCACTGTGGAGCCTGGTGCCGTCCCTGGCGGTTGGCGGGATCGCTCCGGCCGCCGCCGCGCTCGCCCAGCGCATCGATCGGTCGTACCTGATCGGCACCGGTTTCGGGATCGCCGTGCTCGGCTTCCTGGTGCTGACGCGGGTCACGCCCGAGTCGCCGCTCTGGCTGCTGCTGCTCGGCGCCAGCATCTACGCGGCCGGGTTGGTGATGGTGATGTCGCTGGTCACCGAGCTGGTCCTCGGTGCGGCGCCGCCCGAGCAGGCCGGTGTCGCCTCGGCGCTGACCGAGTCCAGCAGTGAGCTGGGCGGCGCGCTGGGGATGGCGATCCTGGGCAGCGTCGGCGCGGCGGTCTACCGCCGGGAGGTCCTCGACGGCCTGCCCGCCGACCTGCCGGCCGACGCCCGCGACGCGGCCCGTGAGACGTTGGGCGGTGCGCTGGCCGTGGCCGAGGGGCTGCCGGCCGATCTGGGCGACGCCGTGCTGCACGCCGCCCGACTCGCGTTCGCCGACGGGCTGCACCTCGCCGCGATCGCCGCCACGGTGGCGATGCTGCTGGGCGCGGTGACCGCGCTGGCCGCGCTGCGCGGCGTCCGGCCGGCCGACCCCGCGGCGGTGGCCGCCGAGCCGACCGGTCCGGCCGGTACGCCGATGTCGTCGGTCAATCGTTGAGCACGTGCGCGAGCCGGTCGCGGAAACGCCGCTCGGAGTCGCTGACCGGCTCGCCGCCCAGCCCGAGCAGCCCACCGCTGGAGGCGGCGCCGACCACCTGCTCGGCGATGTCCACCAGCCAGTGCTTGTACGCGCCAGCGGCACCCTCGTCGACCCGGACGGCCAGCAGCGCGGCGGCCTCCCCGGCCCGCACCAGCACGTCGTCGATCATCGCCCGGGGGTCGGCGGACGCGATGACCGGCAGCTCCTCGCCGGTCTCCGGGTCGCCGACCCGGGTCACGATCTCGCCGGCCACGGCGGCGACCAGCGGGCTGGCCGACTCCCGGCCCGCCGAGATGGTCTCCAACCCGGCCGCGTTCTCCGCCATGGTCCGGCGGGTGCCGTCGGACTCGGCGGCGCTCGCGGCGGTCAGCACCGACTGCGGCAGGCCGACCAGCAGCCCCCACTCCTCGTCGGAGAAACCGAAACCGGTGTACGCCGGCTGCTCGATCACGGCAACGCCCCTTCCGCCCTGCTTTGCTCGGTCAATCGGTGGGCCCCGCGCTGGCGCCCGGCTCAGGCTAGTCCAGCGTCAGCAGGCCCTGTTCGGACACCACGCGCACGGACAGCGTCTTGTACCCCACCTCGTCGAAGAGAACCGTCATCTTGTCCTCCTCGTACCCGAGCACCAGGCCCTGCCCCCACTCCGGGTGACGTACCTGGCTGTGCACGGGGAACGGCCCGACCGCGCCGTCGTCGGCGACGCTGGTGCCGGCATGACAGTTGTCGCAGTGCCCGCAGATCTCGGTCATCTGCTCGCCGAAGTAGGCCAGCAGGGTCTGCCCCCGGCAGGCGGTGGTCTCGGCGAAGGCCCGCATCATGTCGGTCCGCGACCGGGTCACCGTCTGCTGCCGCTCCGCCTCGGCCAGCGCCGCCGCGGCGGCGTCCACCGGGGTCGGGGCGTAGCGGGGCGCGGCGATGCGCTGCCGGGCGCGCGGCTCGGCGGCCCCGACCTGCTCCAGAAGGGAGAGGTACTGGCCCAGCTTGCGTGGCCCGAGACCGGTGGCCTCGCGTAGCTCGGTCTTGGTGGCCGGCTTGCGACGCAGCAGCGCCGCGAGGTCGCGCAGCTCGTTCTCGTCCGGCAGGCCACCACTGAAGAACCGTTGCAGGCCCACGTCCTCGGCCCGCCAGAGCAGCAGGACCCGGGCCGGCTGCCCGTCGCGGCCGGCCCGGCCGATCTCCTGGAAATAGCTGTCCGGCGAGTCGGGCAGCGCCATGTGCACCACCCAGGCGATGTTCGGCTTGTCGATGCCCATCCCGAACGCCGACGTGGCCACCATGATCGGCACCTGGTCGGCGAGGAACGCCTCGTGCAGCTCGGCGCGTGCACCGGCCGACATCCCGCCGTGGTAGCACTGCGCCGGGAAACCGGCGCCGGTCAACCGGGTGGCCAGCTCCTCCGCGGAGCGGCGGGTCGGCACGTAGATGATCCCCGGTCGCTCGTCGTCGCGCAGCAGCGCCACCAGGCGGCGCCACCGGTAGTCCTCGGTGGGACAGTGCGCCACCTCCAGGAACAGGTTGGGCCGGTCCAGCCCCGAGACCACCACCTCGGGCTTCCGCAGCCGCAGCCGGGCGATGATGTCGTCGCGTACCGGTGGTGACGCGGTGGCGGTCAGCGCGACCACCGGCGGCCGGCCGATGCCCTCGATCAGGTGCCCGAGCGCCAGGTAGTCGGGACGGAAGTCGTGCCCCCAGGCCGAGATGCAGTGCGCCTCGTCGATCGCCACCAGTGCCGGCCTGAGCGAGGCGACCTCGGCCATCCGGTCGGGGTTGCTCAGCTGCTCCGGGGTGATGAACAGGAACTCCGCCCGGCCCTCGCGTATCTCGGTGATCGCCTCGGCCTGCTGGGCGGCCGACTCGTTCGAGCTGATCCGGACGGCCCGCAGCTCCGGGCGCTGGCGCTCGTTGAGGGCCGCGATCTGGTCCTGCTGAAGGGCCAGCAGCGGCGAGATCACCACGGTGGGGCCGGGGATCAGGCTGGCCGGGATCTGGTAGATGGCCGACTTGCCCGCGCCGGTGGGCAGCACCACCAGGGCGTCACGTCGCTTCATCACCGCGCGCATGGCGGCCAGCTGGTTGGGCCGCAGCGCGGTCCAGCCAAAGAGGCTCCGCGCCGCGCGGCGCAACGTCATCGAGTGCGTGGACAGTTTCATCGAGGGCCGGAGGTACCCGACCCGATCACCGCCGAAACCGTCTCCGGCTGTGGCGGTCTTCAACCGCCGCCCGGGCTCAGCGTAGGCGGGGCAGGACCTCGCGTTGGTAGAGGTCGAACAGACCCTGGTGGTGCGGACCGACGTTGGCCAGGTACACCTCGTCGAAGCCGGCCTTGGCGAACTTGTCGATCATCTCCAGGTGCGCGTCGGCGCTGTTGCCGCAGACGAACGCCTCCTTCATCATCTCCGGCCTGACCAACTCGGCGACCTGCTCGAAGTGGCGCGGCGACGGGAGCACCTGGGACAGCTCACCGGGAACCCCGGCGTTGGGCCAGCGCTCGTACGCGATCCGCATGCCCTCGTCCTCGCTGGCCGCGTACGCCGCCTTGAAGCCGGCCTGGCACGGCTTGTCGCCGCCGCCGTTCTCCCGGAAGCGCCGGACCATCTCGGCGTCCGGCCTGGTGCTCACGTAGCCGTCGCCGATGCGTGCGGCCAGGTCGATGGCCTTCGGGCCGAAGCCGGAGACGTAGATCGGCGGGGGAGTGTCGGGCAGCGTGTAGATGCGGGCGTGCTCGACGGTGTAGTGCTTCCCGTGATGGTTGACGAAGTCACCCGTCCACAGTTTCCGCAGCACCTCGACGGCCTCCTCCAGCATCTCCAGCCGGACGTCGGTCTGCGGCCAGGCATCGCCGAAGATGTGCTCGTTGAGCGCCTCGCCGCTGCCGACGCCGAGCACGAACCGGCCGCCGTGCAGCACCGCGCTGGTCGCCGCCGCCTGGGCGATCACGGCCGGGTGGATTCGCACGGTCGGGCAGGTCACCGCGGTGGTCACCGGCAGCGAACAGACCTGGCTGAGCGCGCCGATCATCGACCAGACGAACGGGCTCTGCCCCTGCGCGTCCGTCCACGGGTGGTAGTGGTCGGAGATCCACAGCGCCTCGAAGCCAGCCTGCTCGGCGCCGCGCGCCTGTTCCAGGAGCTCAGCCGGCGTGAACTCCTCACTGGACAGAATGTAACCGATCTTCATCATTCCCCCTCGGCACGCGTACCCGGTGACGGGGAAGCCGTACCCCGGTGACGGTCGGCCACACGCGGGCCAGGTGCTCGACCGGGTGGTCGCTCAGCGCCGGCCGAACATCGCCCGGATCGCGGCGAGCAGCAGCAGAGCGCCGACCACCAGGCCGAGCAGGCGTACGCCGGGGATGTCGGCCGGGCTCGTCGCGTCGGCCAGCAGGGCGGGATCCATCCCCGAACTCTCCCCGGGACCCTGCCGTCCGGCAACTGTAAGGTTTATTGACTATTGAATCGCCCGGTGTGACCATGGCAGCACCGCCTGCCGGTGGCGGTGCGCCGACGGGGCGCGAGAGATGGGGTACGGGGGCCGCATGAGCGAGCGCAACCAGCGGGTCGGCGCGGACGCGCCGGCACCGGCGGCCGACGCCGACCGCCACGAGGGGGCGGCGTGACCGCGCCCACCGGGCACCTCCCGGCGTTGGCCGCGGCCGTCCTGCAACCTGGGTTCGTCGGCACCACCCCGCCACCGTGGGTGTGCCGCTGGCTCGGCGAGGGGCTCGGCTCGGTGGTGCTCTTCGCCCGCAACGTCGTCGACTCCGCCCAGGTGGCGGCGCTCACCGCGACCCTGCGCGCCGAGCGGCCCGACGTCATCGTGGCGATCGACGAGGAGGCCGGCGACGTCACCCGGATCGAGTCGGTCCACGGCAGCTCCCGGCCCGGCAACTTCGCCCTCGGCGCGGTCGACGACCCGGAGCTGACCGAGGCGGTCGCCCAGGACCTCGGCGTGGAGCTGGCGGCCGCCGGGATCACCCTCAACTACGCCCCGGACGCCGACGTCAACTCCAACCCGGCCAACCCGGTGATCGGCGTCCGCTCGTTCGGGGCCGACCCGACTCTGGTCGCGCGGCACACCGCCGCCTGGGTCCGTGGGCTCCAGGCCGGCGGGGTCGCCGCGTGCGCCAAGCACTTCCCCGGGCACGGCGACACCCGCGTCGACTCACATCACGACCTGCCCCGGATCACCGCCGACCGGGACCGGCTGGACGCCTGCGAGCTGGCCCCGTTCCGGGCCGCCGTGACGGCCGGGGTGCAGGCCGTGATGACCGGCCACCTGCTGGTGCCCGCGC
This sequence comes from Micromonospora sp. NPDC005161, assembly GCF_053599855.1. Lineage (NCBI taxonomy): Bacteria > Bacillati > Actinomycetota > Actinomycetes > Micromonosporales > Micromonosporaceae > Micromonospora > Micromonospora sp. NPDC005161. The sequence goes on from NZ_JBSFYQ010000024.1 coordinate 45,639, forward strand.
TCGACCCGCAGCTGCCGGCCACACTGAGCCAGCGCATCCTGGGCGGGCTGCTCCGCGACGAGCTGGGCTTCTCCGGCGTGGTGGTGACCGACGCGGTGGAGATGCGCGCCGTCGCCGACCGGTACGGCTTCGCCGGCGCGACGGTCCGCGCGCTCGCCGCCGGGGCCGACGCGATCTGCATTGGCGGCGAACGGGCCGACGAGCAGGCGGCCCGGGAGCTGCGCGACGCCATCGTGGCCGCGGTCGTCTCCGGCGAGCTGCCCGAGGAGCGTCTCGCCGAGGCGGCCAAGCGGGTCGGTCAGCTCGCCGCCTGGACCGTGGCCGCCCGCACCGCCCGGTCGGCCGCGGCGCGCGACGCCACCGACGTCGGGCTGGTCGCCGCACGCCGTGCCATCCGGGTCACCGCGGAGCACGCCGTCGCGCTGCCGCTGACCCGCGCGGCGCACGTGGTCGAGTTCGAGCCGCCACGCAACATCGCCATCGGCGCGGAGACGCCCTGGGGGATCGGTGCGCCACTGGCCGAGCTGCTGCCCGGCACGAGCACGGTCCGCTACGCCGAACCGGACGTGCCGGGTGATCCGGGCGCCGGTGCGGACGGGCGTCCCCTGGTGCTGGTGGTCCGCGACCTGCACCGGCACGACTGGATGCGCGCGGCGGTGCAGCGGGCGCTGGCCGCCCGTCCGGACGCGGTCGTGGTCGAGCTGGGTGTGCCCGAGCTGGTCACCGGCGCGGTGCACCTGGCCACCCACGGCGCCACCCGGGCCAGCGGACAGGCCGCGGCCGAGGTGCTGACCGGCGCCGGTTCGGTCAGGCCCTAGGAGGGCTCAGCGACCAGGTCGGCGTACTCGGGGTGCTTGTCGATGTACGCGGCCATGAACGGGCATCGCGGCACCACCCTGGCGCCCCGGGCCCGGACCTGGTCCAGGGTGCCCCGGATCAACGCCCCGCCCACGCCCATGTTCTGAAAGCGCGGGTCCACCTCGGTGTGGGTGAAGACCAGCACCCCGCCACGGACCAGGTACGCGGTGAAGCCGGCCAGCGCGTCGTCGACCAGGATCTCGAAACGGTGCTTGGCGGGGTTGTCCTCGACCAGGTTGCTCACCGGCCCATTCTCCCCGCAGCGTCGACCAGCACATCCAGTTCGGCGAGCAACCGGTCCACCTCGTCCGCCGTGTTGTAGTGGTAGATGCTGGCCCGGACCGCGCCGCCGCTGTCGCGCAGCCCCATCATCTGGAAGTATTCGTAGGCGTAGTAGTCGCCGGCGGAGAGGCAGAACCCGGCGGCGCCCAGCGCCTCCTGGGTGGCCACCGGCGACATCCCCGCGACCCGGAAGGAGACCGTCGGGCAGCGCCGGGCCGGCGAGCCGTAGACGGTGATCGCGGGCCGCTCGGCCAGCCCGGCGAGCAGCCGGTCCAGCAGCGCCTCCTCGTGCGCCTGGGCGGCAGCCAGCCCGGCCCGCAGCCGGGCCCGCCGGTCGCCCACCGCGTCCGGGTCCAGCCCGGCCAGGTGGTCCACCGCGGCGGCCACGCCGGCCAGTAACGGGAAGCTGGGAGTGCCGTACTCGAACCGGTCCGGCACCGCGTCGGAGGACGGCACCAGCTTCGCCGGGCGCAGCGCCGCCCACCGGGCCGGGTCGGCGACCATCGCCGCCAGGTGCGGGCCGGACCATTTGTAGGCGCTGGTGACCAGTACGTCGGCGCCGAGCGAGGCCAGGTCGGTCGGCCCGTGCGGCACCGAGTGCACCCCGTCGACGCAGACCAGCGCGCCGACGGCGTGCGCCGTCTTCGCGATCGCCGGAACGTCCGGAACGGTGCCGATGGCGTTGCTGCCGGCGGTCACCGCGACCAGTCGGGTGCGCTCGCCGACCAGCTCGGCGTACTGGCTGGCGGGCAGCTCGCCGGTGCGCCGGTCGACCTCGGCCCACCGCACCGTCGCGCCGGCCGCCTCGGCGGCCTGCACCCACGGCCGCACGTTGGCGTCGTGGTCGAGCCGGGAGACCACCACCTCGTCGCCGGGACGCCAGCCCGCGCCGAGCGTGCGCGCCAGGGTGTACGTCAGCGCGGTGGCGCTCGGGCCCAGCACCACCCCGGCCGGGTCGGCGTCGAGCAGGTCGGCCACGGCCGAGCGGGCGGCGGCCACCAGCTCCAGCGACCGGCGACCCGGCACGAAGGCGGCGCTGCGGTTGCCGACCGCGCTGCGCATGGCGTCGGCGACCGCGTCGATCACACCTTCCGCGGTCTGGGTGCCCCCGGCCCCGTCGAAGTGGACGAAGCCCTCGGTCAGGGCGGGGTAGGCGGCCCGGGTGCGGGCGATGTCGAACGGCATGTTCCGGACCCTAGCCGGTGCCCGGGCCGGTCCCGCCCGCCCCCATGAGGGCCGCCGTCCCCGATGATCACCAACCGGCGCCGTTCTCGCGGGCGTCTCGTACTCTTGGCGAGGTGACGAACCGACCCGCCACCATTCCGTTGCCCCCCGTCCGTCGCGCCGCCGGCCTGTTCGCCGGTCTGGCGCTCGGCCTCGCCGTGCTCGCCGGCTGCAGTTCGCAGGGCGCCTCCACCGACTGCGGGCTGGACGCCTGCACCGTCACCTTCGAGCGGGGTGTCGACGCGAGCGCCTCCATCCTGGGCGTCGACGCCAAGCTGGTCGGCGCAGAGGGCGACCAGGTGACCGTCGAGGTCGCCGGCGAGCAGCTCACGCTCACCACCGGGCAGCAGGCCACCGAGGCCGGCGGTTTCGCGGTCACCCTGGACAGCGTCACCGACCAACAGGTCAAGATTCGCGTTTCGCGCAACCCGGGCAACTGACCGGGCGGGCGGCGGTGGCCGACGTTTGGGGATCTCCGCAATCGGAGATTGTGGCGCCATGTCACTCACCCGTAACGCCGAAGCCACCGCCTCCCGCACGGCGGACAGCCGGTGGCTGGAACTCCTCGCCCGGGCCGGTTTCATCGGCTACGGCATCGTGCACCTGCTCTTCGCCTGGCTGGCGTTGCAGATCGCATTCGGGACGTCGTCCGACGACGGCGACCAGTCCGGCGCCCTTCGGACCCTCTCCGCGCAGCCGCTGGGCAAGTTCCTGGTCATCGCCACCGCGGTGGGCCTGCTCGCGATGGCGATCTGGCAGGCGCTGGAGGCGGCGGTGGGCCACCGCGCCGAGCGGGGCCGGGAGCGGGTCATGGAACGGCTCGCCTCGGCCGGCCGCACCATCGTCTACCTCTACTTCGCCTGGACCGCGTTCAAGGTCTTCAAGGACGCCGGGTCGAACAGCGCCGACCAGCAGGAGGCGTTGACCGGCAAGCTGATGACCTCCAGCGGTGGCCGCTGGCTGGTCGGCCTGGCCGGGCTGGTGCTCGCCGCGATCGGCGTGGGTCTGGTGATCTACGGCCTGGTCAAGCGGTTCGAGAAGCACCTGAAGACGGGCGAGATGAGCCCGAAGACCCGCACGCTGGCCCGCCGGCTGGGCATCGCCGGGTACGTCGCCAAGGGCGTCGCGTACGGCATCGCCGGTCTGCTCGTCATCGTGGCGGCGGTGAACTACGACCCGGAGAAGGCCCGTGGGCTGGACGCCGCGCTGCGCACGCTGCGCGAGCAGTCGTACGGCACGCTCCTGCTGAGCCTGGTCGCCCTGGGCATCGCCGCCTTCGGCCTCTACTGCTTCCTCCAGTCCCGGTACCGCAAGGTCTGACCTGGTCGATTCCGGAAGACGCCGGGCACTGGTGGGCTTCTGCCCGAAGGATCGCCGCCCGGCCGGAGGGGAGCAGCAAACACGTGCGGAGTTATCTCGAAACGGCCGTCGCCGCGCTCACCGCGGCGGCGGTCGCCCTGTTCCTGGTTGAGGTCGTCCACCGGATCACCCGGCGGTTCGGCCGCCGGTCGCTGCTGATGACCGAGCTGACCGACCACGCGCGCCGGCCGTTCCAGGTCGCCGCGACGGTGCTCGCGGTGCAGTTCGCCGCCCGGTTCAGCACCGGGTACGCGGTCGGCGAGGGCTGGCGTCGGCTGCTGCTGCACCTGCTCGTCCTCGGCGTCATCGCCACCGTGGCCTGGCTGGTGGCCGCCCTGCTGGTCGTCGTGGAGGACACCGCGCTGGCCCGGTTCCGGGTCGACGTGCCGGACAACCGGCACGCCCGCCGGGTACGGACCCAGGTGGTGATGCTGCGCCGGTTGACCATCGCGGTGATCGTGATCCTGGCCGTCGGCGTGATGCTGATGAGGTTCCCGAGTGTGCGCGGCATCGGCGCCGGCGTGCTGACCTCCGCCGGCGTGGTCGGTGTGGTCGCCGCGCTGGCCGCGCAGAGCCTGCTCGGCAACGTGTTCGCCGGCCTCCAGCTCGCCTTCAGCGACGCGGTCCGGCTCGACGACGTGGTGGTCGTCGAGGGGGAGTGGGGCCGGATCGAGGAGCTGACCCTCAGCTACGTGGTGGTGCAGATCTGGGACGACCGGAGGCTGATCCTGCCCACCTCGTACTTCACCAGCAAGCCGTTCCAGAACTGGACCCGGACCGAGGCGGCGGTGCTCGGCACCGCCGAGTTCGACGTGGACTGGGCGGTCCCGGTGCAGACCATGCGGGAGGAGCTGCGCCGCCTGGTGGAGGGCACCGAGCTGTGGGACGGCCGGGTTTGCGTGCTGCAGGTGACCGACGCCACCGGCGGGATGGTCCGGCTGCGCGCGCTGGTCAGCGCCGCCGACGCCGGCAGCCTGTGGGACCTGCGCTGCCTGGTCCGCGAGCACCTGGTGGCGTGGATCCGGGACAACCGCCCCACCGCGATGCCCCGGTTGCGCACCGAGCTGGGCGACGCCGGCAGCGACCTGCCCTGGCAGTGGGTGCAGCCACGCCGGCCGGCGCGCCGCACCGAGGTCCCCGACGACGCCCGCGTCTTCGGCGGCAGCGACGACGGCGACGCCCGCAGCGAAGCCTTCATCGGCCCCGAAGAAACCACCTCCCCCCGCCCCTGACCCCCCCCCCCCCCGGGCCTCCGGTCCCGGCGGTTCTCCCGGTTGATCATGAAGTGACGCCGATGACGGCGTGTCGTGCCGCTAACTCCATGCTCGACGGGGCGAGGGTGGGGGCCCGGGCGTGTCCGGGGGGCCGGGCGGGGCGTTGGTGGGGCGGGGAGAGGTTTGACCGGGCTTAGGCGGGGGACCTGCTGCCGGATGTCTCTACCGTGATCGGGGCGGACGGACGCCGCGCCGGGCGCGCAACCGGACGACAGGAACAGCGACCGGGTAGGCGCGCTTTAGGATTGACGAGCGCCGACTCCGGGCATACAGCGCGGTGATGAGGAAAGGAGGACAGCATGGCTGACGTGGCGAATGCCCGCACATCCCACAACGGGAGCGAGCCCTCCACCGCCGAATTGGTGCAGCGGGCCGCCGAGCAGGTCTCCCGTCTGGTGCGGGACGAACTGGCGCTGGCCCGGGCGGAGTTGACCCAGAAGGGCAAGCACGCCGGCATCGGGATCGGTCTGTTCGGCGCCGGCGGGGCGCTCGCCTTCTTCGGGCTGGGTGCCCTGGTCGCCACCGCGATCCTGCTGCTCGACCTGGTGCTGCCCGCCTGGGCCGCGGCGCTGATCGTGGCGGTGGCCCTCTTCCTGGTGGCCGGCATCCTCGCCCTGGTGGGCAAGAAGCAGGTCAGCCGTGCGGTCCCGCCGGTTCCGGCGGCCACGGTCCGCAGCCTCCGCGCTGACATGGACACCGTCGCCGCCGCGGTGAAGGACAGGGGGCGGGGATGACGGGAAACGGGACGGGCGACACGGAGGCGCTCCGCGAGGAGATCCGCCGCACCCGGGTCGAGTTGGGCGAGACGATGGAGGCGCTGGCCGCCAGGGCGGACGTCAAGGCGCGACTGAAGGAGTCCGCCGGGCAGGCCCGGGAGCGGATGCGCGAGCAGGCGGCGCAGACCGTGGCGCGGGTCCGCGGGCAGGCCGTACGCCGCGCGGAGTCGGCGCGGGCACAGGCGCACGAGAAGGGCGGGCTGGTGCGCGCGCAGGCCCACGAGAAGGGCGAACTGGTTCGACGCAACCCGGTGCCATGGGCGGCCATCGCCGCCGGTGCGGTGGCCACCGTGGTGGTACTGATGATCGTGCGGGGGAGGCGTAGGTGAGCAAGGGCATCAGCAGGGTCGCGTACCGACCGGCCGGCGTGCTGCTGGGTATCGCCGCCGGTGCGGTGGCCGGCGCGATCTTCCGGCAGGTCTGGAAGGTCACCGCCGGCGACGGCGAGGCGCCCAACGCCACCGACGAGGGCCGTGGCTGGGGCGAGATCCTGGCCGCCGCGGCGTTGCAGGGGGCCATCTTCGCGGTGGTCCGGGCCGCCGTGGACCGGGGCGGCGCGGTCGGCGTCCGCCGGATGACCGGCCACTGGCCGGACTGACCAGCGCAGAGACATCGGCCCCCTTCCCGCATCGACGGGAAGGGGGCCTTTCGCATGGCATTGCACGCCGCCCAGCGGATCTCGGGCATCCGTCAGGTCACATGTCGGAGAAATTCGTCGGAGAGGTCGTGCAGAGTTTTTGCGTACGTGATTTGCTGTTGCCGCTGTTGCGAGATGGCGTGGGTTGAGAGAAGTCTCCTTCGTGGGGCCGCCTCAGACGCCGCTGCTCGAAAACGGCCAATCGGCCGCACGGCGTGCACGGCCGCCAGTTTTAGAAGGAGATACACATGGCGCAGGGAACCGTGAAGTGGTTCAACGCTGACAAGGGCTTCGGCTTCATCACCGTCGACGGCGGGGGTGCTGACGTGTTCGTCCACTTCTCGGCCATCCAGTCCAGCGGCTACCGCACGCTGGAGGAGAACCAGCGGGTGGAGTTCGAGATCGCTCAGGGTCAGAAGGGCCCGCAGGCTGAGCAGGTCCGTCCCATCTGAGTAATGTGGCCGGCCCCCGCCGGCCAGTGGGACGATCCGGCCAGGGGTCGTTGTGTAGCCCCGCATCCCGTCCGGGATGCGGGGCTTTCCACGTACCCGGGACGGGTGCGTCTGCCCCCGCGCCACTGTGGAGACCGGGGTCAGGGTCGACGGCGGGAGCGCAGGCCGAACCAGAGCAGCACCAGCCCGGCCACGGCCACGATCGGGCCGAGCACCACCCAGAGCTGCTGGTCGGTCATCACACTGCCGCTGACGTAGCCCAGGCCCTGCACCGTCCACACCGCACCGATCACGACCGCCAACAGGCCGAGGGTGAGCGGAAGCCAACCCCTCATCGCGTCCCCTTCCCGCCGGATCGGGCGGCGCGCCGCCCCGCCCTGCCAGCATCGCCGGCCGGGCGAGGCGGTGCGAGCACCCGGGCCGCGCGGGTCACCACCGGTCGTGCACCTGCGGGCGGATCAGCTCGTCGTAGACCTCACGCACGCCGGCCAGCTGCCCGGCCAAGAGCGGCGGCAGGTCGGCCGCGGCCGCGTTGCGCCGGGCCTGATCGGCGTCGCGGGCGCCGGGGATGACGACGGTGACGCCCGGCTGGTCCAGCACCCAACGCAGCGCGAACTGCGCCATCGTGCGGTCCGCGTCGACCAGCGGCGCCAGCCGGCGAACGGCGGCCAACCCCCGCTCGAAGTCGACGCCGGAGAACGTCTCGCCGACGTCGAACGCCTCGCCGTGCCGGTTGAAGTTGCGGTGGTCATCGGCCGGGAACTCGGTGTGCTCGTCGTAACGGCCGGAGAGCAGACCGCTGGCCAGCGGCACCCGGGCGATGATGCCGACCCCGGCCGCCGCGGCGGCCGGCAGCACCTGCTCCAGCGGCTTGTGCCGGACCGCGTTGAGGATGATCTGGACGCTGGCCACCCCGGGCCGGGCGATCGCGGTGAGCGCCTGGTCGCAGGTCTCCACGCTGACGCCGTACCCGGCGATGGCCTTCTCGACGACGAGGGTGTCCAGGGCGTCGAAGACCGCGTCGTCGGCGAAGACGGCGGTGGGCGGGCAGTGCAGCTGGACCAGTTCCAGGGTGTCCATCCCCAGGTTGGCCCGGGACCGGTCGGTCCACTGCCGGAAGTTGGCCAGGGTGTACAACTCCGGCCGCTGCTCGACCCGGCGCCCCATCTTGGTGGCGACGGTCAGCCCGGCGTCGGGCCGGGAACGCAGGAAGCGGCCGATCAGCTGCTCGCTGCGGCCGTCGCCGTACACGTCGGCGGTGTCCAGGAAGGTGACCCCGGCGTCCACGGCGGCGGCCAGCACGGCCATCGCGTCGTCCTCGCTGACGGTGCCCCAGTCCGCGCCGAGCTGCCAGGCGCCCAGGCCGACCATTCCGACGGTCCGGCCGAGCCGGTTGAAGCTGCGCTGTTCCATTCCCCGAGCCTAGTGATCGGGTTGCCGGCCTGCCAGGCGAGCCGTACGGTAAACAAGACGGACGTACGGTTTGGGAGGCGACGATGTGGGATCCGACGACATACCTGCGCTACGGCGACGAGCGGTCCCGGCCGTTCCACGACCTGGTCGCCCGCATCCCGGCCGAACGACCCCGCACCGTGGTCGACCTCGGGTGCGGCCCCGGCCAGCTCACCGCCACCCTCGCCGAGCGCTGGCCCGCGAGCCGGGTGATCGGCCTCGACTCCTCGCCGGAGATGATCGACCGGGCCACGGCCCTGGATGCCCCGGTCGACTTCGCCGTCGCCGACCTGCGTGACTGGCGCCCGGCCGGCGACGAGGACGTGGTGGTCACCAACGCCGCGCTCCAATGGGTGCCGGGCCACCAGGCGCTGTTGCGACGCTGGGCCGTCGAGCTGCCCGCCGGCGCCTGGCTCGCCATGCAGGTCCCGGGCAACTTCGCCGCCCCCTCGCACCTGGCGCTGCGCGAGGTCGCCGGCCGACCGGCCTGGCGGGCCGAGCTGGCCCCGCTGCTGCGCGCCGACCCGGTCGACGACCCGGCCGACTACGCGGAGCTGCTGACCGGTGCCGGCTGCACGGTAGACGCCTGGGAGACTATCTACGTGCACCTGCTGCCGGCCCGGCCCACCGCCGACCACCCGGTGCTGACCTGGATGGAGGGCACCGCGCTGCGCCCGGTCCGGGCGGCCCTGGACGCCGCCGGCTGGTCCGCCTTCCGGGCCGAGATGGGGGTACGACTCGCCGCCGCGTACCCGGTGCGGCAGGGTCAGGTGTACTTCCCGTTCCGCCGCGTCTTCGTCGTCGCCCGCACCGGCGACCGTGCCCAGGAGAACCAGTGACCGACCTGCCCACCTTCATCGCCGGACTGCCCAAGGTGGAGCTGCACGTGCACCACGTCGGCTCCGCCTCGCCCCGCATCGTCGCCGAGCTGGCCGCCCGGCACGAGGGACGCACCCCGGTGCCGGCCGACCCGGAAGCACTCGCCGACTACTTCGAGTTCCGCGACTTCGCGCACTTCATCGAGGTCTACCTGAGCGTGGTGGACCTCATCCGCGACCCCGAGGACGTCTGGATCCTCACCCACGAGGTGGCCCGGGAGCTGGCCCGCCAGCAGGTCCGGTACGCGGAGCTGACCATCACCCCGTACTCGCACGTGCGCCGGGGCATCCCCGCGCCGGCGTTCTGCGAAGCCATCGAGGACGCCCGCAAGCGCGCCGCGGTCGACTTCGGCCTCGACCTGCGCTGGTGCTTCGACATCCCGGGTGAGGCGGGTCTGCCGGCGGCCGAGGAGACGCTGCGCATCGCGCTGGACGAGCGGCCGGACGGGCTGATCAGCTTCGGACTGGGCGGCCCGGAGATCGGCGTACCCCGGCCGCAGTTCCGGCCCTACTTCGACCAGGCCCGCGCGGCGGGGCTGCGTTCGGTGCCGCACGCGGGGGAGACCACCGGCCCGCAGACCGTCTGGGACGCGCTGAACGAGCTGGGCGCCGAGCGGATCGGGCACGGCATCTCCGCCGCACGGGATCCGGAGCTGCTCGCGTACCTGGCCGAGCGGCAGATCGGGATGGAGATCTGCCCGACCTCCAACGTGCGGACCCGCGCGGTGGCGAGCCTCGACAAGCACCCGCTGCCCCGGTTGGTCGAAGCCGGGCTGCTGGTCACCATCAACTCCGACGACCCGCCGATGTTCGGCACCACCCTCAACGACGAGTACGCGGTGGCGGCCCGGCTGCTCGGGGTGGGCCCGCAGGGGCTGGCCGGGCTGGCCCGCAACGCGGTGGCCGCGTCCTTCCTCGACGCGGAGGGCAAGCAGCGGATCACCGCGGAGATCGACGCCCACCTCGCCACCGTCACCGGCTGAGCCGTTCCGGGGGAGCCGGGCGCGCGGCGGGAGCGTGGGTGTGGGGGGACCTGGACTCCCGCCGCGCGCGCGGCTCCACCGGCCGGTGGGTGCGCGGTGCGCTGGCTGGTGGAACTGGTGGGTTCGTGCCTTGATCCTGACAGCCCGCGGCGGCTTCGCCGCCGTCGTTAACCGCGATCTAAGGAAGACTTGCGCCGGGCCACAACCCCGGGCCGGTCAGTCGTCGGTGGGCCGCTGGCGGGGCCACCGTCGGCCGGTGGTTTTCTGGTCCCGGGCGTCCCGCGCCATCCGGCCGACCAGGCCGAAACGGTTGACCTGCCGCGGCGTCGCCTCCGGATCGGCGAGCAGCATCACCACGCTGGCTCCGCCCAGCCGGGCGCGGTCGATGCTCACCGAGCCGTTGGCCTGCAACGACACCCGCTTGGCGATGTCGAGGCCGAGCCCGGTCGAGCCCTGGTCGCTGGTGCCCCGGCGCAGCGCCCGGTCCGGGTTGGCGATGCCGGGGCCGGCGTCGTCGATCCGGATCGCCACATAGCCGTCGCGACGGGACACGGCCACCTCGAAGGCAGTGCCCTGCGGCGTGTAGCGGAAGACGTTGCCGATCACCGCGTCCAGCGCGGCGGCCAGTTCGGCCCGCGGCACCGGTGCGGGTGTGCGCAGCTGCGCGCCGATGACCCGGTGCGGCCGGTTCTGGTCGCCGGCCAACGCCGCCCAGAACACCATCCGATCCCGGACCACCTCGCTGACGTCACACATCGCCGGCCCGGCCTCGTGCGCCACCGCCTTGCGGGTGGTCTTGATCAGCACGTCGATCTCACCCTCCAGGGTGACGATCGCCTGCCGGATCCGTCGGATGCCACGTCGCCGGTCCAGCTCCGCCTCGGAGAACGAACCCACGCTGGTGTCGTCGGACTCCAGCGCCTCCGCGTCCAGCCGCAGCACGGTCAGCGGGGTACGCAGCCGGTGCGACAGGTCGGCGACCAACTCCCGTTCGTCGGTGCGGGCCGCGTCCAGCCGGTCGGCCATCCGGTTGAAGGCGTACCCGGCCTCGGCCAGCTCGCGTGGGCCGGTCGGCTCCACGCGTACCCCCAGGTCGCCGTCGCCGATCGAGAGCGCGGCCTTGACCAGCCCTCGGGTCGAGTCCACCGCGCGGGCGGCGACCCGGTCCACGACCAGCACCGCCGCGCCGGCCATCGCCGCGCCGACCGCGAGCAGCAGCAGCCAGATGCCGCCAGCGCCCTCGCCCAGCGTCGACGCCGGCACGAACACCTCGACCACGGCCGTCCGATCACCGAGGACCACCGGGTCGAGCCGGACCACCCCGCCGTCGACGTCGACAACCAGTGAGCGCCGGTCGGCACGTGCCCGGTCCAGGTCGGAGTCGCTGGCCCGGCCGGCGGACTCGTCGAGACCCAGCCCGTGCACCACCGGTCGGGCCGGTGCGCCCTCGCCGCTGGCCACCACGGCCCGCTCGACCACCGCGGGCTCCGTGCTGACCGCCAGCGCCCCGGTCACCAGCGCGCTCCGTCGGGCGGCGTCGCCGATCGCCTCCTCGCGGGTCTGCTCGCGCAGACTCAGCCCGAGCGGGATCAGGAAGGCGAGCGCGACGAGGCTGCACATGCCGGCCGTGAGCAGGGCCAGCGCCGTCCTCAGTCCGGCGCCACCAACCGGAACCCGACCCCCCGCACGGTGCGCAGGTAGCGCGGCTTCGCCGCGGACTCGCCCATCTTTCGGCGAAGCCAGTACAGGTGAACGTCGATGGTCTGATCCTCGCCGACCGATGGCTGCCGCCATACCTCCTCCAAGAGCTCCCGGCGGGACACTACCCGCCCGGGTCGTGCGGCGAGATACGCCAGCAGGTCGAATTCCTTGCGGGTCAGCGCCAGCGGCTCCCCGTCAAGGTGGGCGCTGCGCTCGCCGACATCCACCCGCAGCCCGCTGACGGTGTGCACCGCGGGCTGCACCGTCCGGCTGGCCCGACCGGCCCGGCGCAGCACGGTGGTGATCCGGGCGTCCAGGTGCGCACCGGTGAACGGCTTGACCATGTAGTCGTCGGCGCCAGCCCGCAGCAGCTTGACCACCGACTGCTCGTCGTCACGGGCGGTGGCGATGATGATCGGGATGTCGGTGATGCCGCGCAGCATCCGCAGCGCGTCCGAGCCGTCCAGGTCGGGCAGGCCCAGGTCCAGCACCACCAGGTCGGGCGTCTCCGCGGCGACCCGGCGCAGGGCGTCCAGCGCCGTGCCCACGGCGTGCACGGCATGCCCCCGGTCGGCGAGGGACCGCAGCATCGCGCCGCGTACGACGTGATCGTCTTCGACCAGGAGCACGGAGGCCACCCCAAGACCGTACTTGGCCTGGCAAGTTGATCGCGTTGCGGCGTACCTGGCGAGCGGGCAAGCTGGTACGACGATGTCCTTCACCCTGTTCGCCGATGCCCGCCTGGCGCTCGCCCGGGACAGCCTCGCCGGTCTCTCCACCGGCGACGCGCTCGGCGCGCGGTACTTCGTTCCCGGGACACCTCCGGCGGATCTTGCGGAGGGCGTCCTGCCGCCGGCGCCCTGGGAGTGGACCGACGACACCGAGATGGCCTGTTCGGTCCTCGCCGGGCTGGCGGAGTCCGGCGGCGTAGACCGGGACCGGCTGGCCCTGGCGTTCGCCCAGCGCTGCGATCCGCGCCGCGGCTACGGCTCGGGCGCGATGCTGATCCTGCGGCTGATCCGCACCGGCACGCCGTGGCCTGTGGCCGCCGCGTCCGCCTTCGACGGCCAGGGCTCGTGCGGCAACGGCGCGGCGATGCGGGTGGGTCCACTGGGCGCGTACTTTGCCGACTCGACCGTCCGCGCCGCAGCCCAGGCCCGCGCCTCAGCCGAGGTGACGCACGCGCACCCGGAGGGGATCGCCGGTGCGGTCGCGGTGGCCGTCGCCGCCGCACTGGCCGGCCGGGCCCGCCTCGACGGGCACCGGCCGGCCCCGGAGCGGCTGCTCGCCGGGATCGCCGGTGCGGTCGATCCGGGCACCGAGGTGCACCGCAGCGTGAACCGGGCGGCCGGGCTGCTCGGCCGCCCGCTGTCCCGGGTGGTGGCGGCGCTCGGCAACGGCTCCCGGGTGACCGCCCAGGACACCGTCGGCTTCACCCTCTGGGTGGCCGCCACCCACCTGGACGACTACCCGGCGGCGATCCGGGTCTGCGTGCAGGCCGGCGGGGACGTGGACACCACGGCCGCCATCGTGGGCGCGGTGGTGGCGGCGCACACCGGTGTCGGCACGCCCGGCGGCGTGCCCGAGACGTGGCTGGCCGCCCGCGAGCCGCTGCCCTCCTGGGCGCTCTGACGTCCTGAGGCTCTGACCTGCGCGGTGCTCTGACCTGCGCGGTGCTCTGATCTCCGCGGTGCTCTGATCTCCGCGGTGCTCTGATCTCCTTGATGCTCCGACGCCCTGGGTCGCTCTGACGTCGCCGTCGTCGCCGTGTCGTCGCCGCGTCGGACCGCCGAGCCGACCGCACCCTGCCGTCTTCGGGCCCTTTGCTCTGCTTCAACCGACGCAACAGCCACGGCCCTGAACCGTTGCGCGGGTTGAAGCAGAGCAAAGGTGGCGACGTGACCGCCGGCCGCGCGGGATGCGGACCGTCGAAGCCACGGCCGCGGACCGTGTGGGCCGCCGACCGCGCGGGCTGCTGAAGGTGCGGGCTACGGACTGTGCGGGCTGCTGACGGTGCGGACCGCTGACCACGCGGGCCGGCCTCAGCCGGCGCGGACCGGGGTGGCGACCGCCGCCGCCTCCGCGTCGGCCTGTGCTGGCGCCCCAGGCCCCACTGGCGGCGAGTCACCCGGCGCGGAGTCACCGGGCGCGGAGTCACCGGACGTCGCATCACCCGGTGCCGCACCACCCGGTGTCGCATCGGTCGGCGCGGGATCGTCGTCGCTTCCGCAGGTCACCTCGGCCAGCGCCGCGCGCTCGGCCGGGTCGCGCCGGCGCCACCGGCTGACCAGCCAGCCGATCGCCGCGCCGCCGCCCAGCCCGGCCAGCAGCCCGGCGGCAAGCATGACGTCGGCGCTGCCGGACTCCTCGGCGTTGCCGCCCGCGCGGTCCGCCGGCGCGGGGGCGCCACCGGCGTCGGGGTCGGTCGCCGCACCGGCCGCCGGGGCGCCGTGCCCGCCGTGCCCGGCCGGGCCGGCCGCGCCCGCCGCCACCGGCAGCAGGGTGAGCACCGGGGCTCGGTGGGTGCCGGTGGCGTCCGCCCAGCGGACCACCGAGCCGTCGGCGTACGTCTGGACCACCTCGAAGGTGAGCCGCTCGACCTGCGGCAGCGGGCCCATGGACAGCGCCAGTCGGGCGGGGCCCGGTTCGCCCTTGCCGATCCGGATCCAGGTCACCGCGGTGGTCACGGTGCTCACCCCGGAGGAGTGGATGCCGGCCACCGGCCGGTCCAGGGTGCGGGAACTGATCCGGGGCGCCCAACCGGTCACCGACATCGGGTACACCTCGGCGACCGGCGCGTCGGCGGGCAACCGAACCTCGATCTGGCGGGTCGTCGTACCGGCCCGTTCCTCCGGCACGGTGAACTCCAGCCGCACCGCGTCGCCCTGCCGAGCCTGGGTCGGAGTGGTCGTCACGTCCACCGCGTGCGCCGTACCGGGCCAGAGCAGCAGGCCGGCGGCGGTCAGCGCGGTCACCGCCGCGGTCCGCTGCCGCCAGCCACCGCCGTGCGTGCTCGCCATCTGGTGCCCCCATCCGTGTCGACGCGACCGGCACCGGTTCCGGCCACACCTCCTAGTTCGGCTCCGGGGCGCGAAAGGTTCAACGCCGACCGTTAAGAAGGTGCTCTTCCTCTCCCGGAGGCGTTAGGAAGGTGCCCTTCCTTACCTGGGGTGGGGGGACCGATAGCATCGGCAGGAGCCGAGGATCGGCGTCCGTTTCGTACCGCATGAAGGAGTCACCGTGTCCGCACCCCGTACCCCCGCCGTGGCCGACCCTGTCGTCGTCGCCGCCGGGACCACGGCGGCCGACGCGGTGGCCGCGGCCGGACTGCCCGCGAACGGCCCCAAGGCGATCGTCGTGGTCCGCGACCCGGAGGGCCAGCTGCGCGACCTGGACTGGTCGCCGGCCGAAGAGACCGTCGTCGAGCCGGTCAGCCTGGATTCGCCCGACGGGCTGAACGTGCTGCGCCACTCCACCGCGCACGTCCTGGCCCAGGCCGTGCAGGACATCTTCCCCGAGGCCAAGCTGGGCATCGGCCCGCCGATCGAGAACGGCTTCTACTACGACTTCGACGTCGACAAGCCGTTCCAGCCCGACGACCTCAGCCGGGTCGAGAAGCGGATGCAGGAGATCGTCAAGTCGGGGCAGCGGTTCCGGCGTCGCCGCTTCGGCAGCCTCGACGAGGCCCGCGCCGAACTGGCCGACGAGCCGTTCAAGCTGGAGTTGATCGAGGTCAAGGGCGAGGGCCTGGACACCGACGAGGTGATGGAGGTGGGCGGCGGCGAGCTGACCATCTACGACAACCTCGACGCCAAGGAGGACAAGGTCTGCTGGTCGGACCTGTGCCGGGGCCCTCACTTGCCGACCACCCGGCTGATCGGCGCGTTCAAGCTGATGCGCTCGGCCGCCGCGTACTGGCGCGGGTCGGAGAAGAACCCGCAGTTGCAGCGGGTGTACGGCACCGCGTGGCCGACCCGCGACGAGCTGAAGGCGTACCTGAAGCTGTTGGAGGAGGCGGCCCGGCGCGACCACCGCAAGCTCGGCGCGGACCTGGACCTGTTCAGCTTCCCCGACGAGATCGGCTCCGGTCTGGCGGTCTTCCACCCCAAGGGCGGCATCATCCGTCGGGAGATGGAGCACTACTCGAGGCGCCGGCACGAGGAGGCGGGGTACGAGTTCGTCAACACCCCGCACATCACCAAGGCGCAGCTGTTCCAGACCTCCGGGCACCTGCCCTACTACGCGGACACCATGTTCCCGCCCATGCAGCTCGAAGGCGCGGACTACTACCTCAAGGCCATGAACTGCCCGATGCACAACCTGATCTTCAGGGCGCGCGGGCGGTCGTACCGGGAGCTGCCGCTGCGGCTGTTCGAGTTCGGCACGGTCTACCGGTACGAGAAGTCCGGTGTGGTGCACGGCCTGACCCGGGTACGCGGCCTGACCCAGGACGACTCGCACATCTACTGCACTCGTGAGCAGATGGCCGGCGAGCTATCCACGCTGCTCAGCTTCGTGCTGGACCTGCTGCGCGACTACGGCCTGGACGACTTCTACCTGGAGCTGTCCACCCGCGACGACTCGCCCAAGTTCATCGGCGAGGACGAGGACTGGGCGGAGGCGACCGAGGCGCTGCGGACGGCCGCCGCGACCTCCGGGCTGGAGCTGGTGCCCGACCCGGGCGGCGCGGCGTTCTACGGGCCGAAGATCTCGGTGCAGGCCCGGGACGCGATCGGCCGGACGTGGCAGATGTCCACCATCCAGGTCGACTTCAACCAGCCGGAGCGGTTCGGGTTGGAGTACCAGGCGGCCGACGGCAGCCGCCAGCGGCCGGTGATGATCCACCGGGCGCTGTTCGGCTCGATCGAGCGGTTCTTCGGGGTGCTCACCGAGCACTACGCGGGGGCGTTCCCGGCATGGCTGGCCCCGGTCCAGGTGGTCGGCATCCCGATCCGCGAGGACCACACCGACTACCTGCACGGGTTCGTCGCGGCGCTGCGCGCCGAGGGGATCCGGGCGCAGGTGGACGCGGGCGACGACCGGATGCAGAAGAAGATCCGCACCGCCCAGCAGCAGAAGATCCCGTTCATGGTGATCGCCGGGGACGACGACGTGGCGGCCGGTACGGTCTCCTTCCGCTACCGGGACGGCTCGCAGCGCAACGGTGTGCCGATCGCCGAGGCGGTGACCCACGTTCTCGACGTGGTCAGCTCGCGGACCAACGTCGGCCCGTCCGCCGCCGCCGAGTAGCGTCCCGGCGCGGACCGCCCCACGATGTGGGGCGGTCGCCCGGGCGTCAGATCCCGCAGTTCGGTGCCGACCAGCCGCCGACCGCAGCGACGTGGGTGTGGTCGTTGTGGTCCGGGTAGCCGGGGCCGAGGATCTGCCCGAAGCCGTGGTAGCGGGCCTGCTGGGCCAGCCGGCAGAACGACGGGGATCCGACCAGGTCCACCGCGTCGCCGTACAGGTGCCGGCTGTTCGACGCCCCACCGACCGCGCTGTTGCAGGCGTAGCTGCGGAAGCTGCTGCTGATCGAGATGGACACGTCTCCGAGGGCGTGCCGCAGGGCCTGGAGTTTCCACATCGAGACGAGCGCGTTGAATCGGGCGGTGCTCGCCGCGACCGCGCCGCCGGACCAGGTGCTGTTGCAGTTGTTCAACTCGGCGTAGCTGAAGTTGACCGGGGTGCAGTCGTCGTCCTGGAGGGCGTAGATCCGGTTGAAGGTCTGCGGGCCGGCGATGCCGTCCGCGGACAGCCCGTACGCCTGCTGGAAGCGGATCACCGCCGATCGGGTGGCCGGGCCGTACGCGCCGTCCAGGGTGAGCACGGCGCCGTAGCCGGGGTAGCCGGCGACCCGGATCTGGAGTTGCCGGACGTCCTCGCCGGACATCCCCTGGGACAGCGTGCGACCCCAGGTGTAGCAGCCGTCGGCGTGTGCCGCGCTGGTGGTGACGGTGATGCCGGCCACCGTGGTGGCGGCGGCGAGCGCAAGCGCCGCGACGATCCTGCCGAGCCGTCGGATCATGGAACCCTCCATCAATGTATGGAAGTATCTGGATGCATGGAATCTTCATGTTCCTGCTCCAGTCCGTCAACAACTTCCGGCGATCGAGTTTCCCAACGGTGGGTGTCGCAACCCGCCCGCCCGGCTCCGTAGGATCGGCTCGTGACAGGGGCGGAACGGCACACGGACAGCGGCGGGATGGCCGACGGCCTGGAGCGGCTCTGGACGCCGCACCGGATGACGTACATCTCCGGCGAGGATCGCCCGGCCGAGGGCTACGAGAAGCCGACCGGTTGTCCGTTCTGCCGGGCGCCCAAGCTGCCGCCCGAGGAGAGCCTGGTCGTGGCCCGCGGCGAGCACGTCTTCGTGGTGCTCAACCTCTACCCGTACAACCCGGGCCACCTGCTGGTCTGCCCGTACCGGCACGTCGCCGACTACACCGACCTGGACGGGCCGGAGACCAGCGAGCTGGCGTCGTTCACCCAGGCCGCGATGCGGGTGATCCGCAAGGTGAGCAACGCCCACGGCTTCAACCTGGGGATGAACCAGGGCGGGGTGGCCGGCGCCGGCATCGCCGCGCACCTGCACCAGCACGTGGTGCCGCGCTGGGGCGGCGACGCGAACTTCATGCCGGTCATCGGCCGCACCAAGGTGCTGCCGCAGCTGCTCGGCGACACCCGCGACCTGCTCGCCCGCGCCTGGCCCTCCTGACCCGTCGCGCCGGCGCGCGAGGTGCGCGCCGGTCCGGCTAGCCGGCGCGCAGCAGGCCGGCCAGCTCCGGCCAGTTCTCCACCCGGTGTACGCGGGGCAGCAGCCCGGCGTGCGCGGCGACCTCCGCCGGACGGGGGCGGAACAGGTAGCGGTGCGGCACCGAGTCGAGGTAGCCGAGCACCTCCAGCTTGTCGTCCACGAAGTGGGTCAGCCCGAGCCGCCGGGCGATCGGCGCCTTGTCCGGCCGGGTCCGGCAGAAGTGCAGCCGCTCGACCGGGATGCCGGTGCGTGCCGGGAAGTCGTGGTGGGCGAGCCACTCCCGGGTCCGCCGCTCGGTGGCCTCGCCGCACTTGGAGACCAGGTGCACCTCGTCGAACTCCGGGCCGAGCGCTGCCAGCGCGTCGAACGCCCCGTCGACGGCGGGGGTGCGCAGGTAGTGCGCGCCGAAGAACGACGTGTCGGCGTCCTCGTCAGCCGGCTCGATGAGCACGCCGCCGATGTCCACGCCCAGCCGTTGCATGGGCCGATCATGCCGCACCGCACCGGCGTTCGCGCACCGACGTCCCCGGCCCGGGAACCGCTACGTCCGGACTCGGTGGAGGTGGCACGATCGTTCGATGGCAGTCACGACACGGACGTTGGGGCGCAGCGGCATCGAGGTCAGCGCCCTCGGCATGGGGTGCTGGGCGATCGGCGGCCCCTGGGCGGAGGGGACCCAGCCGCTGGGCTGGGGCGCGGTCGACGACGACGAGTCCGTGCGGGCGGTGCGCCGCGCGCTCGACCTGGGCGTCACCCTGTTCGACACCGCCGACACCTACGGCGCCGGGCACGGCGAGCGGGTGCTCGGGCGTGCGCTCGCCGGCCGCCGCGACGAGGCCGTGATCGCCACCAAGTGGGGCTACACCTTCGACGAGGCGAGCCGGCAGGCGACCGGGGAGGACGCGTCGCCGGCCTACCTGCGGCGAGCGGTCACCGACTCGCTGCGCCGGCTGGACACCGACCGGATCGACCTGTACCAGCTGCACCTGGCCGACCTGCCGGTGCCTCGGGCCGAGGCGCTGATCGGCGCCTGCGAGGACCTGGTGACCGAGGGCCTGATCCGGGCGTACGGGTGGAGCACCGACCGCCCCGACCGGGCGACCGCGTTCGGGCACGCGGCCGCGGGTGCCACCGCCGTGCAGCACACCCTGTCGGTGCTGCACGACGCCCCCGAACTGCTCGCGATCTGCGACAAGTACGACCTGGCCAGCGTCAACCGCGGGCCGCTCGGAATGGGGCTGCTCACCGGCAAGTACTCGGCCGCTTCGACGCTGCCCCGTGACGACGTGCGTGGGCTGACCCCGGGCTGGCTGGAGTGGTTCCGTGGCGGCCGGCCGGCACCGGAGTGGCTGCGCCGGGTGGGCGTGGTCCGTGCCGCGCTCACCGCCGACGGGCGCACCCTCGCGCAGGGCGCGCTGGGGTGGATCTGGGCCCGCAGCGGGCGCACCGTCCCGATCCCGGGCTGCCGTACGGTCCAACAGGTCGAGGAGAACGCCGCCGCGCTGCACCGGGGCCCGCTGCCGCTGGATCAGTTCGCCGAGGTGGAGCGCCAGCTGGCCGCCCTGCGCACCGCCGCCCTGCGGGACGCCGACCGCCCGCACTGGCCCCGCCCCACCCACCCCGTCACCCACCCCTGATCCGCGCTGGCGTGTTCTTCCCGACCTGCGAGGGGTTCCCATCCCGGGCCCGGCGGGGGCCGCTTCCCCTGCTGACCCCGCACGGCCGCTCTCGACCCCGTGCCGGCAGGCCCGCTTCAACTCCGGGTCCCGCGCGGAGGCTCCCCACCGATGTCGATGCTGTCCGCTGTCGAGCTGCCCCGGATCTCGGGCGGTGTCCCGCCGGCTCTGTGCGCGCGGTGTCCCGCCGGCTCTGTGCGCGCGGTGCGGTGTTGCCCCGATTCCGGGGCAGCTCGACAGGCGCAAGGCGGAAGCCCCCGCCCCGCCCCGCCAATCCCCACTTTCGCCGATCATGGAGTTGTGGTGGGCGTTATAGCCACGCCTTCCCGTTCTGTCCGGCACCACAACTCGATGATCGCCGGCGGCGGGGCGGGGCGGGTGGTTAGGGGGTTTGTTCCTTGCGGGCCTGGTCGGCCAGGTGGGCGGGCATGGGGTCGTGGCGGACGAAGTGGCGGCGGAACGTGCCGGTGCCAGCGGTCATCGAGCGCAGCTCGACGGCGTAGCGGAGCAGCTCGGTGGACGGCACCTCGGCGCGGACCAGGGTGCGGCCCTCGGCGTCCGGGTCCGGCTCGGTGCCGAGCACCCGGCCGCGCCGGCCGGACAGGTCGCCCATCACCGCGCCCACCGAGCCGTCCGGTACCCGGATGGTCACCTCGTCGATCGGCTCCAGCAGCGCCGGCTGGCCACGTTCGGCGGCGTCGCGCAGCGCCAGCGCGCCGGCGGTCTGGAAGGCCGCGTCGGAGGAGTCCACGCTGTGCGCCTTCCCGTCGACCAGGGTCACCCGCAGGTCCACCACCGGGTGGCCGGCGACCAGGCCGCGCTCCAGCTGGTCGCGGACGCCCTTCTCCACCGACGGGATGTAGTTGTGCGGCACCGCGCCGCCGACCACCCGGTCGACGAACTCGAAGCCGCCACCCCGGGGGAGGGGCTCCACCTCGATGTCGCAGACCGCGTACTGGCCGTGGCCGCCGGACTGCTTGACGTGCCGGCCGTGCCCCTTCGCGGGCACCGTCAGCGTCTCGCGCAGCGACACCCGGACCGGCTCGGTGTCCAGCTCCACGCCGCCGGCGCGCAGCCGGTCCAGCACCACGTCCGCGTGCGCCTCGCCCATGCACCAGAGCACCAGCTGGTGGGTCTCCGGGTTGCGCTCCAGCCGCAGCGTGGGGTCGCCGGCCACCAGCCGGGCCAGGTTGCGGGCCAGGGCATCCTCGTCGGCCCGGCTCCGCGCGACGATCGCCACCGGCAGCAGCGGTTCCGGCATCTCCCACGGCGCGATCAGCAGCGGGTCGTCCTTGGCGGAGATGGTGTCGCCGGTCTCGGCGCTGCCCGACTTGGTGATCGCGCAGATGTCGCCGGCCACGCAGAGTGACACCTCGCGCAGGGTGGCGCCCAGCGGGGTGTAGATGTGCCCGACCCGCTCGTCGGCGTCGTGGTCGGGGTGGCCGCGTTCGGCCATGCCGTGCCCGGAGACGTGCACGGTCTGGTCGGGGCGCAGCGTGCCGGAGAAGACCCGGACCAGCGAGACCCGCCCGACGTGCCGGTCGACGGTGGTCTTGACCACCTCGGCGACCAGTGGCCCGGCCGGGTCGCAGGTCAGCGGAGGGCGGGGCGAGCCGTCCACGCCGGCCACCGGCGGCACCTCGTGCTCCAGCGGCGACGGGAACGCGGCGGTCAGCACCTCCAGCAGGGCGTCCAACCCGACCCCGGTCTCCGCGCAGACCGGCACGACCGGGTAGAAGTGACCTCGGGCGACCGCCTTCTCCAGGTCCTCGACGAGCACCTCGGTGCCGATCTCCTCGCCGCCGAGGTAGCGGTCCATCAGGGTCTCGTCCTCGCTCTCGGCGATGACCCCCTCGATCAGCTCGTTGCGGGACTCGGCGATGGCCGGCAGGTGCTCCGGGTCCGGCTCGCGTACGTCGGCGGGCAGGCCGGCGGTGTAGTCGAAGACCCGGCGGGTGATCAGGCCGAGCAGGCCGACGGTGGAGACCCCGTCGTCGCCGAGCATCGGCAGGTACAGCGGCATCACGTTGTCGCCGAAGACCCGCTGGCAGAGCGCCACCGCCTCGTCGAAGTCGGCGCGCGGCTGGTCCAGCCGGGCCACCGCGACCGCACGCGGCATGTCGACCGCCGCGCACTCCTCCCACAGCGCCACGGTGGCCGCGTCCATCCCGCCGGCCGCGGACACGACGAAGAGCGCGGCGTCGGCGGCCCGCAGCCCGGCGCGCAGCTCGCCGACGAAGTCGGCGTACCCCGGGGTGTCCAGGAGGTTGACCTTGATGCCGTTGTGCAGCAGGGGCGCGCAGGCCAGGCTCACCGAGCGCTGCTGGCGCACGGCCGCCGGGTCGTGGTCGCTGACCGTGGTGCCGTCGACCACGTTGCCGGCCCGGCCGATCGTGCCGGTGGCCGCGAGCAGCGCCTCGACCAGGGTCGTCTTGCCCGCTCCGGAGTGCCCGACGAGCACCACGTTGCGAACCCTGTCGGGTTCGGTCACCACCGGCGTGCCGCCGGCGGGACCCTTCTCCTGACTCTTCTGCGCCATGGGGCGCACCTCCCTCAGCCGGTGGTTGGTGGCGACCGCCGCGCGACGGGAAGCGGCCCGGGGCGAGTGCGCGGCGATATCCTCCGGTGGTCTGCTGCACAGCGGGAACGGGACGGGCGGACGGGTGAGCTGGCTCACCTCCTGGCTCGATCTCACACCCGTTGCCGGGTAGGCACAAGCCTCCCCCGGGCGGGTCGGTGGGACCGGCCGTATCGCCGGAGCTGGGCGGACCGTTATCGTGGGGACCGCCATGGCGAAGATCTTCCAAGTGTCGGCCCGCGCGGGGATGACCCGCGTCGTCGAGCCGATCGCACGCGCCCTGCTCCGTGCGGGCGTCACCCCCAATGCCGTCACCGTTGCGGGCACCGTCGGTGTGCTCATCGGTGCCCTCGGCTTCGGTGCCCGCGGCCATCTGGTCGCGGGCGCGTTGATCGTGACCGTTTTCGCGCTCACGGACCTGCTCGACGGGACGATGGCCCGGATGAGCGGTGGCTCCACCCGGTTCGGCGCGTTCCTCGATTCGAGCATGGACCGGGTTGCGGACAGCGCCGTCTTCGGCGCGGTCGCGTACTGGTTGGCCACCCAGAACAACCACTCCGGAGTGGCCGCCGCGCTGCTCTGCCTGGCCGCTGGCGCGTTGGTCTCGTACGTCAAGGCCCGCGCCGAGGGGTTGGGCATGACCTGCAACGTGGGCATCGCCGAGCGCACCGAGCGGCTGCTCATCGTCGGGGTCGGCGGAATCCTGACCGGCGTCGGCGTCGACCCGGCGCTGGAGATCGCGCTCTGGCTGCTCGCCGCAGTGTCGATCTTCACGGTGGGGCAGCGGATGGCGCACGTCTACCGCCAGGCCCAACAGCTCCAGCCGGACGGTCAGGCGTGAGTGGCGTGCCGGCGACCCGGCGTCGGACGACCGGCGGCCGAGTCGCGTGAACCTCACCGAGCTGGGCTACATCGCCGGGTGGCGGGTGGTCCGCGCGCTACCCCGGCCGTTGGTGGCGGCGGCGTTCCAGGCGGGCGCGGACCGCGCCCACCGCGCCGGCGGCGGGGGTACGGCCCGACTGCGCGCGAACCTGCGCCGGGTGGTCGGCCCCGAGCTGCCCGACGCCGAGTTGGACGATCTCGTCAAGCGCGGGTTGCGCTCGTACGCCCGGTACTGGATGGAGGCGTTCCGGCTGCCCGCCCTGAGCCGGTCGCAGATCCTGTCCAGTTTCCGGCTCGACGGCGCCGAGCTGCTCGCCGCCGACGTGGCCGCCGGCCGGGGCGCGGTGGTGGCGCTGCCGCACGCCGGCAACTGGGATGCCGCCGGCGCCTGGGTGGCGGCCACCGGTTGGCCGATCACCACGGTCATGGAGCGGCTCAAGCCGGAGGGCGTGTACAAGCGTTTCCTGGCGTTCCGAGAGGTCCTCGGGATGGAGATTCTGCCGACCCACGGTGGGCCGCGCCCGGCGTTCGACGTGCTGCTGGATCGCGTACGCACCGGTGCGGTGGTGCCGCTGCTGGCCGACCGGGATCTCTCCGCCCGCGGGGTGGAGGTGGACTTCTTCGGCGGGAAGACCCGGATGCCGGCCGGGCCGGCCCTGCTCGCGTTGCACACCGGAGCGCCGCTCTACGTGGCGTCACTGTGGTACGAAACGGACGCGGCGTGCGCCTCGCTCTCCGGCCCGCTGCCGGTGCCCGCACCCGAGACCGGGCCGCTGGACCAGCGGGTCCGGTCGCTGACCCAGATGATCGCCGACCGTCTGGCGGCGGGTATCGCCCGGCATCCGGAAGACTGGCACATGTTGCAGCGGATGTGGCTGGACCAGCGGGGGACGGGGGGCGGCGCCGCGCTGCCCTCGTCGGCCACCGGTCAGGCCTGAGGGGGTGGGTGCACGGTGAGGCGGAGCCCCACAGTCTCGGACGAGGGGCGCTGACGCATGCGGATCGGCATCGTGTGCCCGTACTCCTTCGACGTCCCGGGCGGCGTGCAGAACCACGTGATGGACCTCGCCGAAGCGTTGATCGCGCTCGGCCACCGGGTCAGCGTGCTCGCCCCGGCTGACGAGGACTCTCCGCTGCCGGAGTACGTGGTCTCCGCCGGCCGGGCCGTGCCGCTGCCGTACAACGGCTCGGTGGCCCGGATCGCGTTCGGCCCGGTCTCCACCGCCCGGGTCCGGCGGTGGATCACCAACGGCGACTTCGACGTCCTGCACGTGCACGAGCCGCTCACGCTGAGCCTGTCGTTGCTGGCGGTGCTGTCCGCCCGCGGTCCGGTGGTGGCCACCTTCCACACCGCGATGACCCGCTCGCGGGTGCTGGCCGCCGCGCAGGGTGTGCTCCAGATCGTGCTAGAGCGGATCACCGCCCGGATCGCGGTCAGTGCCCTGGCCCGCAAGGTGCAGGTGGAGCACATGGACGGCGGCGCCGTGGAGATTCCCAACGGGGTGGCGGTGGCCAAGTTCGCCGACGCCGAGCCGTTGCCCGGCTGGCCGGGGGAGTGCACTCCGGGTACGGGCGGCACGCTGGGTTTCCTGGGCCGGTTCACCGAGGCGCGCAAGGGCTTCCCGGTGCTGCGGGACGCCTTCGTCGAGCTGGCCGCCACCCGCCCCGAGCTGCGGCTGCTGGTCGCCGGCCCGGGTGACGCCGACGACCTGTACGACCAGTTCCCGGCCGAGCTGCGCGAGCGGGTGACCTTCCTCGGGCTGGTCTCCGAGCCGGACAAGGCACGGATGCTGCGCAGTGTGCACCTCTACGTGGCGCCGAACACCGGCGGCGAGTCGTTCGGCATGATCCTCACCGAGGCGCTGGCCGCCGGCACGACGGTGGTGGCGAGCGACCTGGACGCGTTCCGGCGGGTGCTCGACGGCGGGCGGGCCGGGCGGCTCTTCCCCACCGGCGACCCGACGGGGCTGCACGACGTGCTGGCCGACCTGCTGGACGACCCGGCCGGTCGGGCCGAGCTGAGCGCTTGCGGCGATCAGGTGGTGGCGAATTACGACTGGCCGGTGGTTGCTCGCCGTGTTCTGGAGGTATACGCAGCGGCGATCGAGGCAACCGATGGGCGGGTCATCGACCAGGAATGGGTGGGGCTGGGCTGAGCCGGTGTGACGGATGGTGCGGACGCCCGGGTGACCGGCGTGGCCGTGCCCGGACGGACGGAAACGGAGCAGCACTACGATGCCGCACATGTGGTGGGTGGTGGCCGCGATCCTGGTCGTGGGGCTGGTCGCGGCGTACCTCATCTGGACCGCAGGCCGGGTAGAGCGGCTGCATGGCCGCGCGGAACTGGCGGCGCGGGCTCTCGACGCCCACCTGCTGCGCCGGGCGGCGGCCGCCGCCGTGCTGGCCGAGCGGCGCTTCGGCGTCGAGCTGTACGCGGCGGCCCGGATCGCTCTGGACGCCCCTCCGGACGAGCGGGAGGCGGCGGAGAACGACCTGACCCGGCAGCTGCGCGGGGTGCAACTGGACCCGGCCGATCCGGACTGTGGGGCGGTCATCGCCGCCAGTCGCCGGCTCGCGTTGTCCCGGCAGGTGCACACCGACCTCGTGCGTGACGCCCGATCGGCGCGCAGCCGACCGCTGGTGCGGTTGTTGCGGATGGGGCGGGGCCGGGAGTGGCCGCGGTACTTCGACATCGACGACCCGACCCTGACGGTGCCCGCGGACGTGCCCGCGAACTGACCGGCCGCCGGCGCCCGGCCACTCCGACGGCCGGTGACGAGGGCCACATCGCAGGCCACCGGGGGTCTGATTGGCTGTCGGTGCGGCGTTGGCTCGGGCGTAGCATTTTCGCTGCCACCCTCAGAGCACGTCCAAGGAGCGATGACCCGTGTCCGAAACCACCGCCCCGAACGCCGGTACCACCCCCGTCGTCGGCACCGCCCGCGTCAAGCGTGGCATGGCCGAGATGCTCAAGGGTGGCGTGATCATGGATGTGGTCAACGCCGAGCAGGCCAAGATCGCTGAGGACGCCGGCGCGGTCGCGGTGATGGCGCTGGAGCGCGTGCCCGCCGACATCCGCGCGCAGGGCGGGGTGTCGCGGATGAGCGACCCCGACATGATCGACGGGATCATCGAGGCGGTCTCCATCCCGGTGATGGCCAAGGCCCGCATCGGCCACTTCGTGGAGGCGCAGATCCTCCAGTCGCTGGGCGTGGACTACGTCGACGAGTCCGAGGTGCTGACCCCGGCCGACTACGCCAACCACATCGACAAGTGGGCCTTCACGGTCCCCTTCGTCTGCGGTGCGACCAACCTGGGCGAAGCGCTGCGGCGGATCACCGAGGGTGCGGCCATGATCCGCTCCAAGGGCGAGGCCGGCACCGGTGACGTCTCCAACGCCACCACCCACATGCGCAAGATCCGCCAGGAGATCCGCCGGCTCTCCTCGCTGCCGGCCGACGAGCTGTACGTCGCGGCCAAGGAGCTTCAGGCCCCGTACGAGCTGGTCAAGGAGGTCGCCGAGAGCGGCAAGCTGCCGGTGGTGCTGTTCACCGCCGGCGGGATCGCCACCCCGGCCGACGCCGCGATGATGATGCAGCTCGGCGCGGAGGGCGTCTTCGTCGGCTCCGGCATCTTCAAGGCCGGCAACCCGGCCCAGCGGGCCGCCGCGATCGTCAAGGCCACCACCTTCCACGACGACCCGGACGTGCTGGCCAAGGTCTCCCGCGGCCTCGGCGAGGCGATGGTCGGCATCAACGTCGACGAGATCCCGCAGCCGCACCGCCTGGCCGAGCGCGGCTGGTGAGGCGCGAGGAACGACCGGTGCGCATGAGCGGGCCAACGATCGGTGTGCTCGCGCTCCAGGGGGACGTCCGCGAGCACGTCGCGGCCCTGGCCGCGGCGGGCGCGGACGCCCGCCCGGTGCGCCGTCCGGCCGAGCTGGACGCGGTCGACGGGCTGGTCATCCCCGGGGGCGAGTCCACCACGATCAGCAAGCTCGCCGACATCTTCGAGATGCGCGAGCCGATCGACAAGCGGATCGCCGGCGGCATGCCGGTCTACGGGTCCTGCGCCGGCATGATCATGCTGGCCACCGAGGTGCTGGACGGCCGCCCCGACCAGCGGGGCTTCGCCGGCATCGAGATGACGGTGCGGCGCAACGCGTTCGGCCGGCAGGTCGACTCGTTCGAGGCGCCCGTGGAGATCAGCGGAGTCCCAGGTGAGCCGTTCCACGCGGTGTTCATCCGCGCACCGTGGGTCGAGCGGGTCGGTGACGGGGTCGAGGTGATCGGGAAGGTGACCGGTGGCCCGGCCGCCGACCGGATCGTGGCGGTCCGGCAGGGCAACCTGCTGGCCACCTCGTTCCACCCCGAGTTGACCGGTGACCTGCGCGTGCACGCGTACTTCGTGGACCTGGTGCGCACCGCCAGCTGACGGAGTGGCCCTTTCCGGGGCGGACGAGGCGGAGCCGCCGCGCGGTGGATGACAGCGGCCCGGGGGACGTCGGTAGGATTGCTGAGATTCGGCAGGGCCATCTGCCCGTCACGGCTTCCACCAGAGCTGACCGGCACCTCCGCGTGCGCCGGCGGGAGCGGGGCGTCAGCGGTGCGGTCGATGCAGACGGCGGGTAGCAACGGAGGTAGAAGATGTCCGGCCACTCAAAGTGGGCGACGACCAAGCACAAGAAGGCCGTCATCGACGCCAAGCGCGGCAAGATGTTCGCCAAGCTGATCAAGAACATCGAGGTGGCCGCGCGGACCGGCGGCGGCGACCCCTCCGGTAACCCGACGCTCTACGACGCCATCCAGAAGGCCAAGAAGAGCTCGGTGCCGAACGACAACATCGACCGCGCCGTCAAGCGCGGCTCCGGCCTGGAGGCCGGCGGCGCCGACTGGCAGACGATCATGTACGAGGGGTACGGCCCGAACGGCGTGGCCATGCTGATCGAGTGCCTCACCGACAACCGTAACCGGGCGGCGACCGAGGTGCGCACCGCGCTGACGCGCAACGGCGGCTCGCTCGCCGACGCCGGCTCGGTGTCGTACATGTTCTCCCGCAAGGGCGTGGTGATCGTCCCCCAGGAGGGCACCAGCGAGGACGACGTCATGATGGCCGTCCTCGACGCCGGCGCCGAAGAGGTCAACGACCTCGGCGAGGCGTACGAGGTGGTATCCGAGCCGACCGACCTGATCGCGGTCCGCACCGCGCTGCAGGACGCCGGCATCGAGTACGAGTCGGCCGAGTCCTCCCTCATCCCCAGCATGAACATCCCGCTGGACGAGGAGGGCGCGCGCAAGATCTTCAAGCTGATCGACGTCCTGGAGGACTGCGACGACGTGCAGAACGTCTACGCGAACTTCGACGTCAGCGACGACGTGATGGCCGCGGTCGACGCCTGACGCGGTAGGACTGGGGCGCTGATTCCCGCCGGGCCGGTTGGTCGTCCGGCGGGAATCGCCTCTTTCCGGCTGGGACGAGGTGCCGCCCGCCCACTGAGGACGAACGGCACCCGCCCGGGTCGTCGGCGCTCAGCCGATGGTTTCCCGCTCCCGCCAGGCGGCGCGCAACGAGGTTCGCCCGTTGGTCCGCAGCAGTGACCCCTCGTAGATCCGCGCCCCGGCGACCACGAACGCCACGGCGGTGGCCAGCAGGATGGCCAGCGAGACGAACGGCTCCCAGACGGCGGCGTCCCCGGTGAACAGCCGCAGAGGCATCGCCGTGGGCGACGAGAACGGCAGGTAGGACAGCAGCCGCATGGCCGCGGCGTTGTCGTTGAGGAAGATCACCGCGAAGAACGGCAGCATGACGGCGAGCTGCACCGGCGTCGACGCGGCGGCGATGTCCTCCTGCCGGTTGACCAGCGCGCCGGCAGCCGCCCACATCGCGGCCAGCAGCACGAAACCGAGCAGGAAGAACGGCACGAACCAGCCGATCGCCGGGGCGAGCAGGGTGAGCAGGTCGCCGCTGTCGCCGATCTGCATGCCGGCGACCGCCACGATGGCGATCAACACGATCTGCCCGAGCGCCAGGATGCCGCCGGCGATCACCTTGCCGGCCAGCAGCGCTCGCACCGGTACGGCCGCGACCAGGATCTCCACGATGCGGGTCTGCTTCTCCTCGGTGACGCTCTGCGCGATCTGCAGGCCGAACGTCTGCGAGGTGAGGAAGAAGACGAACGCGAAGACGAACGGCACCAGGAACGCCACCACCGGGTCGACCGCGTCGGGGTCGAGCAGCTGCACCGGCGGCGCGCTGCTCAGCGCGCGGACTACGTCGTTCGGGGCCTCGTCCATGGCGAGCACCTTCGGACCGGAGACCACCGCGGCGTCCACATCGCCGTCGCGAACGGCCTGTTCGGCGGCCCGGTCGTCGGCCACCACGCGGACGTCGAGGCCGGCGTCCCGCAGCGGGCCGGCGGCCTCCTGGGTGACGGCGACGCTCTCCGGCCCGCCGGAGAGCAGCGGCGGCAGGATGGTGCCCGCCGCGGCGATCAGCAGGAAGAAGAGCGTGCCGAACAGGAAGGTACGGTCGCGGAGCTTGACCCGGATCTCGCGTTCGGCGACCAGCCGGGTGGCCTGGGTGACGTTCACTGGGTGACCTCTCGGAAGATCTCGGTGAGCGAGGGGCTGACCGGGCGGAAGGCGCGGACCGGGCCCCGGGCGAGGGCCGCCTGGAGCACGGCCTGTTCGTCGGTGCCGGCGGGCAGGTCGAAGACCACCCGCGCGCCGTCCAGCTCGACCAGGGTCACCCCGGGGTGGTCGCGGACCCAGCCGGCGTCGGTGGCCACCACCAGCTCGAAGCGGGGCACGGTGTACGAGTCGCGCAGCTGCTGCCGGCTGCCGGCGGCCCGGATCACCCCGTCGCCGATGATCACCAGGTCGTCGCAGAGCCGCTCCACCACGTCCAGCTGGTGACTGGAGAAGAGCACCGGCACCCCGGCGGCGGCACGTTCCCGCAGCACGGCCACGACGGTGTCCACGGCGAGCGGGTCGAGGCCGGAGAACGGCTCGTCGAGCACCAGCACCTCCGGGTCGTGCACCAGCGCGGCCGCGATCTGGGCGCGCTGCTGGTTGCCCAGCGACAGCGTCTCCAGCAGGTCGTCGCCGCGCTCGCCCAGCCCGACCCGCTCCAGCAGGGTGTCGGTGGCGCGTCGGGCGGCGGTGGCGTCGAGGCCGTGCAACCGGCCCAGGTAGGTCACCTGCTCCCGTACGGTCATCTTGGGGTAGAGGCCGCGTTCCTCGGGCATGTAGCCGAACCGCTGCCGGCCCTCCCGGGTCAGCGGCGCACCACCCCAACTCACCTCGCCAGCGTCCGGGGCGAGCACGCCCAGGATGATCCGCATAGTGGTGGTCTTGCCGGCGCCGTTGGCGCCCACGAAGCCGGTCATCCGGCCGGCGGCCACCTCGAAGGACACGCTCTTGAGCACCTGCCGATCGCCGAAGCTGCGGTCGATGCCGTTCAGGCGGAGTGTTCTGGTCACGCACCCACGCTAGATCGAGTACGTCGGTCCGCCGTCCGCCCGGCGGCTGAGTCGGCGGGTCCACCGTGCGGCGGACGCCGGTCAGCCGCCGGGGCGGACCACCCCGTTCTCGTACGCGAAGACGACCGCCTGCACCCGGTCGCGCAGACCGAGCTTGGCCAGCACCCGGCTCACGTGGGTCTTCACCGTCGCCTCGCCCAGGTGCATGGCCGCCGCGATCTCCGCGTTGCTCGCCCCGGCGGCGAGCAGCACCAGCGCCTCCCGTTCGCGCGGGGTCAGCTCGGCCAGGGCGGTTTCGGCGTCCGGCCCGTTGCGGGCGGCGCCGGTCGGATCGCCGGGGCGGGCGAAGGTGGAGATCACCCGGCGGGTGAT
This sequence comes from Micromonospora sp. NPDC005161, assembly GCF_053599855.1. Lineage (NCBI taxonomy): Bacteria > Bacillati > Actinomycetota > Actinomycetes > Micromonosporales > Micromonosporaceae > Micromonospora > Micromonospora sp. NPDC005161. Next base: position 77,257 of record NZ_JBSFYQ010000024.1, read on the forward strand.
CTCCGGGGCGAGCAGGCCGTCGCCCCGGGCCAGCACCCGGATCGCCTCGACCAGCTCCTCCGGGGTGCCGTTCTTGAGCAGGAAGCCGCTGGCCCCGGCCCGCAGCGCGGCGAACAGGTAGTCGTCGCGATCGAAGGTGGTGAGGATCAGCACCGCGGGCGCTGCGGGCCCCTCTCCGGTGATCAGGCGGGTGGCCTCCAGCCCGTCCATTCCGGGCATCTCCACGTCCATCAGCACCACGTCGGGACCGGTGGCCCGGGCCATGGTGACGGCGCGTGCGCCGTCCGCGGCCTCGCCCACGACCTCGATGTCGTCCTCCACCTCGAGGATGACCCGGAAGCCGGTGCGGACGAGGTGCTGGTCGTCGGCGAGCAGCACCCGGACCGGCCGGCCGACGTCTGGTGCCTCGTGGGCTGGTGCGGTGCTCATGCCGAGCGCTCCGCGCCGGCCGCCAGCTGATGCCCGTCGCTCGGCTCCCGCTGCCTGCCGACCGGCGGGTCCGCCGACGCCGCCAGCGGGAAGCGGGCGCGTACCCGCCAGCCACCGCCGACACGCGGCCCAGCCTCCAGGTCGCCGTCGTGCGCGGCGACCCGTTCGCGCATCCCGATCAGACCCAGCCCCAGGGCGTTGGCCATGCCGCCCGCCCGTCCGTCGTCGGTCACGTCGACCTCCATCTCCCGGGCCAGGTACCGGACCCGCACGTCCAGCAGGTCCGCTCCGGCGTGCTTCAGCGTGTTCGTCACCGCTTCCTGCGTCACCCGGTAGGCCGCCTGCGAGACCGATTCGGGCAGCGCGACCGGGCCGCCGTACACCCCGAGGGTGGCCGTCAGTCCCGCGGCCCGGGCTCGCTCGACCAGCTCGCCGATCCGTTCGACGCCGCCGGCCGCCGGCGACTCGGCGTCGGCGCCGGCAGAGGTCCGCAGCACGCCGAGCATCCGGCGCAGCTCGTCCACGGCGGTGCGGGCGCTCTGCTCGATGGCGGCCAGCGCCGTGCGGGCCTTGCCCGGGTCGCGGTCGAACACCCGGCGGCAGGCGGACGCCTGCACCCCCATCACCGACACGTGGTGGGCGACCACGTCGTGCAGTTCCCGGGCGATCCGGACCCGTTCGCCGAGCACCGCCCGCTCCCGGGACTCGGCCTGCGACCGGCGCAGGTCCTCGGCCTGGGCGCGCAGCTCATGCTCGCGCCGCGCGGCCACCCAGGCGGTCTCGCCGAAGAAGTACGCGAATCCGAAGACCAGCACATTGACCAGTACGCCGGTGACCATCGCGGCGAGTACCGGTGGCACCGGACCGGCCGCGTCAGCGAAGGCATCGGGCGGGATGTGGTCGATGGTCACCGCGTAGTAGATCCCCAGCCAGACGAACATCGTGGCGATCACGCCGATCCGCAGCCGGCGGGTCAGTTGATGGTCCTGCCCCCAGGCGCCGACGGTGTAGATGGCGCAGAACAGGGCCCAGGAGGAGAACTGGGTCTCCGGGGCCGACCGGGCCTGCGCGGCGATGAACGCCACCGCGACGATCAGCAGGGTGGCGGCCGGCCGGCGCCGTCGCCAGATCAGCGGCAGGGTCACCGCGACGGTCCAGAGCAGCTGCTCCGGCCAGGACGGCGGCGGGCCCAGCAGGAACGCCCCGGCGCTGCGGGCCAGAGTGAGGCTGACCAGCGCCAGCAGCGTCACCCCCAGCCCGAGCCAGAGATCGATTCGGCGCTGCTCCGGTGTCGGGCCCGGGCGGCGCCATTCGTCACGCTGTGCCACGGTCATCCCGGAACGATGCCACGCCGGCCACGCCGGCCGCCACGGCCGCTCGCCGGGACGTACGGCGGTGACGTGGTTTGGCGGACGGGCGGCGGCCCGGCGCGGGGGTCCGCACCGGGCCGCCTGGTCGGCTGCTGCTCATGCCGTCTGGCGGCGGGTCTTGACGGCGGTGTCGATGAGGTCCCAGACCAGGACCACGGCCACGCCCACCGCGATGAAAGCGCCCAGGCTGTTCCGGTTGTCCGCCTCCGCCAGCCAGCTCAGGCGCTCGGCCAGGGCCGGGTTGAGCAGCCGGTCAGAGAGCGCCAACCACAACACCGGCACCGTGAACGCCAGGTTGAGCAGCGCCTTGGTCCCGAACAGGGCCCAGTTCCAGCGCCCGATCCGGTACTTGACGATCTCGAAGATCACGGTGGCGGCCAGTACCCCGATCAGGGCCGGCAGCCAGAACGACCACAGGGCCGGGTCGAGGATCGGAATGTTGTCGCCGTCGTTGCCGTGCACCCAGGACTGGTAGTGCTGGAACGGCAGGTAGCCGATGGTGAGCACCAGCATGGCCACCGACGCGATGGTGTCGACGAGGGAGACGTCCTTGTGCACGGGGACGTCGGGCAGTTGGTCGACGGTCCAGTAAGGCAGGCCGGTGCCGGGTTGGGCGCGTTCGATGAGGGCGAAGGTCAGGGTGAGCCAGAAGCCGATCTGCACGCCGACTTGGAGGGCGGTGACGATGCCGGTCCCGATGGCCCCGAAGCCCTTGCCCTCCGTGACCTGGACGACTGTCACCACCGTGCCGACGAGCGCCGGGATGAAGCTGAGCAGCAGCTTCAGCAGCCGCAGCCAGACCAGGTAGTACGTCGGGCCGATGAGCTGCAACCGGCGGTCGGCGTACTGCGCGGCCAGGAGGTCCGGGTTGCCCAGCTCAGTGAGCACCTCCCGCTCGGCGGTGGTGGGTTCCTGGCCGCCGCCGGCCCGGTCCTCGATCATGTCCTCGATCGAGGCGCGCAGCTCGCTGGCGATCTCGTCCCGGCGAGGGGTGGGAACCGAGCGCAGAGTGGCGGCGAGATAGCGGTCGGTCAGGGTGTTCATCGGTCCACTCCTTGGATCAGTCCGGTGATGGAGGTCTGTACGGCGGCGAGGTCGTCAAGGAGTCGGCGCAGCATCGACTCGCCCTCGTCGCTGGTCCGGTAGAACTTGCGCGGCCGGCTCTCCTCGGTGTTCCACTCGCTGGTCAGCAGGCCCTGGTCCTCCAAGCGGCGCAGCAGCGGGTAGAGCGTGTTGGCGTCGACCGGGAAGCCGTGGTCGGTGAGCCGTTGCAGCAGTGCGTAGCCGTAGTCCGGTCGGCGCAGCGCGACCAGGCTGGCTACCACGACGGTGCCTCGACGCAGCTCCTGTAGGTGCGTCCGTAGAACGTCCTCGCTAACCATGTGTCACACCATACTGTGTGGCACACACTGTTGTCTACAGCAATAACATCGTGTTTGCCGGTGCCCCTTCGAGCGGCCGGAGGGTGCGGGTGCGGTCGCTCGCCGTCGCGGTGCGGGCGAACGCGCCCGGTGGCGGTCCCTCGGATGTGAAGCTGTCACCGTGGCGGAGAAGCGCCGTCAGGCCGTGGTCGCGGCGCCGCCCGCCGGCCGCCGGGTGGGCGGGAGTACGAGCGGATGCCGGTGACGCGCGGCCCGCGCCGGCCGCTGACCCGCGCGGCGGAGGGGCCGCAGCGTGCGGACCTGCTGGAGCTGTTCTTCGACCTCGCCTTCATCGCCAGCCTGACCCTGGCCTCGCAGAAGATGGCGGCCGAGCAGACCTGGACCGGCATCGGCCAGGCGCTGCTCGCCCTGTCGACGCTGTGGGCGGTGTGGGTGACCACGACGTTGATCACCGACACCTACAGTCCGCGGAAGCAACCGATTCCCTACCTGATCCTGGGCATCATGTTCGGCGTCATGCTGATGTCCGCCGCGCTGCCGACGGCGTTCCGTGACCACGGACTGGTCTTCGGTGGGACCTGGGCCGCGATAAACCTGGGCCGGGGGCTGGTGCTCATCCGGTCCCTGCGCGGTCGGCAGGGGCAGGAGCGCTCCCTCCGCGCCATGGTCTGGAACCTCTGCTCAGGGACCCTCTGGGTGGTCGGCGGCCTCGTGGCCGACCCCGGGTGGCGGCTCGTCGTGTGGCTCGCCGCGCTGGCCGTGGACTACATCGCGTTCGGGTTCCGTTTCCCCATCCCCGGTCGGGCGCCCCTGCCGAGGTACCGGGTGGCGCCGGAGCACCTCGCCGAGCGGTACCAGCAGATCTACATCCTCACCCTGGGCGAACTCGTTCTGGTCAGCGTCCTCAGCCTGAGCCACCAGCCCTTCACCCCCGGTCGGATCGGCGCCTTCGGCACCGCGTTCCTGACGGCCGTGGTGCTCTGGTGGAGCTACGCCCAGGGAGCGGGCGCGACGCTCCGCAGCGCCATCGAGGCGTCACCGCACCGGGCGCGGCTGGTGCAGACCAATCCGTACGCCCACTGGCTGATGGTGGCCGGTGTCGTGTGCACGGCCGCCGGCGTCGAAGGGATCATCGCGTTGCCGGAGGACCGGCCCGGCAGCCCCATGACCGCACTCATCCTGGGTGGCGCCGGGCTCTTCCTCTGCGGTCGGGCGGTCCTGGAACACGAGGTCTACGGGCGGGTGCCGCTGTCCCACGTTATCGGTGTCGTCGCGGCGATCGCCCTGGCGCCGTTGGCGGCGCACCTGCCCGGGCTGGCGCTGGGCGTCGCCGCAGCCCTGGTGCTGCTGGGGGTGGCGGCCGGCGAACTGTTCCGCGCGCGGCGCCGATCCGCCCCGGAGGCGGTGGCATCCTGACACTGGCTTCGACCGCGAACCGGCGCGCTAGCGGACCACCACCCTGATGGTGTGCGCCCGTCCACCCGCGTACGGTCCGGCACCCGATCCGAGCCGGGCGCCCTACTCGAAGCGGGACGGGTCCCCGGCGCCCCGGCGCAGGATCTCCGGCTCCGGCCCGGACAGGTCGACCACGGTCGTCGGCTCCTTGCCGCACTCGCCGGCGTCGAGGACCGCGTCGAGCTGGTGGTCGAGCCGCTCCTTGATCTCCCACCCCTGGGTCATCGGCTCGTCGTCGCCGGGCAGGGTCAGGGTGCTCGACACGAGCGGCTCGCCCAGCTCGGCCAGCAGCGCCTGGGTCACGGTGTGCCGGGGTACGCGGACACCCACGGTGCGCTTGCGGGGATGCAGCATCCGGCGGGGCACCTCACGGGTGGCCGGCAGGATGAAGGTGTAGCTGCCCGGGGTGGACGCCTTCACCAGGCGAAAGACCGAGTTGCTGATCTGGACGAACTGGCCGAGCTGCGCGAAGTCCCGGCAGACCAGCGTGAAGTGGTGCCGGTCGTCGAGGTGGCGGATCTGGCGGATCCGGTCCAGCCCGTCCCGGTTGCCCAGCTGGATGCCGAGCGCGTAGCAGGAGTCCGTCGGGTAGGCGACCAGCCCGCCGCCGCGGATGAGGTCGGCGACCTGGCCGATGATCCGGGGCTGCGGGTTCTCCGGGTGCACGTCGTAGTACCTCGCCATCCTCCGAGACTAGCCGTGGGGGAGACGAGGGCCACCCTCGGCGCGGACGGTGGAGCCGCCGAGATCACCTCGGTAGGGTAGGTCCCGGTCGGCTCCGACCACCAAGATCCAAATCGCCGGGGGGCGCCACGCATGGCCGATTCGTTCGCGCATCTGCACGTGCACACCGAGTACTCGATGCTCGACGGGGCGGCCCGGCTCAAGGACCTGTTCGCCGAGGCCAACCGGCTCGGCATGTCGGCGGTGGCGATCACCGACCACGGCAACATGCACGGCGCGAACGACTTCTACAAGCAGGCGATGGCCGCTGGGATCACCCCGATCCTCGGCGTCGAGGCGTACGTGGCGCCCGAGTCGCGCTACCACAAGGCGCGGGTCAAGTGGGGTCGGCCGGAGCAGAAGAGCGACGACGTCTCCGGCAACGGCGCGATCACCCACAAGACGATGTGGGCGAAGAACGCGCAGGGCCTGAAGAACCTGTTCACCCTCAACTCGCGCGCGTCCATGGAGGGGCACTACATCAAGTGGCCGCGGATGGACATGGAGTTGATCGCCGAGCACGCCGAGGGGATCATGGCCACCACCGGCTGCCCGTCCGGCGCGGTGCAGACCCGGCTGCGGCTGGGCCAGTTCGACGAGGCCCTCAAGGTCGCCGCCAGCTACCAGGACATCTTCGGCAAGGACAACTACTTCGTCGAGATCATGGACCACGGCCTCTCCATCGAGAGTCGGGTCCGTGAGGGGCTCACCGAGATCGCCCGCAAGTTGAACATCCCGCCGGTGGTCACCAACGACTCGCACTACACGGTCGAGGAGCAGGCCACCGCGCACGACGTGTTGCTCTGCGTGCAGACGGCCAGCAACATCGACGACCCGAACCGGTTCCGCCTCGAGGGCGGTGGCTACTTCATCAAGAGCGCCGACCAGATGCGCGCGGTCGACTCCTCCGAGCTGTGGCAGCAGGGCTGCCGCAACACCCTGCTGGTCGCCGAGAAGGTCGACCCGACCGGGATGTTCGAGTTCCACAACCTGATGCCGCGCTTCCCGGTCCCGGAGGGGGAGACCGAGGAGACCTGGTTCCGTAAGGAGACCTTCGCCGGGCTGGCCCGCCGCTACCCGAACGGCATCCCCGAGGGGCACGTCGTCCAGGCCGAGTACGAGCTGGGCGTCATCAACCAGATGGGCTTTCCGTCGTACTTCCTCGTGGTCGCCGACTTCATCCAGTGGGCGAAGAACCAGGGCATCGCGGTGGGTCCGGGCCGAGGTTCGGCCGCTGGCTCCCTCGTCGCGTACGCGCTGGGCATCACCGACCTGGACCCGATCCAGCACGGCCTGATCTTCGAGCGGTTCCTCAACCCCGAGCGCGTCTCGATGCCCGATGTCGACATCGACTTCGACGAGCGTCGGCGCGGCGAGGTGATCAAGTACGTCACCGACAAGTGGGGTGAGGACAAGGTCGCCCAGATCGCGACCTTCGGCACGATCAAGGCGAAGGCCGCGATCAAGGACTCGGCCCGGGTGCTCGGTTTCCCGTACGCGGTCGGCGACCGGATCACCAAGGCGATGCCGCCGGCCGTGATGGGCAAGGACATCCCGCTCACCGGCATCTTCGACGCGAAGCACCCGCGCTACGCCGAGGCCGGCGAGATCCGCGGCCTGTACGACTCCGACCCGGACGTCCGCAAGGTGATCGACACGGCCAAGGGCATCGAGGGGCTGATCCGGCAGACCGGCGTGCACGCCGCCGGCGTCATCATGTCCGCCGAGCCGATCATCGAGCACATCCCGTTGATGCGCCGGGACGCCGACGGGGCGATCATCACGCAGTTCGACTACCCGACGTGCGAGTCCCTCGGGCTGTTGAAGATGGACTTCCTCGGCCTGCGCAACCTGACGATCATCGACGACGCGGTCAAGAACATCGAGCTCAACCACGGCACGAAGCTCGACCTGCTGGGCCTGCCGCTGGACGACCCGGCCGCGTACGAGCTGCTGGCCCGTGGTGACACCCTCGGCGTGTTCCAGCTCGACGGTGGCCCGATGCGCTCGCTGCTGCGGTTGATGAAGCCGGACAACTTCGAGGACATCTCCGCCGTCCTGGCGCTGTACCGGCCCGGCCCGATGGGCGTCGACTCGCACACCAACTACGCGCTGCGCAAGAACGGCCTCCAGGAGATCACGCCGATCCACCCGGAGCTGGAGGAGCCGCTGCGGGAGATCCTGGCACCTACCCACGGCCTGATCGTCTATCAGGAGCAGGTGCAGCGCGCCGCGCAGATCCTCGCCGGTTACACCCTCGGCCAGGCCGACCTGCTGCGCCGGGCGATGGGCAAGAAGAAGAAGGAGATCCTCGACAAGGAGTTCATTCCGTTCCGGGACGGCTGCCGCGAGCGCGGCTACTCCGACGAGGCGATCCAGGCGGTCTGGGATGTCCTGGTGCCGTTCGCCGGGTACGCCTTCAACAAGGCGCACTCCGCCGCGTACGGCCTGGTCTCCTACTGGACCGCGTACCTCAAGGCGCACTACCCCGCCGAGTACATGGCGGGGCTGCTCACCTCGGTTGGTGACGACAAGGACAAGATGGCCCTCTATCTGTCCGAGTGTCGCCGGATGCGTATCCAGGTGCTGCCACCGGACGTGAACACCTCGGCCGGGCCGTTCACCCCGGTCGGCACGGACATCCGCTTCGGCCTGGCCGCGGTGCGCAACGTCGGTGCGAACGTAGTGGCCTCGATCATGCGCTGCCGGCAGGAGAAGGGCGACTACACCGACTTCTACGACTTCCTGTCCAAGGTGGACGCGGTGGTCTGCAACAAGAAGACGATCGAATCGCTGATCAAGGCGGGTGCCTTCGACTCGATGGAGCACCCGCGCAAGGGCCTGCTCGCGGTGCACGCGGACGCCATCGACGCTTACGCCGACGTCAAGCGCAAGGAGGCGGTCGGCCAGTACGACCTCTTCGGCGCGGGCTTCGGTGACGCCGACACCGGCAGCACGACGGTGATGCCGACCATCGGCGACAGCGAGTGGGACAAGCGCGACAAGCTGGCCTTCGAGCGCGAGATGCTCGGCCTGTACGTCTCGGACCATCCGCTGTTCGGCCTGGAGCACATCCTCGGCGCGGCGGCCGACACCACCATCGCCTCCCTCGCCGAGGACGGCGCGGTGCCGGACGGCGCGGTGGTCACCCTCGCCGGCATCCTCTCCGGGGTGCAGCGCCGGGTCACCAAGCAGGGCCGGGCCTGGGCCTCGGCGACCCTGGAGGACCTGGCCGGTGGGGTGGAGACGCTGTTCTTCCCCAACACCTACGAGGTGATCGGGCAGTACATCGCCGAGGACGCCATCGTGGTGGTCAAGGGGCGGGTGGACCGCCGCGACGACACCCCACGGATCATGGCGATGGACATGTCCATGCCGGACGTCAGCACCAGCGCCACCAACAAGCCGGTCACCCTCACCATCCCGGTGCACCGGTGCACGCCGCCGCTGGTGGAGCGGCTCAAGGAGACCCTGGTGCTGCATCCCGGCGACACCGAGGTGCACGTCAAGCTGCTCAACGGCGGCCGCACCACCACCCTGCGGCTGGGTCCGTTCCGGGTGGCGGCGACGACCGCGCTGATGGGTGACCTGAAGAGCGTCCTGGGCCCGGCCAACGTGAGCTGACCGGGCCCCGGGACGCCGCCGGGCTCAGCCCCGGTCGGGGGCCGCGATCTCGCGTAGCTGGCCGTCGGCCAGCCGCAGCCAGCGCTGCACGCCGATCTCGGCGAGGAACCGCTCGTCGTGGCTGACCACCACGAACGCGCCCTGGTACGCGCTCAACGCGCTCTCCAGTTGGGCGACGCTGACCAGGTCCAGGTTGTTGGTCGGCTCGTCGAGGAGCAGCAGTTGCGGCGCCGGTTCGGCGCAGAGCACGCAGGCGAGGGTGGCGCGCAGCCGCTCGCCGCCGGAGAGCACCCCGACGGGCAGGTTCACCCGGGCGCCCCGGAACAGGAACCGGGCGAGCAGGTTCATCCGCTTGGCGTCCGGCAGGTTCGGCGCGTACGCGGCGAAGTTCTCCGCCACCGTGCGGTCTAGGTCCAGCAGGTCCAGCCGCTGCGACAGGTACGCGATCCGCCCGTCGGCCCGTTTGATCTCGCCGCCGGTCGGTTCGAGGTCACCGTTGACGAGGCGTAGCAGGGTCGACTTGCCGACGCCGTTGGCACCGGTGAGCGCGATCCGCTCCGGCCCCCGGATCACCAGATCGGCGCCGTCGCCACCGAACAGCTCCCGGTCGTCGAAGCGGGCCCGCATCCCCTGACCGGAGAAGACCGTGCGCCCGCCCGGGACGCTGGTGTCCGGCAGGTCGACGGTGATCCGGTCCTCCTCGCGTACCGCCCGCCCAGCCTCGTCGAGTCGGGCCTTGGCCTGACCGAGCCGCGCGGAGTGCGTCTCCTGTGCCTTGCCCGCCGACTCCTGCGCACTGCGCTTGAGCCCGCCGGCCACGATCCGGGCCAGGCCGGCGTTCTTCAGGTTCTTGGAGGCGTTGCTGGCCCGCCGGTCGGCCCGCTCCCGGGCCTGCTGCATCTCCCGCTTCTCCCGCTTGACCTCCTGCTCGGCGTTGCGCAGGTTACTCTCGGCCACCTCCCGGGCGGCCTGCACCGCCTCGGTGTACGCGGTGAAGTTGCCCCCGTACCAGCGGATCTCACCGCGGTCCAGCTCAGCGATGCGGTCCATCCGGTCCAGCAGTTCCCGGTCGTGGCTGACCAGCAGCAGGCAGCCGGCCCAGTCGGTGAGGACGTCGTAGAGCTTGTGCCGGGCATCCAGGTCCAGGTTGTTGGTCGGCTCGTCGAGCAGCAGCACGTCCGGGCGTCGCAGCAGCTGGGCCGCCAGGCCGAGGGAGACCACCTGGCCGCCGCTGAGGGTCTGCAACCGCCGGTCGAGCTCCAGGTCACCGAGGCCGAGCCGGTCCAGCTCGGCGCGGGTGCGCTCCTCGATGTCCCAGTCGTCGCCGATCGTGGCGAAGTGTTTCTCGCTGGCGTCGCCGGCCTCGATGGCGTGCAGCGCCGCGATCCGCTCGGCGACGCCGAGTACCTGGGCCACGGTCAGGTCGCCGGCCAGCGGCAGCGTCTGCGGGAGGTAACCGAGCACCCCGTCGACGGTGACGCTGCCGCCGCTGGGCCGCAGCTCCCCGGCGATCAGCCGCAGCAGCGTGCTCTTGCCGGCGCCGTTGGGCGCGACCAGGCCGGTGCGACCGCCCGGCACGGTGAAGGACAACTCCGAGAAGACCGGGGTGTCGTCCGGCCAGGAGAAGGACAGATTCGAGCAGACAATGAACGCATCAGACATGCGAGTGACCTCAAAGGGTGGGGTGGGCGCGCCAGAGCCGCCCGACGACAAACGGGGACCGGTGGAACGACGACATGGCCACGGCAGCCGCGCACACGCGCGCCGAACCGATGGCCGAACACATCCGGTCTCACCCGGAGATGTCGTCGTCACCCGCCATGTCTGGTCTCCCTGGTCGTTCGTTGACACCCAACTCCGCCGATTCTAACAACGGATCAGACCTGCTCGTCTGAGGACGCCATGTATAGGCTGAGCTATAGTTTTCCTATGTCTCATGAGCCGCCACGTCGTTGGGCGATCAGGACGACAGCGGACGTCCGCGACTGGTTGCGATCCCTGCGCCACGGACCCCGCGACCTACCGGTCGGTCAACGTGGCGATTGACATGCTTGCGGAGACCGGTCCGGGCCTGGGGCGTCCCCTGGTCGACACCCTCAGAGGTTCGAGCATCAGCAAACCTCAAGGAACTCCGGCCGAGATCTGGAAGGGACGTCGCCGTTCGGGTGCTGTTCGTCTTCGATCCCTGGTCCCAGGCAGTGCTGTTGGTTGCTGGCAACAAGGCAGGAGATTGGAATCGATGGTACGAGAAAGCGGTTCCGGTCGCTGAGATTGCGTACGAGGGCTGGCTTGCCTTTGAGAGGAAGCGGAGGGAGGGCTGATGAGCGAATTCCATGACTGGGACGACATCCGAGCTGAGCTGCACGACGGGGACGATGAAGCGCTCGATGCGGAGCGTGCCCGCACCGAAGCGTGGATCAGTGCATTCCATCTTGCTGAGGAGCGGAAGCGGCTGGGTCTGACCCAGCGGCAGGTGGCCGAGCTGATGGGCGTCACGCCTGGTCGAGTCAGCCAGATCGAGAACGGCGACCTGGAGGCCAACGAGGTTGCGACGCTGAGTCGGTACGCGCGAGCGCTCGGGGCCCGGATGCGGATCATCTTCGACTACGGCGATGACCTGCGTCAGATCGCCTGACCCTGATCCGGTTGCCAGGAAACGTCGAAGAGACGAAGGCCGTCGTGATCGGCGAAGTCGGCGTAATCCTTGCCGTGGAACGTCGCCAACGGTGGCCGGTCGACCAGACAGCACGCCGCACGTCGCGGCCGGTTGTCACGGTGGCGCAATTGGTTTGTCGGCCGGGGCTCACCTTGGCCGGTACTCGACCTCGGGGCGGCCGGGGGTGCCGTAGCGGGGGTGGCGCGCGGCCCGGTCGACGGTGACCAGGTACTCCAGGTAGCGGCGGGCGGTCACCCGGGAGATGCCGGTCAGCGCGCTCACCTCGGTCGCGGACAGCCCCACCTCCGCGCGCGTCGGGTCGGTGAGGGCGGCGCGTACCCGCTTGAGGGTCTGCGCGTCCAACCCCTTGGGCAGGCTGTGCCCGGTCGTGCCGCGCAGGGTGGCGAACATCTGGTCCACCTCGTGCTGGGCGGCCACCTCCCCGTCGGCGAGCGCCTGGGCGCGGTAGTCGGCGTAGCGCTCCAGCTTGTCGCGGAAGGCGGCGAAGGTGAACGGCTTGAGCAGGTAGTGGGTCACGCCGAGGGAGACCGCGGTGCGTACCACCGCCAGGTCCCGCGCCGAGGTCACCGCGAGAATGTCGACGCTGCTGCCGGCCGCGCGCAGCGCCCGGCAGACGTCCAGGCCGTGCAGGTCAGGCAGCCGGAAATCGAGGAGTACGAGGTCCACGTCGCCGCCGTCGTTGGCTTGCAGCGCCGCCATGGCCGCCCGCGCGGTGTGCGCCACCCCGACCACGACGAAGCCGGGAACCCGTTCGGTGTACGCCGTGTGCGCCTCCGCCAGCAGCGGCTCGTCCTCGACGACGAGCACCCGGATATCGGTCACCGGCGCACCCCGACGACCGGCAGCCGGACGGTGAACAGGCTGCCGCCGTCGTCCGAGCGGCCCACCTCGGAACGACCACCGTGCCGGTGGATCACCTGACCGATCAGGGCCAGGCCGAGGCCACGGCCGGTGCTCTTGGTGGACCAGCCGCGCCGGAACGCGTCCGCCACCCGATCGGGCGCCAGCCCGGGGCCGCTGTCGGCGACCCGTACCACCAGTTCGTCGTCGACCGCGCCGACGAAGACCCGCACCCGGCGGGGCGCCGGCGTACCGGCCACCGCTTCGAGGGCGTTGTCGAGAAGGTTGCCGACCACCGTGAGCAGATCGTTGGTCGGCAGCGGGCTGTCGTCGAGCCGGCAGTCCGGTTCGATCACCAGGTCCACACCGCGCTCGCTGGCCTGCGCCGACTTGCCGAGCAGCAGCGCGGCCAGCGCCGGCTCGGTCACCGCGCCGACCACCCGGTCGGTCAGCTGCTGAGCGAGGGCCAGGTCCCGGGTGCCGAGCCGCACCGCCTCGTCGGGACGGCCCAGCTCCACCAGGGTCAGCACGGTGTGCAGCCGGTTGGCCGACTCGTGGGTCTGCGCCTGCAACGCCTCGGTGAGCGCACGTACCGAGTCCAGTTCGCTGGCCAGGGTCCGCAGCTCGGTCTGGTCGCGCAGGGTCAGCACCGTGCCGAGCACGGCGCCCTCGAACCGGGTGATCCGCTGGTTGGCCACCAGCACCCGGTCACCGGCCAGGACCGGCTCGTCGAGGGCGTCCCGCCCCGAGTCGAGCAGCTCGGCCACCGCCGGTGGCAGGTCGACCCTGGCCACCAGCTGGTCGATCACCGCCGCGTCCGCGTCGAGCCCCAGCAGCCGGCGGCCCTCGTCGTTGATCAGTGCCACCCGGCGGTCGGTGGTCAGCACGACGAGACCCTCGCGCACCGAGTGCAGGACCGCGTCGTAGTACTCGTACATCCGGGTCATCTGGGCCGGCCCCAGGCCGTGCGTCTGGCGGCGCAGCCGGCGGCTGAGCAGCCAGGAGCCGGTCGCGGCGAGGGCGAGCGCCGGCGCGGCGACGCCCAGCAGCACCGGCAACTGCCCGAGGAGCTTGCGGTTGATCGCCGAGGTGGTGATGCCCACCGAGACCAGGCCGACGATCCGGCGCTGGTCGTCGTACACCGGAACCACCGCGCGCACCGACTCGCCGAGCGTGCCGACGTTGGTGACGGTGAACGGTTGGCCGGCCAGCGCCGGCGCGATCTCCCCGACGAACGGCTGGCCGATCAGCTCCCGGGTCGGGTGCGAGAAGCGGGTGCGGTCCGGGGCCATCACCACCACGAAGTCGGTGCCCGTCGCGAGCCGGGTCGACTCGGCGTACGGCTGGAGGGTGCTGGCCGGGTCGGCGGTCGCGAGGGCCGCGCGGACGTCGGGGGAGCGGGCCACGGTCTGCGCCACCGCGAGCACCTCCTCCTGTGCCGCCTGCCGGGCGTCGCTGCGGGCCAACCAGACGGCGCCCGCCGCGCCGGCCAGCACGAGCAGCGTCACCACCACCGCCTGGAGGGCGAACAGCTGCCCCGCGATGCTCCACTGACGCTGGGCCACCTCCACCACCTCCTCGTTGCGCCGGTGCCGTTGCTGCTTCCGCGGTGAACAGAATGACCGCAAGGCTGTCAACGGGTGAGACGCGCTTCACATTGTCGACATGGACTCCACCGCAACCACCACCACACCGGCGCCGCCGGTCCGTCGGGACCGTACCCGTTACCTCTACCTGGCCGTCATCGTCGCCGTGCTGGCCGGCATCGTGGTCGGCCTGGTCGCCCCTGATTTCGGCAAGGAACTCAAGCCGATCGGCACCGGCTTCGTCAACCTGATCAAGATGATGATCAGCCCGGTCATCTTCTGCACCATCGTGCTGGGCGTCGGCTCCGTCCGGCAGGCCGCGAAGGTCGGCAAGGTCGGCGGACTCGCCCTCGGCTACTTCCTGACCATGTCGACCGTCGCGCTCGCCATCGGCCTGGTGGTCGGCAACCTCATCCACCCCGGCTCCGGCCTGGACCTGGGTCAGGACCTCGCCGGCGCGGGCAAGGCCGCCGCGGGCGACGAGGCCGGGGGTACGGCGGACTTCCTGCTCGGGGTCATCCCGACCACGCTGCTCTCCGCGCTCACCGAAGGGGAGGTGCTCCAGACGCTGCTGGTCGCTCTGCTGGTCGGCTTCGCCGTACAGGCCATGGGCCGGCGCGGTGAGCCGGTGCTGAGCGCCATCGGCGTCATCCAGCGGGTGGTCTTCAAGGTGCTCGCCATGATCATGTGGCTGGCGCCGATCGGCGCGTTCGGTGCCATGGCCGCCGTGGTCGGCGCGACCGGCGTGGACGCGCTCAAGAGCCTCGCGCAGATCATGGTCGGCTTCTACGCGACCTGCCTGATCTTCGTGCTGGTCGTCCTCGGCGCGCTGCTGTGGTTCGTGGCCCGGATCTCGATCTTCTCGCTGCTGCGGTACCTCGGCCGGGAGTTCCTGCTGATCCTGTCGACCTCGTCGTCGGAGTCGGCGCTGCCGCGGCTGATCGCCAAGATGGAGCACTTCGGGGTGAGCAAGCCGGTCGTGGGCATCACGGTGCCGACCGGGTACTCGTTCAACCTGGACGGCACGGCGATCTACCTGACCATGGCGTCACTGTTCATCGCCGACGCCATGGGCAAGCCGCTGTCGATCGGTGAGCAGATCTCGCTGCTGCTGTTCATGATCATCGCTTCCAAGGGAGCGGCGGGGGTCACCGGCGCCGGGCTGGCGACGCTGGCCGGTGGGCTTCAGTCGCACCGGCCCGACCTGGTGGACGGGGTCGGTTTGATCGTGGGCATCGACCGGTTCATGTCGGAGGCACGGGCGTTGACGAACTTCGCCGGCAACGCGGTCGCGACCGTGCTGGTGGGGACGTGGACCGGGGAATTTGATCGGGATCGGGCGGTTGAGGTGCTGCGCGGCGACGACCCGTTCGACGAGGCCACGATGCTTGACGAGCACGACAACGAGGACGAGTCGGCGTCGTTGCGGGCTGCCGATGAGGCGGCCACGCCGGCAGGGGTGCCGGCCTGACCTCGCGATCAGGAACATCCCAGGGGTCGCGTTGGCCGAGCGTAGGCGCGACCCCTGGGTTATCGCTTAGGCAGGTGAAAGGCCACTCCCCGGAAACGGGAGGTGGCCTTGCTGCTGTCGTACAGCAGTCTTGTGAAGCAATCGCGGTTGTTGTGTGCGGGTGCTACCGGGAGGGTGGTGACCGTGACGGACATGCTGAGGGTCCAGGACCTGCGCCAGGCGTGCGCAATGCTGCTGGGCGTAGTGGAAGAGCGGTTCGGGCCGGAGATCGACCTGTCGGACGTCGGTGTCGATGCCTACTGGAACGTCGACCTGCGGACCGCGTTTGAGGTGAGGGAGGCACCGGCGATCGATGTCGGGCAGAGCAGCGACGACATCGCGGAGCTGCGTGCGCTGCTGCGCCGTCCGGCGGACGACGTGCCGGTGCTCTGGCACGACCTGCAACACCTTGCTGGAGCGCTGCGGCTACTGGCCTATCTCGACCTACCAGCCACGGAAGCCGACGGGAGCTGAGGTCAGCCGCTGTGACTGGTGCCGTCTGGGAGCTCACAGGGTGCCGGGGTCAGCGGCCGAGGGTGCCGTGCGGCCATCCAAAGACACGGTCGGCGGTGACACCTCGGAGGTTGGCCCCGTCCCACCAGACCCCGGTCACGTCCGTGTGCCCGTACCCCGGATTACATGCCTGAACGTTGGTGAACGATGAAGGACGCGGACGCCAGCCTACGACGTGTTGGGGCAGGTTGATGCGTCCGGGTCGTTCCCTGAGGGTGAAGTTGCCATTGCGCAAAGAGGTACATGGCTGTTGCTTTCAGCCATTAGCAGCAGCGTGTAGCGGTGCGCGCCGCAGTTCTTTCTACCTCATGACGCTCGCCTCAAGGTACTGCTGGACGTACCGATGCCTCACCATCGGAGGTGTGCTCATGGATGAGGACACTGGGGGCCACGCTAAACCGTATTTATTGCAACTTCCGCAAACCTCGCGAACTTTTCTGCCGAACGGTTTCGCCTTAACTGTTTTCTCAACTTCGATTCTCTGGCCGTCGCTATTAATCAGCCAGCCGGAGTCTGTTCTGTCGAAGAGGGATGCGCCGAAAACCTTGCGCCAACTCTCGGGCAGAACGTGTTCCGCCGTGATGTTGCTGGTGGACTGGCAGAAGAGGCAAACCGTGGGTAGGCGGGTGGCCATGGAGTTACCTCGCTTCTCGCCAGATGGGTGGTCGCTACTCGGCGACGAAGACTCCCACTCCCGGCAGGGTCTCGGTCATCCCCTTGATCCGTAGCACCTGCATGGCGCGGTCGATGACCGGCTCCGTGACGCCGTAGTGCTCGATCAACTCTCGCCGACTGGGCAGCTTCGAGCCGGGCGGGAACTCGCCGGTCGCGATGCGTTCGGCAAGGTCGTCGGCGATCTGCTCGTAGCGGTAACGCGGTGGCACGGTGTTCCCCTCGGTTGGCAACACGAGTAGACCACCTACGTCAGCCCTTGACTACCCAACGGTAACTGTGGGAGGTTGCCGAGGAGGTCATCCCCTCGGTTGGCGCTGTCGGGCCGTCCTCACCGGCGTGGACGCCCGTCGCATCCCCCGCGTTCGGGCGTCCACGCCTTCAGACAGTTGCGGCACGAGGAGGATGCGGTGCTCCCTTCGGCTTGGCGACCAGTGCCACCCGAGGACCAGGCGCGAGCGGCAAACTGATGAAGCGGGTGTCCTACGACGAGTACGTCCTGGCGGCAGCGCTAACCCTCGCCCGACGCCACCGGCCCGTGTGGTCCTGGCGGTACTGGCGACGCATCTGCCGCTGCGGCGCAAACCTGCCCTGCCAGAGCCGTCACCGCATCCCGATCAACCGCGGCCACTGGCCCAGCCAGGACCACCCGCGATGACCCCTCACCACGCGGTCAAGCCAGCATGGACGTGCGGCGACTGTGCGGGCGAGTGGCCCTGCCAGAGCCGGCGGCGGGAGCTGCTGGCCGAGTACGACAAGGCTCCGGTGTCGCTCGCCCTCTACCTGGCAGCCCAGTTCGTGGACGCCACCCAGGACTTGGCCTCTGTCCCTGCCGGCCACCTCCACCACCGATTCCTCAGCTGGACCCGATGAGCATCCTGCGACCCGGCGATGAGAAGTTCCACTACAGCGACGGCTCCCACAAGTGGATCCCGCCAGGCCCCGACTACGACCAGGAGGTCTGGGACGAGCAGGTCCGCCAACACAAGCACGGCCACCTGCGAAACGAACGAGCCAAGATCCGAATCCAACGCCTCGTCTGACGCCAGAAGCACAGCAGCGAAGTGCAGTAGCCGTGCCAACCCAGCCGAGCCGAAAGGCGTCAGCAGGTCGTCTGACCTCGTATCAAGCCGGAGGACGGCCGCCCCGCCGAGAATTCACACCGAAGCGGTCACTCCATCACGGCTGAGTGGTTGGTTGCGGTAGACGAGACACGTTCCACCGGGGGAAGACTCCACAGCAGGAGCTGGAACGGGTCCTCGCCGCAGGTGAGCCAGGTGCCGTCGCCGAGGGCCATCGGGCTCTCTGAAATGGGCATCGAGTACTCGACCCGACCGAGCACGTCACCCTGCGACGCGTCGACGAGCCAATGCTGCGGGCGACCGTACTCCTCGTCGTTCTCGTCGGCGCTCGCGATCACCGTGCGGTCGTCGACGAAGCCGCACTGGTAGTCCCAGTAGGGCTCCTCCGCCGTGTCCGACGGTTGTTCCGAGGGGGGCTGAAGCTGGTCGGCGGCAACCTCGTGCAGCACCGCCCCGTCGGGAAGCCGATGGACCGCCAGGTCTCCCTGATGGTGGGCGACCGTGAGCAACAGTTTCCCGGACGGGCTGACGTCGATGAGGGAACGGTCGTCATCCCCGATCGAGGTGACGGTGAGTTGGACGCCGTCCCACCGGCCCCACCGCAGCGGGACACCGTCCTGGCCCTCGCCGATGCTGATGCCCATCTGGCCGGGGTCGGGGTGGGGAACGTGGTCGGAGCCGGCGGCTGCGGTGTCGGTCGAGGCCCGTCCCAGGATGCGACCGTCGGTGGCATCGATCACGAGCCACTCCTCGTCGTACTCCGCCTCCGCGTCGTCGGGCAGAGGGGTGCGTACGTGCGCCCAAACCGTCGAGCCGTCCCCGCTGATCGCGCACGAGCCCCGATCGGGATAGCGGTGCTCGTCGGTGCCCGCGTACTCCTCGTAGGACTCGTGGAGCGACGAGCAGGGGGAGCCCCAGCACGCGTGCCGCACACTCCAGCGCAGCGTGCCGGTCTGGTCGACCGCGTGCAGAGCGTGCTGGCCGCTGAAGACCGCCAGGTCGAGGGTGGGGCTCACCGCATCGACCCCGCCCGCCCCACGCGGCCATGGCGCCGGGAACCGCGCGGCGGGAGTGTCGTCGCCGCTGAGGAGCCGGTCGAGGTCGTATGCCAACAGCTCGTCGTGCCGGCGGATCACGACGAGCCGGCGATGCGGCCACCGCTGGACGGCGGGAGTGTCGGCGGTGCTGGCCATATCGGGTACGCGAGGGGCGTTCGACGGCATCCGGAAGGACGTTACGAGGTGAGGGGTGAAGCGCACCGGAACATCCTGCCAGGATGCGCCGCCCCACCACGGCTCCGGAGCGTCGTGGTCATTGGTCAGCTGCTTTCAGACGGCCTGGGGCTACGGCGTGTTGGTTTCGTCGCAGGGACGGCCGATGCCGAGGTTGACTCGGTCCTGCCGCCCGTCCGCCCGGACGATGAGCGGTAGGCAGGTGGCTCGTGCAACCCACGTGCCGCCGACGAAGGCCATCCACTGAGGTTGTCCCTCCGTGGGCGCGCAGGCGTGCACCCGGGCGGTCGCCGCAGGCGTTCCCGAAGCGCCCCATCCGATCCGGGCGTCGTCTTCCCATCCGGGCGCCACCTGAAGGTCAACGACAGTTCCGGCGCGTACGACCAATCCCCATTTGGCGAATAGCCGAGCTGCTGGATCGGCCTCGCCCGATTCCTCCGCGGGCAGCACCGTGCGGCCCGGCACCGCCGCAT
This sequence comes from Micromonospora sp. NPDC005161, assembly GCF_053599855.1. Lineage (NCBI taxonomy): Bacteria > Bacillati > Actinomycetota > Actinomycetes > Micromonosporales > Micromonosporaceae > Micromonospora > Micromonospora sp. NPDC005161. The sequence continues at coordinate 96,825 of NZ_JBSFYQ010000024.1, forward strand.
TCTCGCCCACGAGCCGATAACCCTCCGGTGGCGTGGGCATCGCCGCTGCCGATGTCGTGCACGGCGTCTCACCGCTGCTTCCGGCCGTTGCCGTGGCCGCGCCATCGACAGACGGCGTGGCAGGGCGGCTGGAGTCGCTCGGGGGCGTGCAGGCAGTCAGCGTCACCATCAGGAACGTGAGGCCCCAGCGCAGGTTCGGCCTGGTCCAGATGCCCTGCATGGGCCCCGGTCCGCCCGGGGGCCGTGCCGTACGGGTCTCGACGGGATTCGAGTTCATTCGATATTCATATCAGATTGCCGATGTACGCATTGGTAACATCGCGTTGGGCGACAGTGGGCGTGCAATAGTGGAGTTGTGTCGGAATGGTCCAGTGGAGGGCCGCCGAAAGCCGCGTGTGACATATCCAACTGTCGCTTTCCACCTGTCGGGAAGAATTGGGCACGTAATGATCGCCGGGTACCTTCCTGTCGTGCCCGACACCCCTCGACAGTTGATTGCCAATCGCTACCGGCTGGTACGTCCGCTCGGACAGGGCGGAATGGGCCGTGTGTGGCAGGCCCGTGACGAGATGCTCCAGCGGGACGTGGCCATCAAGGAGTTGGTGGCACCGCCCGGTCTGCGTGACGACGAGCGTCGGGAGATGCGCGAACGGTCCATGCGCGAGGCGCGGGCCGTCGCCCGCCTGGGCCATGTCAACGTGGTACGCGTCTTCGACGTGCTGCACTCGGGCGACGACCCCTGGATCGTGATGGAGCTCGTCCCGTCCCGTTCCCTGCACGAGGTGCTCGAATCAGAGGGTCCGATGCCGGTGGCCCGCGCCGCGCGGATCGGGCTGGGTGTGCTGGGCGCGCTGCGGGCGGCACACCAGGCCGGCGTGCTGCACCGCGACGTCAAGCCGGCCAATGTACTGCTCGCCGACGACGGCAGGGTGGTGCTGACCGACTTCGGTCTGGCCACCCTCCCCGGCGACCCGCGCATGACGCAGACCGGCATGGTGCTCGGCTCGCCCGCGTACCTCGCACCGGAGCGGGCCACCGACGGCGACGTCGGCCCCGCCGCCGACCTCTGGTCACTCGGCGCCACCCTCTACGCGGCGGTGGAGGGACGTACCCCCTATCAACGCTCGTCCCCGATCGCCACGCTCGCCGCCCTCGCCACCGAGGCGCCACCACCACCGCCGCAGCGAGCCGGGCTGCTGAACCCGCTCCTCGAAGGACTGCTGCGGCGGGAGCCGGCTCAGCGGATCAGCGCCGAGGAGGCGGATCGCCTACTGCGCCGCGCCGTCGACCCGGACGTTCCGGTCGCCCGGATCAACACCGGCGACGATTCTCGTCCGCAGATCGTGCCCGAGTTCGTCACCGTCGGGTCCGGTCCGCCAGCGTCACCGGCCGTCCCCGACGCGCCTGTTCCAACGCCGGTCCGCAGGCGTCGGGGTCGGCTGATCGGGTCACTCGCCGCTGCCCTGCTGCTCGTGTCGTTGGTGAGTGCGGCGTTGGTGAACCGCGGATTGTCCGGCGGAGCGGGTGACCGCCAGGTGGCGATGCCGACCGCGAACCCGTCGCCCATCGCCGAGACGCCGGTGTCCAGGGTGCTGCCACCGCCGCCCGCCGGCTGGCACTACCACCGCGACGATCCGCGCTTCCTCGTACCGGTGCCGGACGGCTGGCAGCCGCGGCGAAACGGTGAGCGGGCCGAGTTCCGCGAGCCGGACGGCAGCCGCGTGCTCGTCGTCGACGAACTCCGCAGCGTCCCGGCGGACCTGGCCGCCGAGCTACGGGCGCGGGAGAAGGCGGAACGCAAGCGGTACGCCAAGTACCGGCAGGTCCGGCTCGCCGCGCTGCGCTACCAGGCGCGGGCGGCCGAACGGGAGTGGACGTACACCGCCGAGGACGGTACTCCGATGCGCGCGGTGAGCCGCGCCTTCGTCGGTCACAACGGCCACGCGTACACGATCGGCTGGACCACCTCGGCGGCCGAGTGGTCGGCCAGCGCGGGTGTCTTCGCGCTGATCACGGATGGTTTCCAGGGCCTGCCCGTCACGGGCGGCTCGCCGTCGAGATCAGCCGGCCCACCGCCGTCCGGGGACGCGGGGCAGTCGTCGCCGCGGTCGGGCAGCGGCGCGACGACCGGCCCGGGGAATCCGGCGCAGCAGCCGTCGGCACCGCCAGCGCCCCCGTCGCCGACGCCGACCAGCACGCCGACCGGGAAGCAGATCGTCGGCTTCGCCAGTGACCGCTGCATCGACATCCCGGACGGCAACGCCACCGCCGGTGTTCGACTCCAGATCTGGGACTGCCGCCGGACCGCCAAGCAGCTGTGGACCTTCCCGGCGGACGGCACGGTCCGCTCGATGGGCAAGTGTCTGGACGTCGCCGGCCACTCCACCGAGAACGGGGCCGCTGTCCAGCTGGCCGACTGCACCGGCGCGGGGTCCCAGAAGTTCACCCTGAACAAGGCCCACGACCTGGTGAACACCAGGGCGGACAGGTGCGTCGACGTGCTCGACCAGAACCCCGACAACGGCGCCCGCCTGCAGCTCTGGCAGTGCAACGGGCAGGCGAACCAGAAGTGGCGGGCCAGCTGAGCGCTGACGCGCGCTATTCGGCGCGAAACCCGCCGCCACCGGGAGGCTCCATGGAAAATGGTGGGCCGGGGAGGGCGCTGCGACGAACCCGGGGGAGCAGGCGTGCTCGGAACCAGCCTCCTGGGCCGGCTTCGCAGCCGTGACCCGGGGGATGCCGTCCTGCGGCGCGCGGCACGCCTGACCCTCGTCGCGTCCGTCGTCTTCTACGCCTGCCGCTACGGCGCGGGCAGCCCGATGCTCGCCACGTACGGTCTGTTCGGCGTGGTCGCCGCCGGGTCGTTCGCGCAGCTGCCCGGTCCGGCGCCGCAGCGGGCGCGGATCCTCGTCACGTCACTGCCGGCGGTCTGGGCCCTGATCGCCGCGGGCTCGCTGCTGGCGTGGAGCACCTGGGCGGCGGCCGGCGGAATGCTGGTCATCGGGTTCGTCGTGGCGTTCGCCGGAGTCGGCAACCCGCGCCTGGTCGGGCTGGCCAGCGCGTTCCAGCTCTTCTACATCCTGGCGTCCTTCCCGCCGTACCAGCCGGACACCCTGCCGGGGCGGCTGGCGGGGGTCACGCTCGCCGTCGTGCTGCTCGCGGTGGCCGAGGTGTTCCTCTGGCCCGATCCGGTGCCGGTCACCTACCGGCAGCGTCTCGTCGAGGCCACGGGTGGCGTCGCGGCGTTCCTGGAGGCCACCGCCGCCCTGTTGACCGATCCGCGGGGCGGTCACGGCGGTCGGGACACACGGCGCGAGCGGGCGTGCGACGCGGTGGCTGGCCTCGCGTTGGGTCGCAATCCCCCGGAGTGGGCACCCACCGCGGCGGGCGCTCGGGACCGGGCGTTGCGAATCTGCGCGGCGGCGTTGCGGGAGGTGCTCGCCGAGGCGGACCGGTTGGCGGCGGACGCGCCGCCGGAGCCGATCCCTGACCTAGCCGCGGCGCGGCTGCTGAGCTCGTGTGCCGAGACGACCCGTGCCGCTGGCGGGAGCCTGTCGCCGGGTGCGCCGCCGGTCGACCTCGGCGACCTGGACGCCGCGATCGGGCGGGCCGAGAGGGCGTACCCCGTTGGAGAGGGCAACGACCGCCACGCGCCGGACGTGCCCCGGTTGTGCCGGGACGCGACGGCGCTGGCCCTCGCCGACCAGGTACGGGTTCTCGCCGTCGGTGCCCGGGTGGCCAGCGGGTCACGGCTCGAGGGCGAGGAGGTCTCGGGGCAGTTCGAGTACGCGCGGCATGGCCCGTGGACGCTGTACTGGCGACAGTTCCGCCTCCACCTGGCGCCCCGATCCGACTACCTGCACAGCTCGCTGCGGCTGGCCGTGGCGCTGGCCGTCGCGCGGGTGGCCGCCGGGGTGTTGTCGCTCACCCACGGCTTCTGGGTGCTCCTGGCGACTCTCACCGTCCTGCGCACCTCGGCGGCGGACACCCGCACGGCGCTGCGGCCCGCCGTGCTCGGCACGATCGCCGGTGTCGTCGTCAGCGGCGGGCTCCTGCTCCTCGTCCAGGAGCCCATCGTGTACGCCATCGCGTTGCCGTTCACCCTGATGCTGGCCTTCGGCGTGGGCCGCCTGCTGGGGCCGGTCTGGCAGCAGGCCCTGTTCACCCTGCTGCTGACGTTCGTCTTCGCCCAGCTCGCCCCCGAAGGATGGCGACTCGCCGAGGCCCGCCTGGTCGACGTCGTGCTCGGCGCCGTGATCGGCGTGGTCGCCGGCATCGCCATGTGGCCGCGCGGCGCGAGCCGCGACCTGCGGCGCAACGCCGCCCGCTACCTGGAGGCCAGCGCGGACGCGGTCGACCAGACCATCCGGGCGGTGCTCGGCGGCCCTCGGCCCGACCAGGCTTTCGAACGGGTCCGCAGGAGCATGGTCCTCGTCGACTCGTCCTACTGCCAGTACCACACGGAGCGGCCCGACCCGCCGAGCCGGCGCGTGGACTGGGACGCCGTCCTGGCCGCTGGGCACCGCGCGGTGCCCGCCGCCGAGTCGTTGCTGCGGCGCAACCCACCCGGCTGCCTCGCGGGCTGGCCCGCGGTGGCGCCGTTACTACGGGACTCCGCAGGTCAACTGCGATCGGAGTACGACGATCTCGCCGACGAGGTCGCGCACGGCCGGCCGTCGGGCCCGCTGCCCCCGCCGGCTGACTGCGTCGACGAACTCGACCGGATCCGCCCTCTGCTGGGTGCGGTCGGCTCCCAGTCCTCGATCCGGCATCTGGTGGAGGTCGACCGTTGGCTGGCCGGTCTCGCCGACAGCCTCTCCCGGATCCACCCGCCGGGCGGCGGTGACGTGTCCGGCCGAGGTGGGAAGCCGTGACGGCTCAGCCCGTTGGGGCGGCAGGATGTTCGTGAGCGTTATACCTCAGAGTCATATCTATACCTCAGAGTCATCATGCTCGTCAGGGACCGGCCCGCCGCGCAGGGCGCACAGGTGGCTCGTCCATGCGCCGCAGGCCGCCGGTCGCCGATTGGCCGTGCCGAACCCCGCTCGTCCCGCCTAGCGTCGGTCCCGTGGACATCGAGCAGGCACAGCAGTTGTGGAAGCCGGAGCCCGGCTGGTTGAACACCGCCTCCTACGGCTTGCCGCCCGAGCCGGCCTGGACGGCGATGCAGGAGGCCCTGGCCGACTGGCGGGTCGGCCGTACGTCGTGGGAGGGCTGGGGAGACTCCGTGCAGCGGGCGCGTACCGCGATCGCCGGCCTGATCGGGGTGCCGGTCGGTGACGTGGCGGTCGGTGCGGCCGTGTCCCAGATTCTCGCGCCGGTCGCGGCGGCGCTGCCGGCCAGTGCCACGGTGGTGGTCCCCGAGGTCGAGTTCACCTCGAACCTGTTCCCCTGGCTGGTCCAGGAGGATCGCGGGGTCAAGGTCCGGACGGTGCCGCTGGAGTCGCTGGTCGACGCGATCGACGCCGACACCGATCTGGTCGCGTTCAGCCTGGTGCAGTCGGCAGACGGGGCTGTCGCGGCGTACGACGAAATCGTGGCCGCGGCCCGCGCGCACGGCGCGCTGGTGGTGGTGGACGCCACCCAGGCGTGCGGCTGGCTGTCCTTCGACGCGAGCCGGGCCGACGTGGTCGCGGTGGGCGGCTACAAGTGGCTGATGAACCCGCGCGGCACCGCGTACGCCTATCTGGCACCGGCGTTGCGTGACCGGCTCCGCCCCGACGCCGCCGGCTGGTACGCGGGCCGCGACCCGCACGCCTCCTACTACGGTCCGCCGCTGCGGCTCGCCGACGACGCCCGCCGGTTCGACATCTCACCGGCCTGGTTCAGCTGGGTCGGCGCGGCGCCCGCCCTGGAGTTGGTCGCCGAGATCGGCGTGCCTGCGATCCGGGCACACGACGTGGCGCTGGCCAACCGGTTCCTGACCGGGCTGGGCCGGCCACCGGGGGAGAGCGCCATCGTCACCGTCGACGTGCCCGACGCGGAGCGGCGCCTGGCGGCGGCCGGCATCCGGGCAGCGGTGCGCGCCGGCCGGGTCCGGGCCTCCTTCCACATCTACTCCACCGAGGCCGATGTGGACGCCGCCCTGGCGGCGCTGACCAGCTGAGCTGGTCAGCACCACCCCCGCTCAGGCCAGGTGACCGCCGATCTTCGTGTACCCGCGCAGCAGGTCGCGCGAGATGATCAGGCGCTGCATCTCGTCGGTGCCCTCGAAGATCCGGTAGAGCCGGACCTGCCGGTACCAGCGCTCGATGGGCAGCTCACGCGTGTAGCCCATGCCGCCGTGGATCTGGAGCACCCGGTCGACCACGCGGTTGACCATTCCGGCGCCGTAGAGCTTGCCCATCGACGAGGCGTGCCGGGGGTCCATGCCCTGGTCGACCGTCCACGCCGACTTCAACACGAGCCAGCGGGCCGCCTCCAGCTCGGTCTCCGAGTCGGCGATCATCCACTGGATGGCCTGGTTGGTGCCGATCTTCGAGCCGAACGTCTCCCGGGTGTTGGCGTGGTCGATGGCCATCTGGAGGACCCGCTCGGCGATGCCGATGGCGTGCGAGGGGATGGTGTAGCGGCCCTTGCCGATCCACTCCATGCCCAGCGTGAAGCCCTGCCCGACCTCGCCGAGGATGTTGCGGTGCGGCACGCGTACGCCGTCGAAGATCAGCGACGCGGGCCCGCCCTCGCCCATGGTCTGGATGAACTCCGAGCGCCAGCCCATCGCCCGGTCCACCAGGAACGCGGTGGCGCCGCCGTTGCGGGCGCCCTTCTCCCGGTCGGTCACCGCCACCACGATGGCGAAGTCGGCGTCGTTGCCGCCGGTGATGAACGTCTTCTCGCCGTCCAGGATCCAGTCGTCGCCGTCGCGGCGGGCGGACAGCCGAATGTTCGCCGCGTCCGAACCGGCACCCGGCTCGGTGATCGCGAAGCAGGAGCGCCGCTCGCCCTCGATGGTCGGGATGAGGAACTCCCGCTTCTGCTCCTCGGTGGCGTGGAACAGGATGTTGTCCGCCTCGCCACCGAAACGGAACGGCACGAACGTGTGGCCCAGCTCGGTCCAGATCAGCGACTGGAGCACCGCCGGCAGGTCCATCCCGCCGTACTCCTCCGGGGTGGCCAGACCCCAGAAGCCGAACTTGCGCGCCTTGAGTTGCAGCTCGCGCACCTCGGAGTGGTCCAGGCCCGGCTGGTGCGCCCGTTCCCGGCGGAGCACCTCCTCCTCCAGCGGCATCACCTCGCGGCGGATGAACGACCGGACGGTGTCCCGTACCGCCCGCTCCTCGTCGGTCAGCGAAAAGTCCACGGTGGTCCTCCTGGCGTCGGTGCTGCCGGTCACCCTTAAACTAGCGGTGTAAGTTTTGCCGCGTCCAGACCCCACGGCCGAGACCCGCGAGGAGCGCAGTGCCCCGACCACGCCAGCCCCGGCTCACCCGGCAGCTCATCGTCGAGACCGCCACCGCGGTGATCGACGCCGAGGGCCTGCCGGCGTTCTCCACCCGCCGGCTCGCCGCCGAGCTGGGCGTGCGCGGTCCCTCGCTCTACAACCACTTCGCCACCAAGGACGAGATCCTGGACGCGGTCGCCGACGCGGTCACCGCCGCCGTGGACACCGGTGGCTTCGCCAGCCGGGACTGGGTCACCGCGCTGCGCGACTGGGCCTGGTCGTACCGGCGGGCGCTCACCGCGCACCCGAACATCGTGCCGTACCTGGCCCAGGGGCCCGGCCGTCGGCCGGCCGCGCTGGCCATGGCGGACGCGGTCTACGGCGGGCTGGTGCGCGCCGGCTGGCCGCCGGCCCGGGCCACCCACATCGGCGCCGCGCTGCGCTACTTCGTGGCCGGGTCGGCGCTCGGCTCGTTCGCCCGCGGCTTCGTCGAGGACCCCGAGCTGTACGCCGCGCACTACCCGCACCTGCGCCAGGCGCACCGGCTCGCCGAGCACCAGCAGAGCGTGGACGAGGGCGCGTTCGCCCTCGGCCTGGACGCCCTGCTGCACGGCCTGGCCGCCGAGTACGCCCGCACCGTCGGCCCCCTCGACCCGGTGGAGTCCACCCGGTCCAGCGGGTAGCGTCGAAACTCCCAGCGCTAGTTTCATCGCCCATCGCCCACCCCCGAAGGGACGACATGGACCTCGCCGCCGCGCCGTCGCAGCTGCTGCCCGACGCCCTGCGCCTCCGGCGCCACCTGCACATCGCCGGCCAGTGGACCGAGTCCACCGCCGGCGAGGTGATCGCAGTGGAGACCCCGAGCACCGGCGAGCCGGTCGGGCAGGTGCCCGCCGGCACGCCGGCCGATGTGGACCGGGCCGTGGCCGCGGCCCGCGCCGCCTTCCCCGGCTGGTCGGCCGCCACCCCCGCCGAGCGCTCCGCTCACCTCGACCGGCTGCACACCGCGCTCGCCGCGCGCGCCGACGACCTCGCCCGCACCATCGCGGTGGAGCTGGGCGCCCCGCTCAAGCTCGCCACCCGGGTGCACGTCGGGCTGCCGCTGATCGTGCTGCGCGACCACATCGCGCTCGCCGCCCGACCACCAATCGAGGAGAGCATCGGCAACTCCCTCGTCGTCCGCGAGCCGATCGGCGTCGTCGGCGCCATCACCCCGTGGAACTACCCGCTGCACCAGGTGATGGCGAAGCTGGCACCCGCGCTGGCCGCCGGCTGCACGGTGGTGCTCAAGCCCAGCGAGCTGACCCCGCTGACCGCGTACCTGCTCTTCGACGCGGTCACCGAGGCCGGGCTGCCGCCGGGTGTGCTCAACCTGGTCCCCGGCACCGGCCCGGTGGTCGGCGAGGCGCTCGCCGGGCACCCCGACGTCGACCTGGTCTCGTTCACCGGCTCCACCGCCACCGGCGCCCGGATCATGCGGCTCGCCGCCGACCGCATCGCCCGGGTCGCGCTGGAGCTGGGCGGCAAGTCCGCCAACGTGATCCTCCCCGACGCCGACCTGGCCGCCGCCGTCAAGGTCGGCGTCGGCAACGCCCTGATCAACTCCGGCCAGACCTGCACCGCGTGGACCCGGATGCTGGTGCACCGCGACCGGTACGCCGAGGCCCTCGACCTGGTCGCCGCCGCCGTCGCCGGCTACCGCCTCGGCGACCCGTTCGACCCGGCGACCCGGCTCGGCCCGCTGGTCTCCGCCGCCCAGGCCGAGCGCGTCCGCGGCCACGTCGACCGGGCTCTCGCCGACGGGGCCCGGCTGGTCGCCGGTGGCCCGGACGCCCCGGTGCCGGCCCAGGGGCACTTCGTCGCCCCGACCGTCTTCGCCGACGTGCACCCGGACAGCGCGCTCGCCCAGGAGGAGGTCTTCGGCCCGGTGCTCGCCGTCATCCCGTTCGCCGACACCGACGAGGCGGTGGCCATCGCCAACAACTCAAAGTACGGGCTGGCCGGCGCGGTGTGGTCCGCCGACACCGACGCGGCGCTCGCGGTGGCCCGGCGGCTGCGTACCGGCGCGGTCGACATCAACGGTGCGCCGTTCAACCCGCTCGCCCCGTTCGGCGGTTACAAACAGTCCGGCCTCGGCCGGGAGTTGGGTGTGCACGGGCTGGCCGAGTTCAGCGAGCTGAAGGCGATCCAGCGATGAGCCCCGAGCCGGCCCCGGCCGCGCCGGTCACCGTCCACGCGCTGGTCGCGCGTGGGGCCGGCGCCGAGCTGCGGGTCGAGCGGGTACGCCTGCCCGCGCCCGGCCCCGGCGACCTGCGGGTGACGATCACCGCGGCCGGCGTCTGCCACTCGGACCTGTCCATGGTGAACGGCACCCTGGCCGCGAGGTTCCCGCTGGTGCTCGGGCACGAGGCGACCGGGGTGGTGGCCGAGGCCGGGCCGAACACCCGGTTGGCGGTCGGCACGCCGGTGGCCCTCAACTGGGCGCCCGCGTGCCGGGCCTGCTGGTGGTGCCAGCACGACGAGCCGTGGCTCTGCGCCGCGAACACAGCCCCGACGGTGGCGCGCGGCGAGACCGACGACGGCACCGGACTGCACCTGACCCTCGGCCTCGGCGCGCTCGCCGAGGCGGTGGTGGTGCCCGAGAGCGCCGTCATCGCCATCCCCGGCGGGCTGCCGCCCGAGCAGGCCGCGCTGCTCGGCTGCGCGGTGCTCACCGGCATAGGCGCGGTCGGCAACACCGCCCGGGTGGCTCCCGGCGAGTCGGTGGCGGTGATCGGGCTCGGTGGGGTCGGGCTCGCCGTGCTCACCGCCGCCCGCCGGGCCGGCGCCACGTCGATCCTCGCCATCGACATCGCCGAGGCCAAGCGCGACCTGGCGCTCGCCGCCGGCGCGACCGACTTCCTGCTCTCCGACGACCGGCTCTCCAAGGAGGTACGGGCACGCACCGAGGGCCGGGGCGTCGACCACGCCTTCGAGTGCGTCGGCCGCGCCGCCACCATCCGGGCGGCCTGGCGGCTCACCCGGCGCGGGGGAGCGGTGACCGTGGTCGGCATGGGCGCGAAGGACGACATCGTCAGCCTCGGCGCGCTCGACATCTTCCACTCCGCCCGGACCCTGCGCTCCTCGGTGTACGGCTCGTCCGACCCGGATCGGGAGGTGCCCGAGCTGGCCCGGGCCGCGCTCGACGGCACGCTCGACCTGGCACCGCTGGTCAGCGGGGTGGTCACCCTCGACGAGGCGCCGGCCGCGTTCGACCGGCTGGCCCGGGGCGAGGGCGCCCGCTGGGTGGTCAGCTTCCCGGACTGAGCTGAGGGTCGGCCTGCGGCGGCTGCTCGATCAGCGCGGCGTAGCCGTCGAGGAGCCGCCGCAGGCCGAACTCGAAGACGCTCTCCAGGTCGAGGTCCAGGTCGCCCTCGTCCGTGAGCGCGGCCATCGTGGAGTAGCCGCGGCTCGTGATCGCGTGCTGAAACGTGGCCACCTGACGGTCCACCCACTCGTCGTCGGTGAGGCCGGTGTCCTGCTCCGCCTGCGCCCGCATCTCCAGGTTCGTCGCGATTCCGCGGACGTACGCCAACAGGGCGATGGCGACGTGCCAGCGCACGTGCCGGTCGAGGCCCAGGCCGGCGGTGGCCCGCAGGCCCCACTCGGTGTGCGCCATGGCGTGGGGCAGCACCTGCGGACGGGCGATCGAGATGGCGTGCGGCAGCCAGCGGTGCCGCCGGTAGGTCGCCCACTGCGCTCGGCCGAGCAGCTCCAGCTGGGCCCGCCACCCGGCCGGCGGAACGGCCGGCAGCGGCGCGTTGGCCAGGACCGTGTCGGCCATGGTCAGGATCAGCTCGTCCCGGCCGCGCACATGCCGGTAGAGCGACATCGTGGACACGCCCAGCTCGGCGGCGATCTGCCGCATCGACACGGCAGCCAGGCCGTCCGCGTCGGCCCGGGCGATCGCGGCCCGGATCAGCCGCTCCCGGGTCAGGTTCGGCTCCGCGCCGGCACCGCTCCGGCGCACCTGCGGCACCGCCGCGCGGGCCGGGGCCACCACCGTGCCCGCGCCCGGTCGGGTCAGCACCAGACCCTCGTCACGCAGCAGTGCGAGGACCTTGGTGGCGGTGGCGATGGCCACCCCGTGCTCGCGGGTGAGCTGCCGGGCCGACGGCACCCGATCGCCCGGACGCAGCTCCCCGACGTCGACCCGGCGGCGGATCTCCGCGGCGATCAGCCGGTACGGCGGCTCGGAACCAGTCATGGCGCACCTCCGGTGCAGCGTACTAGTACGTGCCGCGCCCGGCGGCTCTCCCTGGCGCAGCGTACTAGGTCGGGCCGAGCGCGTGGATCCCTGTGTAACTACCGTTCGCTGCGCGGGACGACCTCCCGTCCGAGCCGCGGTGACGGCTGGGTTGACGGTGTAAAGCACGATCTCAGGAGCGGTGCGATGGACGACAGGACCGTACTCATCTCCGGCGCCGGTGTGGCCGGCCCCGCGCTGGCCTTCTGGCTGCGCCGGCACGGCTTCGCCGTCACCGTCGTGGAGCGGGCGACCGGGCTCCGCCCCGGCGGGCAGGCGGTGGACGTGCGGGGGACCGCCCGGGAGGTCGTCGACCGGATGGGGCTCACCGCCCGGATCCGGGCCGAGTGCGTCCGGGAGCAGGGCATGGCGGGCGTCGACGCGCGGGGTCGGACGCGTTACCGGATGCCGGTGCACGCCTTCGGTGGTGAGGGCATCGTCGCCGACATCGAGATCGAGCGCGGCGACCTGGCCCGTCTGCTGTACGAGGAGACCCGCGCCGACGTGGAGTACATCTTCGACGACTCGATTGAGACACTCACCCAGACCGGGGACGGGGTGCGGCTCACCTTCGCGCGATCCGCCCCGCGGACCGTGGGCCTGGTCGTCGGGGCGGACGGCTCGCACTCGCGTACCCGGGCTCTGGCCTTCGGCCCCGAGTCGGCGTACGTCCGGCCGCTCGGGGCCTACCTGGCCTACTTCACGACCCCGTACCGGAACGAGACGGGCTGGTTCGAGCTGCACAACGCACCGGGTGGTCGGGTGGTGGGCACCCGTCCGACCCGGCACGGCGCGACCAGCGCGCTGTTCAGCTTCGTCTCCCCACCGCTCGACCTGGACCGCCGGGACCGGAACGCCCAGCAGCGCCTCCTCACCGAGCGCTTCGCCGACGTCGGCTGGCGGACCGGGGAGCTGCTGGCCGCGATGCCCGACGCCCCCGACTTCTATTTCGACTCCTACGGGCAGGTGCGGATGGACGCCTGGAGCGCCGGGCGGGTGGCGCTGCTCGGCGACGCCGCCTGGTGCCCGTCCCCGCTGACCGGGCAGGGAACCAGCCTGTCCCTGGTCGGGGCGTACGTGCTCGCCGGTGAGCTGGCGGCGGCCCGGGGTGACCACGTGGTCGCGTACCGCCGCTACGAGGAGACGCTGCGGGCGCACGTGGCGCGCGGCCAGGATCTACCAGGCGGAGGCGTCTCCGGCTTCCTGCCGGCGACACGGACCGCGATCCGTTTGCGCGACGCGTCCATGCGGGCGATGACCTCCCGCCCGTTGCGGGCGCTCACGACCAGGCTCGTCTTCGGCCGGGCCGACGGGTTGACCCTGCCGGAGTACGCCGTCGCCGCGTGACGATCGCCGGGTGACCCGGCCCACCCGGAGCGGGTGGGCCGGTCCCGGTCACTTGCCGGTGACGATGCCCGGGTTGATGCAGAGTCCCGGGTTGGCCCCGTTCTTCTCGGCGATCTCCAGGCAGCGGGTCACCTTGTCGACCTTCGCGTTGGTCTCGGTGATCTGCTTGGAGATCTCGGCGTTCTTGCGGTCCTGCTCCAGGTTGCGGGTCTGGGCCAGCTTGTCCTGGAACGCCTTGATGTTGCCCTCGGTCTTCTCGTCGTGGTTCACCCGGGTGATGGTCACCGAGAGGATGTCGACGTCGGCGGCGAGCCGGGTCTCCGCGCTGGTCTTGATGTTCGCCGCGAAGGGCTTCAGGTCGACGTTCAGGTCGCCGGTCTGGGCGTCGATCTTCTCCAGCGGGTTGTACGCCGCGAACGCGTCGTTGACCGCGCTGTCGAGCTGCACGCCCACCCGCTGGCCACGGAAGCTGGTGAAGTCCCCCTTGTAGTCCATGAACTGCTTCGGCGCGTTCTCCGGCTTGACCTGCCACTCGATGAGCACCTCGACGCAGGCGTCGGCGAGCGTGCCGGTGCGGACCCGTACGCAGTTGTTGCCGCCGATGTGGTCGTACTTCTGCCGGCCCGCGTCCCACTCGCCGACCTTCTGCCAGGGCGCCACCCACTTCAGGCCCGAGCCGGTCACCTCACCGGTGGGCTTGCCGAAGCTGGTGACGATGCCGACCGAGCGGATCGGTACGGAGTGAGCGCTGGAGGCGACGCCGATCAGCAGCGTGAGGGCGAGGCAGCCGAGCGCCGCGAGGGCGGCCGTCCGCTTCACGGCGGATCTCGGGGCGACGAGCGCCAGGACGGCGCAGACCGCCAGGGCGATGGCGAAGACGATCGCCATGGTGAAGCCGACAGGCATGGGCCGGGGGCCTTTCGCTGGGCTGTGTGGATCATCAACCTAGGGGGCTCGGTCAAGTTGGTGACGTCGGGGAGTGGTGTTTCAGCACGTCTCCTGCCGGCCGAATATGGATGCCATCGACATGGCTCGACTCGCAGGACCGGCCGTAGGTTTCCTCCACGCGACGGCCCTGTGACCACGGTCACCGATCGGACGTCGCCGCGACCCTGCGGAGGATGAGGCGATGGCCGGGCAAGCGCTCCTGTCGGCCCGTGGGCTGACCCGAGACTTCCGGGGCTTCCGGGCGGTCGACGACGTCGATCTCGACGTCGCGCCGGAGAGTGTGCACGCGCTGGTCGGCCCCAACGGCGCCGGCAAGACCACCCTGTTCAACCTGCTCACCGGCTTCCTGCGGCCCAGCGGCGGGCGGATCGAGCTGGCCGGGCGGGACGTCACCGGGCTGCCCCCGGAGCAGGTCGCCCGGCTCGGCGTGGCCCGCTCGTTCCAGATCACCAGCCTCTTCCCGCAGTTGTCCGCCCGTGAGCACGTCGCGCTGGCGCTCCAGTCGTCCAGCGGGTTGGGCTGGCGGTTCTGGCGGTCCGCGAAGCTGATGGGCCGCTACACCGGGCGCGCCGACGAACTGCTGGCCATGGTGGGGTTGGCCGAGTTGGCGGACGCCCCCTCCGAGGCGCTGGCGTACGGCCGCAAGCGCGCCCTGGAACTGGCCATCGCCCTGGCGCTGGACCCGAAGGTGCTGCTGCTCGACGAGCCGACCGCCGGGATGGGCCTCGAAGACGTCGACCGCACCGTCGAGCTGATCGGCCGGGTCCGCCAGGGCCGGACCGTGGTGATGGTCGAGCACAACATGAGCGTGGTCGGCCGGCTCGCCGACACCGTCACCGTGCTCCAGGCCGGCAAGGTCCTCGTCGAGGGCCCGTACGAGCAGGTCCGCGCGGACGAGCGTGTGATCACCGCCTACCTGGGAGCCGCTGATGCTGCGCATTGAGAACCTGTCCGCCTGGTACGGCGAGGCGCAGGTGCTGCGGGACGTCAGCCTGGACGTCGCCGCCGGCGAGGTGGTCACCCTCGTCGGGCGCAACGGCGCCGGCAAGTCCACCCTGCTGCGCTGCGTGATGGGGCTGCACTCCGGCCAGCGCGGCACGGTCGAGCTGGACGGGCGGGACGTCGGGAAGCTGCCGGCGCACCGGCGGGCCCGGCTCGGGCTGGGCTGGGTGCCCGACGACCGGGGCAGCTACGCCACGCTGACCGTGACCGAGAACCTCACCCTGCCGCCCCGGGTCGGCCCGGACCCGTGGTCGCTGGAGCGGGTGTACGAGGCGTTCCCCGCCCTCTACACCCGGCGTGACTCCGCGGCCACCACGCTCTCCGGCGGCGAGCAGCAGATGCTCGCGCTGGCCCGGGTGCTGCGGATGGGCGCCCGGCTGCTGCTCTGCGACGAGCCCACCGAGGGGCTCTCTCCACTGTTGGTGCAGCAGGTCGGTGACCTGCTGCGGGAAGCCAAACGGCACGGGGTGACCGTGCTGCTGGTCGAACAGAACCTGCACTTCGCCACCGGCGTCGCCGACCGGCACTACCTGCTGGCCGAGGGACGCGTCGCCGAGGCGATGGACAACTCCGAGGTGCGCTCGCGGGAACGCGAGCTGCTGGCGTACCTCGGAATCTGATTTTTCTCTCAACGACGACCCGCGCGATGAGGCGCGGAATGGATGGAGTGGGCATGCGGAGGACGGTGGGTGTGGCTGCGGCGTCGGCCGCGGTGGTGCTGGTCGCCGGTTGCGGCGGCGGTGGACCCCAGTCGGGCGGCGACCAGAAGCTGACCGGCGACAAGATCGTGCTGGGCGTGCTCAACGACCAGTCCGGGGCGTACTCGGAGTTGTCCGGGAAGAACTCGGTCACGGCGGTGGAGATGGCCATCGCCGACTTCACCGCCAAGTACGGCGACAAGGCGGTGACCAAGGACATCAGCGTGGAGACCGCCGACCACCAGAACAAGCCGGACGTGGCCAACTCCAAGGCCCAGGAGATGTACGACCGCAAGGGCGTCGACCTGATCCTGGACGTGCCCACCTCGTCGGCGGCGCTGAAGGTCGCCGACGTGGCGAAGGAGAAGAAGAAGCTCTACTTCAACATCGGGGCGGCGACCACCGACCTGACCGGCAAGAGCTGCAACAAGTACACCTTCCACTACGCCTACGACACGTACATGCTGGCCAACGGCACCGGGAAGACCACGACCGAGCAGATCGGCAAGAACTGGTACATCCTGTACCCGAACTACGCCTTCGGTCAGGACATGGAGAAGAGCTTCTCCACCGCGATCACCGCGGCCGGCGGGAAGGTCGTCGGCAAGGACGGCGCGCCGTTCCCGAACACCAGCGGCGACTTCTCCACCTTCCTGCTCAAGGCGCCGAGCCTGAACCCGAAGCCGGACGTGCTGGGCACCATGCAGGCCGGCGCGGAACTGGTCAACGTGGTGAAGCAGTACAACGAGTTCAAGCTGCGCGACAAGGGCGTCGGCCTGGCGGTGGGGCTGATGTTCCTCACCGACATCCACTCGCTGACGCCGGCGGCGCTGGCCGGCACCACGTACACCGACGCCTGGTACTGGAACTTCGACGCGAAGAACCGGGAGTTCGCCGACCGGTTCCAGCAGAAGGCCGGCACCCGGCCGACGTTCGCTCACGCGGCCAACTACTCCGCCGCCCTGCAGTACCTGGAGGCGGTGCAGGCGGCCGGCACCGACGACGCGGACGCCGTCGTCAAGGGTCTGGAGGGCAAGACGATCGAGGACGTCTTCCTGCGCAACGGCAAGATCCGCGCCGAGGACCACCGGGTGGTGCACGACGCGTACCTGGCCCAGGTGAAGCCGCAGTCCGAGGTGACCGAGCCGTGGGACTACGTCAAGGTGCTCAAGACCATCCCCGCCGCGGAGGCGTTCCGCGCGCCGTCGGCGGACTGCAAGCTGTGAGCGTGTGACGCTGTGAGCGGATTCGCGCAGAACACGTTCAACGGGTTGGTGAGCGGGGCGTTCTACGCCCTGCTCGCCCTCGGGCTCGCGGTCATCTTCGGCATGCTGCGGGTGGTCAACTTCGCCCACGGCGCGTTCTACATGCTCGGCGCGTTCGGCGCGTACGTGCTGCTCACCGAGGCGGGCGTGCCGTTCTGGGCGGCCCTGGTGATCATGCCGGTGGGGCTGGGTCTGCTGGGCATGGCCCTGGAGCGGGCGGTAATCCACCGCCTGACCCGACTCGACCCGCTCTACAACTTCCTGCTCACCTTCGGCCTGACGCTGATCCTGCAGGACCTGGTGAAGCTGCGCTACGGCGTGCAGTCCAGCCCGTACGCCACCCCGTCGCTGTTGAGCGGGACGGTGAACTTCGGACTCTTCGACTTCCCGACCTACCGGGTGTTCATCCTCGGCTTCGCGGTGCTGCTCTGCGTCGCGGTGTGGTGGGTGCTCACCCAGACCCGGATTGGCATGGTGGTCCGCGCGGCCACCGAGCGGCCCGACCTGACCCGGGCGTTCGGTATCGACGTTGGACGCTGGGTGACCCCGGTCTTCGGCTTCGGCATCGGGCTGGCCGGGCTGGCCGGTGTGCTGGCCGCGCCGATGCGCGCGGTGAACCCGCTGATGGGCGCTGACCTGATCATCGTGGTCTTCGCGGTGGTGGTGATCGGTGGGCTGGGCTCCATCTTCGGTTCGGTCGCCGCCGGCTTCGGCATCGGTCTGGTCCAGGCGTGGGGCGAGGCGTACCTGTCCAACTTCCCGATCGTGTCGCAGACGATCGTCTTCATCGTGATGGCCGCGGTGCTGCTCTGGCGACCGGCGGGGCTCTTCGGCCGTGAGGAGGCGCCGGCATGACCAGCACCGTTGACACCCCGGCGGAGGCACCCCGAGCGGCGCCGCCGTCCGGGCTGGTCGCCGTGGCCCGTGCCCCCGGCTGGGTGCGGTACGCGCTGCTCGCCGTCGGGCTGGCCGTCGCGGCCTGGCTGCCCAACGGCCTCTACCCGGCGGTCGCGGTGGATATCCTCTGCTGGGCGTTGTTCGCCGTCGCGGTGGACCTGCTGCTCGGCTTCACCGGGCTGATGTCGTTCGGGCACGCCGCGTTCTGGGGCACCTCGGCGTACGTCACCGGGTTGGTGGCGATCCACGCCGGCCTACCGTTCCCGCTCGCGGTGCTGGCCGGGGCGCTGGCCGCGGCCGTGCTGGCGGTGCCGATCGGCTACCTGGCGGTCAAGCGGACCGGCATCTACTTCGCCATGGTGACGTTGGCCTTCGCGCAGATGGTCTACTACGTCGCCAACGAATGGCGCTCGGTGACGCAGGGCGAGAACGGCCTGCAGGGGGTGCCCCGGGCGCTGTTCGGCTGGGACCTCACCGACGACTACTACTTCTACTACGCGATCCTGCCGATCGTGCTGCTCGGGCTGGCCGCCGCCTGGCGGATCGTGCACTCGCCGTTCGGTCGGGTGCTGGTCGGCATCCGGGACAATCCGGCCCGGGCGCGGGCGCTCGGCTACCCGGTGCACCGCTACAAGCTCACCGCGTTCGTGCTCTCCGGGTTCATCGCCGGCCTCGGCGGCGGACTGTTCGCGGTCGGCCACCGGTTCGTCTCGCTGGACGTGCTGCACTGGACCACCTCCGGCAAGGCCGTCATCGTGGTGGTGCTCGGCGGGATCGGCACCCTCTGGGGCGGGGTGCTCGGCGCCGGGATCGTGGTTCGGCTGGAGGACTGGCTGTCGTTCTCTGGGTTCGAGGCGATCGGCCTGGTCACCGGCGGCATCTTCGTCCTCGTCGTGGTGCTGTTCCGGCGCGGCATCTGGGGCAGCGCCGCCGCGCTGGCCCGCCGGCTGATGGCGCGCCGCCGGTAAATTCCCGCGCCGGCGCATCCGCCGCGCGCCCTCGTGGCGTACCCCCGAGTAGCGAACACCTACCCGGGGGTACGTCTGGTGCTGACCGATCCGATGCCGGCCGAGGCCGTGGAGACCGCGCACAAGCGGGTCACGCTGGCGGCCGAGGACCTGGACGGCAACCGGGTCGCCACGGTGCTGCTGGAGCTGGCCGGGGAGTGGGGCGTGCCGGCGCTCTGGCAGCAGGTCTGCCAGCCGCTGCTGGCCCGGCTGCCGGGGCGTACCGCCGCCGAGATCGCCGTCGAGCACGCCCTCTGTGCGGGCGTGCGGGTCGGGCTGGACGTGTACCGGCGGGAGCCGGGGCGGTCGCTGCCCACCGGCGGCGTGCTGCTCGCCGGGGCCGAGCGCGAGGCGCACTGCCTCGGAATGCACGCGCTCGCCGCCGCGCTGCGCGAGCACGGTCGCGGCTGCCTGCACCTCGGCCCCGCCCTGCCGTGGACCGCACTGACCAGCGCCGTGTACCGGGCCCGCCCGAGCATCGTCGTGCTCTGGTCGCAGACGCCGGTCACCGGCCGCGCGTACCGCCTGGTGCGCTTCGCCCGGGATTTCCCGCTGCTGCGGGTGAACGGCGCCGGGCCCGGTTGGATCGAGCCGCTCGCCGCGCCGGCGACGCGCCTGCGTACGCTGCCCGCCGCCGTCGCCGCCTGCCTGGCCGCCCCGCGACCATGCTGACCTCGGCGGCTAACCGGCCCTCGCGGGGTGGCCGGCCCTCGCGGGGTGGCCGGCGCGAGGGCGACCGGTGCCGGGTCCGCCTTTGCTCTGCTTCAACCGACGCAACACTCACCGCCCGAAACCGTTGCGCGGGTTGAAGCAGAGCAAAGGCGGCGGGGGGAGTTGCCCCACGGCTCGGAGGCGGACCGGGACCGGACCGGGATGACGTGACGCCGGCCACATACGATACGGATCGGTTCCGTATCGTTAATGCCGCCAGTACTCTGACCGGAGTTACGAGTCTGGCCCGTATCGTATTGCGCGGCCGGTGAAACCGGGGGGAGAACCGGGCATGGAGCTGCACGACAACACCGGACATCCGAGGAGGTGGGCGATCCTGGGGGTGCTGGTGATCAGCCTCCTCGTCGTCGTCCTCGACAACACGATCCTCAACGTCGCCCTACGCACCCTGGCCGATCCGGTGCACGGCCTCGGCGCCAGCCAGGGCGAGCTGGAGTGGTCCATCAACTCCTACACGCTGGTCTTCGCCGGGCTGCTGTTCACCTTCGGGGTGCTCGGTGACCGCGCCGGACGCAAGCGCTTCCTGATGATCGGGCTGGCGCTGTTCGGCCTGGCGTCGCTGCTCTCCGCGTACGCCCAAGACCCGGCACAGCTGATCGCGGCCCGCGCCCTGATGGGGGTCGGCGGCGCGGCCATCATGCCGGTGACGCTGTCGATCATCTCCAACGTCTTCGACCCGCGCGAGCGTGGCCGGGCGATCGGCGTCTGGGCCGGCGCGGTCGGGCTCGCGGTGGCGATCGGTCCGATCCTCGGCGGCGCGCTGCTGGAGCACTTCTGGTGGGGCTCGGTCTTCCTGATCAACGTGCCGGTGGTGGTCGCCGGCGTCATCCTGGTCGCCCTGCTGGTGCCCGAGTCGCGCGACCCGCGCCCGGGCCGGGTCGACCTGCTCGGCGTCCTGCTCTCCGTGGTCGGCCTAGTCGCCCTCTCCTACGGCATCATCGACGGCGGCGAGCACGGCTTCGGCCGTCCGGTGGCCTGGGGTTCGATCGTCGTCGGCCTGGCGGTGCTCGCCTGGTTCGTGGAGCACGAGCGGCGCAGCGACCACCCGTCGCTGGACGTCCGGCTGTTCCGCCTGCCCCGGTTCGCCGCGCCGGTGGCCATCGTCGGCCTGGTGTTCTTCGCCGCGATGGGCGTGATGTTCTTCAGCTCGTTCTACCTGCAACTGGTACGCGACTACAGCCCGCTGCAGACCGGTCTGCTCTTCCTGCCCTTCGCCGGCGCCCAGCTGATCTTCGCGCCGCGCAGCGCCGCGATGGTCCGCCGCTACGGCGGCCGGGCGGTCGCCACCGTCGGGCTGGCGCTGACCACGGCGGCGCTCGCCGCGTTCGCCTTCGTCGACGCGTCCACCCCGATCTGGATCGTGCTGGTCGTCTTCTTCTTCCAGGGCGTCGGAATGGCCAACATCATGCCGCCGGCCACCGAGTCGATCATGTCGGCGCTGCCCCGGGAGAAGGCCGGCGTGGGCTCCGCGGTGAGCAACACCGTCCGCCAGGTGGCCGGCGCGCTCGGCGTGGCGGTTCTCGGCTCGGTGCTCTCCGCGGTCTACCGGGCCGACGTGGACGGCGCGCTGACCGGCCTGCCCGCGCAGGCCCGTGACGCGGCGAACGAGTCGATCTCCGGGGCGTACGCGGCGGCCGGGCAGCTCGGGCCCGCGGGGCCGGCGCTGATCTCGGCGGCCAACGACGCCTTCGTCACCGCCATGCACTGGGCGGCGGCGCTCTCCGCGGTGGTCGCCGCGCTCGGGATCGTGGTGGTGCTGCGCTGGATGCCCGGCCGGGAGGCCGTGGCGGACGCGCCGGCGGCGCCGGTCGCCGAGCCCGAGTTGGCCGGGACAGCCTAGGTTCGGGGACAATGTCCGACATGACGTCCACTGCCGATGCTCCGCGGTCGCCCGGGCGACCGCGGGGCCACCGCCCCCAAGATGCGATCATCCAGGCCCCCCGCGACCAGCTCGCCCTAGGCAGGACCAGCGAGC
>NZ_JBSFYQ010000025.1:0-84450 GCF_053599855.1 Micromonospora sp. NPDC005161
TCAACAGCAGTATTCAACGAATCTCGATCCTGAACTCGCCCTGCCAGACGGACTTGCTACGAGCCGTTGGCCTCAACTCACCCTGACAGACAGGGCTCACGCACCGCCGCCGGACGGACGGCGGTGGCCTCCGGCTTCCTGCTCGGCACCGTCTCCGGGTCCGGTGCCGCGACGACGGTGAGCATCGGTGCGGTCACCTGGCCGCTGCTGCGCCGCGCCGGCTACCCCCCGGAGCGGGCCGGCGGCATGCTCGCCGCCGCCGGGGTGGGCGCGATCCTCTCCCCGCCCACCCTGGGAGCGGCGGCGTTCATCATCGCCGAGTACCTCGGCGTCTCGTACCTCCAGGTGCTGGGCTGGGCCACCGTGCCGACGGTGCTGTACTACCTCGGCATCCTGCTCGCCGTGGAGATCGACGCCCGGCGCTCCGGCGTACGCCCGGTGGTGATCGACGTCAGCTCGCCGTGGCGCCTGCTGGCCCGGTTCGGCTACCACTTCGCCTCGCTGATCGCCATCGTCGTGCTTCTCGCCGTCGGCTTCTCCGCGACGAGGGCGGTCGTCCTCGCCACCCTCCTGGCGGTGGCGCTCTCCTTCCTGGACCGGGCGCACCAGCTCACCCCGGCCCGGCTGGTGACCGCCTTCGTCACCGGCGTACGCGGGGTCCTGGCGGTGACCGCCGTCTGCGCCGCCGCCGGCATCATCACCGCCACCACCACGAAGACCGGCCTCGGGCCGCAGGCGGCGGCGCTGCTGATCGGCGGGGCCAAGGCGGTCACCTCGGACCCGACCCTCGTGCTGGTGCTCACCGCGCTGCTCGCGGCCGTCGCACTGAGCCTGCTGGGCCTGGCCGTGCCGGTCACCGCCTCGTTCGTGATCGGTTGGGTGATCGTCGGCCCGGCGCTGCTAGACCTGGGCGTGACGGCGCCGGCCGCGGCGATGTTCGTCTTCTACTTCGCGGTCCTGTCCGAGGTGTCCCCGCCGACCGCGCTCGCCGCGGTGGCCGCCGCGGCGGTCACCGGCGGCCGGCTGGTGCCGACCATGTGGCAGACCCTGCGGTACGCGCTGCCGGCCTACCTGACCCCGATCGCCTTCGTGATCACACCGGCCGGGCTGGGGCTGCTCGGCATCGGCGGCGCGGGGCGGATCGCCTTCGCCGGTGTGGTCGTCGCGCTCAGCGTGGCCGTGCTCGCCGTCGCCGCCGGCGGTTGGCTGCCCGGCGTCGGCCCCGCCGGCGCCCCGGAGCGCGTGCTCGGCGCACTCGCAGGGGTCACCCTGCTCTGGCTCGAACCCGTGCCGGTCACGGTCGGCGCCGCACTGGCCGCCGTCGCGGTGGCGGGGGTGCTCGTACGACGCGGAGCCGCCGGCCGGACCGGCGGGCCGCGAGCCGGATCACCAGCCAACCTCCGGGAGGAGAAACTGTGAGACGAATCAACGTACGGCTCGTGGCAGGCCTGAGTGTGGTGGCCCTCGTGGCGGTCGGCGCGGCGGGGTGCGGAGGCCAGCAGGGCGGCGCGGCCAAGGACGACGCGGCCAGCGAGGTCACCTGTGAGGTGGACCGGGAGACCCGGGTGGGCATCGCCACCGGAAACGCGACCGGCGTCTACTACGTGGTCGGCAACGCCCTGGCCGGGCAGCTGTCCGGGGCGACCGGCGGCAAGCTCACCGGCACCGCCGCGGAGACCGGCGCCTCGGTGCAGAACGTCGAGCAGCTTGTCGGCGGCCAGTACGACGTGGCGTTCTCCCTCTTCGACACGGCGGTCAACGCGGTTCAGGGCAAGGGCAGCTTCACCGCGCCGCAGCCGGTCGAGGCGCTCGCGCGCATCTACGACAACTACACCCAGGTCGTGGTCCGCAACGGCGCCCAGATCGGCTCGGTGGCTGACATGCGGGGCAAGAGGATCTCCACCGGGTCCCCGAAGTCCGGCACGGAGGTGATCGCCAACCGGCTGCTGGAGGCCGCGGGCCTCGATCCGGCCAAGGACATCCGTGCGCAGCGCCTGGACCTGGCCAAGACGGTCGAGGGCATGAAGGACGGCAGCATCGACGGCTTCTTCTGGTCCGGTGGCCTGCCCACCGGCGGCCTGACCGACCTGTTCACCACCGCCGGCGACACGGTGAAGTTCATCGACATCGCGCCCCTGCTGCCGAAGATGAACGAGTTGAGCCCCGCCTACCAGGCCGGAACGATCGGCCGGGACGCGTACAAGACGGCGGCGGACACCCCGACGA
This sequence comes from Micromonospora sp. NPDC005161, assembly GCF_053599855.1. NCBI lineage: Bacteria > Bacillati > Actinomycetota > Actinomycetes > Micromonosporales > Micromonosporaceae > Micromonospora > Micromonospora sp. NPDC005161. The sequence continues at coordinate 2,227 of NZ_JBSFYQ010000025.1, forward strand.
TCGTCGTGCCGAACGTGCTGCTGGTCCGCAAGGACCTGGACGCCAACGTCGCCTGCGCGATCACCCGGACGGTGTTCGACAAGCGGGACGTCCTCGCCCAGGCCAACCCGGCGGCCAAGGGCATCTCCCTGGAGAACGCCCGCAAGACCGAGCCGGTTCCGCTGCACCGCGGTGCCGCCAAGGCGCTGGAGGGTCTCGGCGCCAACTGACCGGGCGCCGGGGTCGGGCGGTCAGTGGCCGCCCGACCGCTAGCCGTCGACCGGTGCGGTGGCGGCGCGGGCGACGGTGATCAGGCGGTCGGTCGCGGCGAGCAGGTCCTCGTCGTCCGGCGCGGTGCCGGGGTCGACGCGGACGGTCCAGGTCAGACCGTCCACCCCGGCCACGCGCCGGGCCGCGACCCGGGCCGCGCCGCCGGGCACCGGGTGGTGTTCGGTGTACGCGACCGAGCGGGTCACCCGGGCCCGCACCTGGTGCGGCAGCTCGCCCGGGTCGAGCAGCAGGTAGGTCTCGGCCGGCCCGTCGGTGACCACCGTGTAGCCGTCACGTTCGACGAGGGTCTCGGCGGGCGTGACGGTCAGCTCCCGGCCGGACCAGACCGCCTTGAGAATAGTGTGCCAGCCGAGCCGGTGCCCGCGGCCGGGCAGCCACAACCCGAGGTTGCTGGCCACCACCACCCCGTCGCCCTCGCCGTTGCCCGCCGCCGCCCAGGCCAACACCCGCTCGTCGGCGGTCAGCGGCGGCCGGTCGGCCGGGGGAAGCTTCGGCTTGCGGCTGAACAGTCCCATCAGAGCCCTCCTGCGGCCTGCTCGCGCAGCGCCCGCGCGTGCTGCTCCAGAGACAGCAGCTCGCCGAAGGCGGCGAAGTACTCGTCCTTGTTGTTGACCGGGTTGATGCGCTGGATCCGGGACTTGAGCTCCCGGATCCGGGCCGTCACCGACCCGAACTGCACCCGGGCCATCGTGATCGACACGTAGCGCGGGTCCGGTTCACCGTCGATCCGCAGCGGCTCCACCGCCAGTTCGCCGACGAGCGCCGCGGACGCCAGGTCGTCGCAGGCGTCGCGGACCGACTCGATCCAGACCGCGCCGCCGGTCGCCGAAGCGGCCCCGCCGGCCGCCGCGATGGCCGCGCGCACCGAGACGTGCACCGGGTGGCGGTACTCGGTGGCCTCGACCGCGTCGAACATCGGCCCGGCCAGCACCGGCTGCTGGAGAGCGAGCTTCAACGCCTCCCGCTCGACCATCGACTGCGGGCTGTCCAGCGCCGGCTCGGGGCGGGCCGGGGCGGGCCGGGCCGCGGGTGCGGCGTCCCGGGCGTTGGGCGGCGGGGTGTTGGCGGCGGCGAGCACCGCCCGCTGCACCGGCTCGATCTCCATGCCGAGGTCCATGGCGAGCTTGCGGACGTACTCCGGGCGCTTCTCCCGGTCCTTCAGTCGCGCGACCAGCGGCGCGGCGTGGCGCATCGCCTCGACCCGGCCGTCTACGGTGTCCAGGTCGAAGCGGCTGATCACGTGTCGCAGCGCGAAGTCGACCAGCGGCTCGCGGCGGGCGACCAGGTCACGCACCGCCAGGTCACCCTTGGCCAGCCGCAGATCGCACGGGTCCATGCTGTCCGGGCTGACCGCGATGAAGGTGCGCCCGACGAAGCGCTGATCGTCTTCGAAGGCGCGCAGTGCGGCCTTCTGGCCGGCAGCATCGCCGTCGAAGGTAAAGATGATCTCGCCGGCCACCTCGTCGCTGTCGAACAGGAGCCGACGCAGGACAGATATGTGGTCCGCTGCGAAAGCGGTGCCGCAGGTCGCCACCGCTGTGGTCACCCCGGCCAGGTGGCACGCCATCACGTCGGTGTAACCCTCGACGATCACCGCACGGCCCTGCTTGGCGATCTCCCGCTTGGCCTGATCGATGCCGTAGAGCACGTGCGACTTCTTGTAGATCGGCGTCTCGGGGGTGTTCAGGTACTTCGGCCCGTCGTCGTCGTCGAAGAGCTTCCGGGCACCGAAGCCGATCACGTCACCGGCGAGGTCGCGGATCGGCCAGAGCAGCCGCCGGCGGAACCGGTCGATCAGCGTGCCGGAGCGGGACTCCCGGGACAGCCCGGCGGTGACCAGCTCCTGGTGGGTGAAGCCCTGCTGGCGAAGGTGCTTGGTGAGCAGATCCCAACCTTCCGGCGCGAAGCCGCAGCCGTAGCGCTCGGCGGCGGCCCGGTCGAAGCCGCGCTGGGCCAGGAACTCCCGCGCCGGCCGGGCGCCGGCGGTGCTGAGCTGCGCCCGGTAGAACTCGACCGCGGCGGCGTGCGCGGCCACCAGGCGCTGGCGCTGGCCCTGCTGGGGACGGGGGCGCGGGGTGCCCTTGTCGTCCTCCACGTAGCGCAGCTGGATGCCGGCGCGGCCGGCCAACCGCTCGACGGACTCGACGAAGCTGAGGTGCTCGGCGTCCATCAGGAACTTGATCGCGTCGCCGCCGGCCCCGCAGCCGAAGCAGTACCAGACGTTGCGGGCCGGGGAGACGTTGAACGACGGGCTCTTCTCGTCGTGGAACGGGCACAGGCCCTTGAGGTTGCCGCCCCCGGCGGACTTCAGCGTGACGGTCTCGGAGATCACATCCCCGATCGAGGAGCGTTCCCGGACCAGTGCGATGTCCTCGTCCCGGATCCGCCCAGCCATGCGCCACCCCCTCGGCGTACATCCTGCCCTGCCGGACCGACGACGCGCCGGCCGGGGGACGCCGGTGTGGCGGCGGCCGCCACCGGCTCTTCGGTTCCGGCCCGGGAGCCGGGTCCGCGCGGGGACCATGACCAGATGCGCAGGGTACGGGACCGTCAGCGCGCACCTGCCCGGATGGTTGACCGGTTGGCTGGGCGTACGCGGGCCCGAACCGCTGACGGACGAGGCCGGGCACCGGCACGCCACCTGGCTGGAACTCTTCCTGGACGTCATCTTCGTGTACGCGCTGGCGGCGGTGGTGGCCCGGCTGGGCACCGACCCGACCCCGACGCCGAACGCCATGCTGGCCGTGATCGGGCTCTTCGTGGTGGTCCAGTGGGCCTGGATGGGGCAGGTCTACTACGACACCCGATTCGACCCGGACGACCTGCCGCACCGGATGTTGGTGCTGGTGGCCCTGGTTGGCGCCGGCGCGATGACGCTCGGCGTGGACGAGGTGCCGGAGAGCCCGCTCCTGCCGATCGGCTACCTGATCGTCCGGGGCGTACTGCTCCTGCTGTATCTGCGGGCCCGGCCGACCAACCCGGAGGCCCGCACGGTGACCACGGTCTACCTGTTCGGCTTCGGGCTGGGCTGGCTGATCTGGCTGGTCTCGCTGGTCGTGCCGATCGCGTCGCGCCCGGTGCTGTGGATCGTCGCGATGGCCATCGAGCTGGCCACGCCCTGGGTCGGCCGACGCCGGCTCGAGCACTGGCCGGTGGACAACCGGCACCTGCCGGAACGGATCGGGCAATTCACCATCATCGTGCTGGGCAGCGCGCTGGCCAACCTGCTCTTCGCGGTGCCGGACCACCCCCGGCCGCAGATGATCCTCACCGCCGGGTTGGCCTTCGTCGTGCCGGCCGCCGTCTGGTGGGTCTACACCACCTTCGTCACCACCCGCCAGGCGGCGACCCGCCTGCGTGGCGGGCAGGCGTACACCTATCTGCACATCCCGCTCAGCGGTGCGCTGCTGCTGCTCGGCTGGTCGCTCGGGCAGGCGGTCCGGCTGGTCGACCGTGGCGCGAGCCGATTGCCGCTGGAGCTGCGGCTGTTGCTGGCTGCCTCGGTGGTGGTCTGGGTGGTGTGTGGGCTGTGCCTTTACGCGCTCTCGGCCCGACCGAGCAGGGCCCGGGTGGCGATCGCCGGCTACGGGGTGGTCTCGGTCAGCCTGATCGGCGCGACGGTACGCGAGCCGCGGCTGCTGCTGTTCCTGATCGCCGCGGCGATCGTCGGGTACGCCGTGCTGCTCAACCGGCGACTCACCGCGGTCCGCGAGGAGTGGGATCGCCGGTCCGGCGGCTGACCGTGCTCAGGCGGCCGTGGTCTCCTCGGCAGCCACCTGCCGGTTCCAGTCGGCCTTGGTCGAGCGCCAGCCCTCGTCGTCCATGCCGCGCCGCCAGTAGCCGGAGATGGAGAGCTGATCAGCGGGCAGGCCGCGCTCGGTGCGCAGCAACCGGCGCAGCTCCCGGACGAAGGTCGCCTCGCCGTGCACGAAGGCGTGCACCTGACCGGGCGGAAACTCCAGCTCTCGGACCGCCGCCACCAGCGCGGCGCCCACCGGGCGCTCACCGCGGTGCAGCCAGGTGAGCTGGACCGCACCCGGGCTGAGCAGTTTCTGCTCCTCCGCCGGGTCGGCGATCTCCACGAAGACATGGGCCGGGGCGCCCAGCGGCAGCCGTTCCAGGGCGGCGCCGATCGCCGGCAGCGCGCTCTCGTCGCCGACCAGCAGGTGCCAGTCCGCGTCCGGGCTCGGGGCGTACGCCCCGCCGGGGCCGACGAAGTGCACCGGATCGCCCGGGCGCAGCGCGGCCGCCCACGGCCCGGCCAGCCCCTCGTCGCCGTGGTGCACCACGTCGACGGTCAGCTCCTCGGCGAGCGGGTCCCAGCGCCGCACGGTGTACGCCCGCAGCCGGGGCCACTGCTCCCGGGGCAGGTCCCGGCGGATCGCGGCGAGGTCCAGCGGCTGCGGGTACGCGACGCCCGGCTGCGGGAAGACCACCTTGATGTAGTGGTCGGTGCACTCGCCCACCGGCAGGTCGGCCAGCTCGTCCCCGCCGAGGACGAGCCGGATGAGGTGCGGGGTGGGCCGCTCGGTGCGCAGCACCCGGACCGAGGTGACGTTCCTGGGGCGTTCCGTCATGCCACTTAGGCTAGCCTAATCTTCGCCGTCGCCCGCCGGCGGTGCGTTGCCGCCGACCAGACGGGTGTGCCAGGTCACGGCCGCCGGGTCGGTGAGCGAGGCGACCTGGTCGATCACCACCCGCAGCCGGGCGGCGTCGTCCTGCGCGGCCCGCCACAGCGGGGCGAAGACCGGATCGAGCCCGTCCGGCGCCCGCCGGACCAGCGCGGCCACCAGCTCGGCCAGCATCGTCCGCTGCCGTTCGTAGCGACCCCGGAAGCCGGCGCGACGCATCACGTAGCGCAGCGCGATGCCCTTGAGCAGGGCGCAGTGGGCCCGGACCAGCCGCGGCACCACCAGATCGGCGGCGTAGCGGCGGTGCGGGCCGGGGCCGAACCGCTCCTCGGTGGCAGCCACCGCCGCGGAGACGAACCGACCGGTCAGTCCACTGGTGGTGGCCTTCAGCGCGGCCTGCGCACGGTGGCTGCCGTCGTACCCCGCGAGCGGGGCGAGCAACGGGTCGGCCAGCAGCTCGACCAGCACCTCACCCAGGTCCGCCGGGGACTCCCCCGAGTAGGTGGCGGCCACATCGGCGCAGAGAGCTGCCCGCTCGTCGGCGTCGGCGAGCAGCGGGCGCAGCGAGACGTACCCGCCGTGGATGCCGTCCTCCACGTCGTGCACCGAGTACGCGACGTCGTCGGCCCAGTCCATCACCTGCGCCTCCAGGCAGCGCCGGTCGCCGGGCGCGCCAACCCGGAGCCAGTCGAAGACCGGAACGTCGTCGGCGTACACCCCGAACTTCCGCTGGCCCGGCCGCCGCGCCCAGGGGTACTTGCCGATGGCGTCGAGCGAGGCTCGGGTCAGGTTCAGCCCGGCGGACGAGCCGTCCGGGGCGAGCACCTTCGCCTCCAGCCGGGTCAGCACCCGCAGCGTCTGCGCGTTGCCCTCGAAGCCGCCGCAGGGCGTGGCGAGCAGGTCCAGCGCCGCCTCGCCGTTGTGCCCGAACGGCGGGTGCCCGAGATCGTGGGCGAGCCCGGCGACGTCCACCACGTCGGGGTCGCAGCCCAGCCGGGCGCCCATCTCCCGGGCGATCTGGGCGACCTCCAACGAGTGGGTCAGCCGGGTACGCAGGAAGTCGTCCGTGCCGGCGGTGTGCACCTGCGTCTTCGTGGCCAGTCGACGGAACGCCGCGGAGTGCAGCACCCGGGCGCGGTCACGCTCGTACGGTGACCGACGGTGGCCGGTGTCCTTGGGGGCCTCCTCGACCAGCCGGGCGTCCGCCGCGCCAGACGGCAGTGCGGTCAACCGCGACTGCGGGGCTCGCAAACCCGGCTCACTCCTCGCGCTCACGAAGAACGCAGAACTCGTTGCCCTCCGGGTCGGCCAGCACCGTCCAGTCCACGTCGCCCTGGCCGATGTCGACGTGCCGGGCGCCCATGTCGACCAGCCGCTCGACCTCGGCCTCCTGGTCAGCGGGGCGCAGGTCGAGGTGCAGCCGGTTCTTCCGCTCCTTGCCGTCGGCCACCCGCGCGAAGAACAGGGCGGGACGCCGGTCCGCGGACTGGCGGATCTCCACGCCGTCCGGCTCCTCGGCGACGACCTGGTAGCCGAGCGCCTCGGCCCACCAGCGGGCCAGTCGGGCCGGATCGCGGGCGTCGACGGTCAGGCTCTCCCAGACGCTGCTCATGCAGTCCCCTTCCCCCTCGACGGCGTGCGCAATCCGCGGTGTACGAGCGAGCCAAGATTACGCCCGCCAGGGCCGCCCGACCTGCCCGCGACGCCTCGCCGAAAGGTCCACAACCGCCGATTGGCCGGGAGTTGTCAGCCGATCGCCGACCGTTACGGGCTCGCGGACGGAAGTGGCCGCCGGTAGCGTTCCAGGCGCGGAACGTGACCAACCGATCGCACGCAGGGGCCCGACCGGTAGGGAGAAGACGCTCGTGGACGCAGACATGGTGGTCGGCACGGAACTACGCGGGCTGCGTCGGCGCCGCCCCGAGGTCGCGGGGACCGTGCTGGCCGGCACCGACGGGCTGCTCATCTCCAGTGACCTGCCCAGCACCGACGCCACCCACCTCGCCGCGCTCGCCGCCGCGAGCTTCGGTCTGGGTCACCGGGTGGCCGACACGGTGCGGCGGGGCGACTTCCGGGAGTCGGTGGTGCGCACCACCGCCGGCTGCGTGGTCACCTACCCGGCTGGGCGCACCGCCTTGCTGACCCTGGTCACCGTCACGGCGGCGGACGACCTGGAGGGGCTGCACGAGGAAGCCCGGGCGGTGGCGCGCCGGGCCGGCTCGGTGCTGGACAACCGGGACGCGAGACCCCCCGTCTCGGCCGTACCGGACGCGCACGCGCCGCTGGTCATGCGTACCCCGATGGCCACCCTGCCGGCGCAGTTGCGCCGCTCGGCCCGGCCCACCTGGCGTCGCCCGCCGATCTGATCATCGGTGCCGGCGGCGGTCCGGGCCGCCGCCGGCACCGCGTCAGCGGCTGTCCGAGCCGTCGGTCTCCACCACCGCGCGGCCGGCTTCCAGCCGGGCCACCGGCACCCGGAACGGCGAGCAGGAGACGTAGTCCAGGCCGACCTCGTGGAAGAAGTGCACCGAGTCCGGGTCGCCGCCGTGCTCACCGCAGACGCCGAGCTTCAGTCCGGGCCGCGCGGCCCGACCCTCCTCGGCGGCGATCCGCACCAGCCGGCCGACGCCGTCGCGGTCGATCGACTCGAACGGCGAGATACCGAAGATGCCCAGCTCCAGGTAGCGCCAGAAGAACGCGCCCTCGACGTCGTCCCGGGAGAAGCCCCAGGCCATCTGGGTGAGGTCGTTGGTGCCGAAGGAGAAGAACTCGGCCGCCTCGGCGATCTGCCCGGCGGTCAGCGCCGCCCGCGGCACCTCGATCATGGTGCCGATCAGCACCTCGACGCCGCTGTCCCCGACCACCTCGGCGATGATCTTCTCGGCCTCGGCGCGCACCGTCTCCAGCTCCTGCACGGCGCCGACCAGCGGCACCATGATCTCCGGCTTGGCCACCCCGCCGCCGCGGGCGCAGGCGACGGCCGCCTCGGCGATGGCCCGGACCTGCATCGCGAACAATCCGGGGATGACCAGGCCGAGGCGGACGCCCCGGAGCCCGAGCATCGGGTTCTCCTCGTGCATCCGCCGGACGGCGGCGAGCAGCGCCTCCTCCTTGGCCACGTCCTCGCCGCGCTCCTGGGCGACCGCGACGTTGACCGCGAGCTGCTCCAGCGGCGGCAGGAACTCGTGCAGCGGCGGGTCGATCAGCCGGACGGTGACCGGCAGCCCGTCCATCTCGCGGAAGATCTCCTCGAAGTCGGCCCGCTGCAACGGCAGCAGCGCGGCCAGCGCCTCGTCCCGCTCGCCCTCGGCGCGGGCCAGGATCAGCCGCTCGACCAGCTCCCGCCGGTCACCGAGGAACATGTGCTCGGTGCGGCACAGGCCGATGCCCTCGGCGCCGAAGCGCCGGGCCCGGGCGGCGTCCGCGCCGGTGTCGGCGTTCGTGCGGACCGCGAGCCGCCGCCTGCCGTCGGCGTGCGTCATGATCCGGTGTACGGCACGGACCAGCGCGTTGTCGATGTGCTCCGGGTCGAGACTGCCCTCGAAGTACTGCACCACCTCCGACGGCATGACCGGCACCTCGCCCAGGTAGACCTTGCCGGTGGTGCCGTCGACGGAGACGACGTCGCCCTCGCTCACGGTCTGGCCGGCCACGGTGAACCGCTTCGCCGGCACGTCCACGTCGATCTCGTCGGCGCCGGAGACGCAGGTCTTGCCCATCCCCCGGGCCACCACGGCGGCGTGGCTGGTCTTGCCACCGCGCGACGTGAGGATGCCCTTGGCGGCGATCATGCCGTTCAGGTCGTCCGGGTTGGTCTCCCGGCGGACCAGGATCACCGACTCACCCTCGGCGGCCAGCTCGACGGCCCGCGCGGAGGTGAAGACCACTTTGCCGGACGCCGCGCCGGGCGAGGCGCCGATGCCCTTCGCGACCGGCTGGAACTCGTGGTCGAGCTGGAAGCGGGGAAACATCAGCTGGGCCAACTGCGCGCCGTTGACCCGGTGCAGCGCCTCGTCCAGGTCGATCAGGCCCTCGTCGACGAGCTGCCCGGCGATGACGAACGCGGCGGCGGCGGTGCGCTTGCCCACGCGGGTCTGCAACATCCACAGCTTGCCGCGCTCGATGGTGAACTCGATGTCGCAGAGGTCCCGGTAGTGCTCTTCCAGCCGGGCCATGAAGGAGAGCAGCTGGTCGTAGGACGTCTTGTCCAGCTGCTCCAGCTCCTGCAACGGCACCGTGTTGCGGATGCCGGCGACCACGTCCTCGCCCTGGGCGTTGGCCAGGTAGTCGCCGTAGATGCCCTGGGCGCCGCTGGCCGGATCGCGGGTGAACGCGACGCCGGTGCCGGAATCCGGGCCGAGGTTGCCGAAGACCATGGTCACCACGTTGACCGCGGTGCCGAGGTCGGCCGGGATCCGCTCCTGGCGGCGGTAGAGCACCGCGCGCTCGGCGTTCCACGACTCGAAGACCGCCCGGATGGCCAGGTCGAGCTGCTCGCGCGGCTGCTGCGGGAACTCCCGACCCGTGTGCTTCAGGAAGATCTTCTTGTACGCGTCGACCAGCCCGCGAAGGTCGTCCGCGTCCAGGTCCAGGTCGTTGTGGGTGTTCTTGGCGCGCTTGATGTCTTCGAGGGCGTGCTCGAACTCCTCGCCCGGCACCTCGCAGACGGTCTTGCCGAACATCTGAATGAGTCGCCGGTACGAGTCCCAGGCGAACCGGTCGTTCCTCCCGGCCTGCGCGGAGAGCCCGACCACGCTCTGATCGTTGAGGCCGACGTTGAGGACGGTCTCCATCATGCCGGGCATGGAGAACTTGGCGCCCGAGCGGACGGAGACCAGCAACGGGTCCTGCGGGTCACCGAGGCGCTTGCCCATCGCGCGCTCCAGCGATTCCAGGTGCGCCTCGATCTGGTCGGCGAGCCCGTCCGGCTCCCGGCCGGTCGTGAGGTACGCCTGGCAGGCCTCGGTGGTGATGGTGAAGCCAGGCGGAACGGGCAGACCGAGGTTGGTCATCTCGGCGAGGTTGGCGCCCTTGCCGCCGAGCAGGTCCTTGAGGTCCTTGTTGCCCTCGGTGAAGTCGTAGACGTACTTGTGATCGACGGTCTCTTGCGCTGCCACCAGAGCCTCCCACGCGCGCCGGATTGACACTTAACGAAGGTTCAGTTTCCTCATACCCCGGGACGGACCACCGGTAATCCCGGGGTCGACGCCGATCGGTGGGCGAAGGTTAAGCGAACATCGAGTGGCCCGGGACCGTTCGGTGACAATCGGCACAGCTATCACGACTATCCGCGTTCGTACCGGTTTTTGGGAACGCTTCCATGCGCACGATCACGCATCCCGGCCTGTCGCCGTACCCTTGACGGCAACGCCAGCCGGTGAACCTCACTTTTGCCATAACCGACGCGAATACACCCCCCGGAGCCGCCGCCGTGTCGACCATCCCCTCGCCCGGACCCACCGCCACCCCCGGCGGACCCGGTCCCACCGGCTCCGTGCCGCTGTCGGCGCACGAACCGGACGCCGCCACGCTCGCCCGGTCTGCCGAGCAGGCCGCCGGCGAACTGCTCGCCCCGCCGGCCCCGGTCCGGCTGGCCGACGTCGTGCCCGCGCCGCAGCAGGTCGAGCCGAACCCGGCCGGGGACTGGCTGCTACCACCCGACGCCGTCATCGTGGCCAGCGCCGATCCCGCCGCGCTGACGGTGGCCGCGCACCTCGCCGAGCTGCTGCGACCCGCCACCGGTTACCCGCTGCCGGTCACCGACACCACCCGACCGGCGGCGGGCGGCATCGCGCTCGTGCTCAACGACGACGACAGCCTGGGCGCGGAGGGATACCGGCTCGCCGTGACCCGCGCCGGCGTCACCATCACCGCGGCCACCGCCACCGGCCTCTTCCACGGCGTGCAGACCCTGCGCCAGTTGCTGCCATCGGCGATCGAGAGCCCGGCCCCGGTCACCGAACGGTGGATGCTGCCGGGCGGGACCATCACCGACGCACCCCGCTTTTCGTACCGGGGCGCGATGCTCGACGTGGCACGGCACTTCTTCGACGTCGAGGACGTCCTGCGCGTCGTCGACCACCTGGCCCGGTACAAGCTCAACCACCTGCACCTGCACCTCACCGACGACCAGGGCTGGCGGATCGCCGTCGACTCCTGGCCGAGGTTGACCACCGTCGGTGGGGCGACCGAGGTCGGCGGCGGCCCCGGCGGGCACTACACCAAGGCCGGCTACCGGCGGATCGTCAGCTACGCCGCCGCCCGCCACGTCACCGTCGTCCCGGAGATCGACCTCCCCGGGCACACCAACGCGGCGCTGGTCGCATACCCCGAGCTGGCGCCGGACAAGGTCGCGCCACCGCCGTACACCGGCACCGAGGTCGGCTTCAGCTACGTCGACCCGGCCGACGAACGGACGTACGACTTCATCGCCGACGTACTGGGTGAGATCGCCGCGCTCACCCCCGGACCGTGGCTGCACATCGGCGGTGACGAGGCGTTCAAGGTCAAGGGTGCGGTCTACACCGGTTTCGTCGAGCGGACGCAGCGGATCGTCGCCGACACCGGCAAGACCGTCGTCGGCTGGCACCAGCTCGCGCCGGCCGCGCACGTCGACGGGCGGGTACTCCAGTGGTGGGGCACGAACGGCGAAGACCCGGCCACCCTCGAGGCGGTACGCCGGGGCGCCCGGCTGATCCTCTCCCCCGGCAACCACGCCTACCTGGACATGAAGTACGACCCGGACACCCCGCTCGGGCAGGACTGGGCCGGCCTGATCGACGTGCGCCGGGCGTACGACTGGAATCCCGGGTCACACGTGACGGGAGTGCCCGACGCGGCGGTACTCGGTGTCGAGGCACCGCTCTGGACCGAATCGGTCACCTCGCTGGCCGAGGTCGAGTTCATGCTGCTGCCCCGGCTGCCCGCCATCGCCGAGCTGGGCTGGTCGCCCCGGGCAACGCACGACTGGGCCGGGTTCCGTGACCGGCTGGCCGGTCACGGCCCGCGCTGGGCCACCGCCGGAATCGCCTTCCACCGCGCGCCCGAGATCCCCTGGCCGGCCGAGCGGGCCGCGGCCACCCAGCCGACCCGCCCACACCTCCCGACCCAGACCGCCGCCCCGGCGCGGGAGAGCAGGGTGCCTGGCCGGACGACACGGGACGATTGATACCTCAGAGTCATTCACGTTCGACGCGAACCCGCCCACGGCCCGGGGCTAGCCGTGGAGCGGGCTAAACGCTCGTCCGGTTTGGGACGGATCGTCCCGTGGTCGGGGCCACCCGCACGGTGGAATCGGGGCCCGGCCCGCGTCGTTACACATGGCAGACCACCGCGGCCCCGGCCCGGTGCGGCAGCCGCCGGGAACACCCGGCTGGCCGCCACGGTTACAACCCCCGGACACCCGAGCAGGCCCCTGAGCAGCCGGGCAGATCCCTTCGAACCATCCAATGAACATCGTGCGGAGCACGTGTGCCGCATGCACCCCCGACCAGAGGAGCACGCCATCATGCGTACCGATCTGATCCGCAAGACCGCCCTGACCGCTGCCGGCCTCGCCTTCACCGGCGGCGCCATCGCCGGCCCCGTGACCGCCGCGTACGCCATGTCGGACGCCAAGCCGGCCACGCAGACCCAGACCGACCGCAAGGGCCACGGCGACCGCGAGCTGAGCGTCCGCTACGAGGCGCAGCCCAACTTCTACTACTGCGGCCCGGCCGCCACGCGTAACGCCCTGTCCGTGCAGGGCAAGAACATCGACGTGGACGCCATGGCCAAGGAGATGGGCACCACCGAGGCCGGCACCAACTCGATCAACGACATCACCCCGGTGCTGAACAAGGAGACCGGCAAGAACGCGTACCACTCGGTCGAGATCAGCAGCTCCAGCGCTGATGACAAGCAGACCGACAAGCTGCGCGCCGACGTCGTCCACACCGTGGACGAGGGCCGGGCCGTGGTCGCGAACATCGCCGGCACCACCACCGACGTCGACGGTGCCGTCCACTCCTTCGAGGGTGGCCACTACATCAGCGTCGTGGGCTACCGCGACGGCGGCGAGACGGTGAAGATCGCCGACTCCGCCAACCCGGACATGGCGTCGTACTGGATCAGCGTGGACAACCTGGCCGACTGGATCGCCACCCGCGGCTACTCGGCCTCCTGACACAGCGACAACAACGCGAAAGGGCCGGCCCCCAAACGGGGGCCGGCCCTTTCGTCGTCGTCCGGATCAGCCGCCGGAGTCGTCCAGCTCCGCACCCTCGGGCACAGCGTCGTCGTCCCGGTTCGCGAGCCAACCGTCGGGCAGGAAGACCTTGCCCGGGGAGTTCGTCCGGCCGCGCGGCTGGCCGAGGGCGGCCGCCGGGAACGGCTCCGCCGGATCGAGCTTGCCGAGCAGGTCGTCGAGCTGGGCCAGGCTTTCGATCATCGCCAGCGAGCGGCGCAGCTCGCCGCCGACCGGAAAGCCCTTGAGGTACCAGGCGACGTGCTTGCGGAAGTCGGTGCACCCGTCCCGCTCACCGCGGGCCGGGTTGCGCGCCCCCGCGACGAACTGGTCGACCAGCAGCTCGGCGTGCCGGCGCATGGTCACCGCCACCTCGCCGAGGGTGGGCAGCCGCCGCTCCGGCCGACCGTGGAAGGCGGCCTCCAGGTCGGCGAAGAGCCACGGTCGGCCCAGGCAGCCGCGCCCGATCACCACGCCGTCGACGCCGGTGTGCGCGACCATCCGCAGCGCGTCGTCGGCCTCCCAGATGTCGCCGTTGCCGAGCACCGGCACGTCCAGGGCCTGCTTGAGCGTGGCGATCGCGTCCCAGTCGGCCGTGCCCGAGTAACGCTGCCCGGCCGTGCGTCCGTGCAGGGCCACCGCGGCGACACCGGCCTCCTGGGCCGCGAGCCCGGCTTCGACGTACGTCAGATGGTCGTCGTCGATGCCCTTGCGCATCTTGACCGTGACCGGCACCCCGGCCGGCGACGCGGCGTCCACCGCGGCCTTCACCAGCCGGGCGAAGAGCCGGCGTCGCCACGGCAACGCCGCGCCGCCACCCCGGCGGGTCACCTTGGGCACCGGGCAGCCGAAGTTCAGGTCGATGTGATCGGCCAGGTTGCGCTCCACGACGATCCGCACCGCGGCGGCGGTGATCTCCGGATCGGTGCCGTAGAGCTGGAGGCTGCGCGGCTGCTCGTCGTCACCGAACGCGATCATGCGCAGCGTCTTCGGATTCCGCTCGACCAGTGCCCGCGTGGTGATCATCTCGCAGACGTAGATGCCGCCGCCCTGCTCCCGGCACAGCCGCCGGAACCCGACGTTGGTGATCCCGGCCATCGGCGCGAGCACGACCGGCGGCCACACCTGATACCGCCCGAGCGTCAACGGACGCAGCACAGGCACGGTCGAAACATTCACCGGACAAGTGTAAGGAAGGGCCCCTCCTTAACGCCTGGTGCATAGGAAGGGCCCCCTATTAACACGACGCATATCACACCAAGCAATGATCAACGGGGTTGTCCACAGCAGGCGGGTTGTCCACAGCTCGTACGGCTGGGACGGGAACAGCCCGGCTCCGGCAGCCAGGCTGCGGTCATGCGTGAACATCCACCCGAGCTGGCGGCGGTGGCCGAGCGGCAGCAGCAGATCGCCACCCGAGCTCAGTTGCTCGCCGCCGGCTACGACGACATGTACCTGTACCGTCAGGCCCGGCGCGGCCAGTGGCAACGCGTCCTGCCAGCGACGTACGCCCTGGTGACGGGCGTACTGACCGATGAACAACGGCGGATCTCCGCAGCGCTCTACGCCGGGCCGCAGGCGCAGCTCACCAGCTTCGCGGCGCTCGCCTGGTACGGGTTCCGCCAGATTCCGCGCAACACCGACGTACACCTGGTGGTGCCGCACCACACGCGGCGCCGGTCGGCGGGTTACGCCCTTGTTCGGCGAGCCCTGGCACTCGATGATCGGCCCCGGTCGACCGCGCTCTACCCGGTTTGCTCGCCGGCGCGGGCGGTGGTGGACGCGGCCCGTGACCTACGGCAGCTTCGCCCAGTGCGGGCCATCGTCGCCGAGTCCGTCCAGCGCGGCTTCACCGATCTCGGCAGGCTGGACGAGGAGATCCGCCGGGCGCGGCGCAGTCGCACAGCGCTGATCAGGATGGCGTACGGGGAGGTCGTGGCCGGCACCCGGTCGGCTCTAGAGGCGGAGATGCGCGAGTGCCTGGCAGGCAGCGCAGTTCTGCCAGAAATACGATGGAATCCACGCCTTCGTACGCTCGACGGGGCGGCGCTGCCGACGCCGGACGGGTACCTGACCGGCTCGGCGGTGGCGCTGGAGGTCGATTCGCAGGAGTACCACTTCAGTCCAAGCGACTGGGCGCGGACGTTGGAACGGCACAACGAGCTGAGTCGGCACGGTGTCCTGGTACTGCACGTTACGCCAGCACAGCTCCGGCGCCATCCGGACCACATCCGACGAACTGTCGAGGACGCGTACGAGTCCCGGCAGGGCGTCGGCGCCACGCTCCGGGTCCGGGTCGACTCAGCCGGCCCGGAGCACGCAGGCCCCTGATCGGGTACGCGCACACTCCACTCCCGGAGTGTGCGCGGTTAAGAAGGGGCCCCTCCTATACCTGAGGCGTTAAGAAGGGGCCCTTCCTTGCACCTCAGCAGCCGGGGAGGCGCTCGATCAGGTAGCGCTCGACCTGGTCCAGGGAGACCCGCTCCTGGGCCATCGTGTCCCGGTTGCGAACCGTCACGGCGTTGTCGTCCAGAGTGTCGAAGTCCACCGTCACGCAGAACGGGGTGCCGATCTCGTCCTGCCGGCGGTAACGGCGGCCGATCGCCTGCGAGTCGTCGAACTCCACCACCCAGCGCTTGCGCAGCAGCGCCGCGAGGTCCTTCGCCTTCGGCGACAGCGCCTCGTTGCGGGACAGCGGCAGCACCGCCACCTTGACCGGGGCCAGCCGCGGGTCGAACCGCATCACGGTGCGCTTGTCCACGCCGCCCTTGGTGTTCGGCGCCTCGTCCTCGTCGTACGCCTCCAGCAGGAAGGCGAGCACGGCGCGGGTCAGACCGGCGGCGGGCTCGATGACGTACGGCATCCAGCGCTCGCCCTTGGTCTGGTCGAAGTAGGACAGGTCGACGCCGGAGTGCTTGCTGTGCGTGGAGAGGTCGAAGTCGGTGCGGTTGGCGATGCCCTCCAGCTCGGCGAACTCGGTGCCGCCGAACTGGAAGCGGTATTCGATGTCCACGGTCCGCTTCGAGTAGTGCGAGAGCTTCTCCTTGGGGTGCTCGAAGAGCCGCAGGTTGTCCGCCGACAGGCCGAGGTCGAGATACCAGTTCCAGCGCTCCTGGAGCCAGTACTCGTGCCACTGCTCGTCGGTGCCCGGCTCGACGAAGAACTCCATCTCCATCTGCTCGAACTCGCGGGTCCGGAAGATGAAGTTGCCCGGGGTGATCTCGTTGCGGAACGACTTGCCGGTCTGCGCGATGCCGAACGGCGGCTTCTTGCGGGCGACCGTCTCGACGTTCTTGTAGTTGACGAAGATGCCCTGCGCGGTCTCCGGGCGCAGGTAGTGCAGCCCTTCGTCGCTCTCCACCGGGCCCAGGTAGGTCTTCATCAGGCCGTTGAACATCTTCGGCTCGGTGAAGGTGCCCTTGTTGCCGCAGTTGGGGCAGTTGAGCTCGGCGAGCGAGGTCAGCGGCTTGCCGTGCTTCTCGGCGTACGCCTCCTCGAGGTGGTCGGCCCGGAACCGCTTGTGGCAGAACTGGCACTCGGTGAGCGGGTCGACGAACTCGGCGATGTGACCGGACGCCTCCCACACCCTGCGGGCCAGGATCACCGCGGAGTCAAGGCCGACCACGTCGTCGCGCTGCTGGACCATGGTCTTCCACCACTGCCGGCGGACGTTCTCCTTGAGCTCCACGCCGAGCGGGCCGTAGTCCCACGCCGATCGGGTGCCTCCATAGATCTCGCTGGAGGGGAAGACGAAGCCTCGGCGCTTGGCGAGACTGACGACGGCGTCGATACGGTCGGCTGGCATGTTTCCTCCTACGCCGGCTGGCGGTCGGCGGGGGCGAGATGTGGATGGAGCGGGTCAGTTCGGGACAACGGTACGACCACTGTCGCCCCGAGCCCAGCAGAATACCGGGGGCGGCTCAGCTCACCCCGCAGACCTCCATGCCACCGGTCTGGCCGTCCTGACCCAGGCTGACCTGTTGCTGCTCCCGGTCGCCGCCGTCGAGCGTCACGTCGACGGGCACGGTCAGGCTGGTGGTGTCCACCTCACCCACCCGGAACGCGGCGACCTGTGGCTCGGCGGCCGCGCGCCGCTCGAACTCGGGGCGGGACTCGCGCCGCTGCGCGTCGTCGCAGAGCTGGTCGTAGGCGCGGCCGTAGTTCCGCTCGACCAGTGCCTGGTAGTAGTCGCCGGTCACCGTGCGGCCCTGTTCCCGGATCGCCTGCACGCCGGTGACGGCCAGGCCGACCACGGCCGCTCCGCCTCCGCCACAGCAGAGCAGCACGGCGAGCGCGCCGACGCCGAGGCCGATCCAGAGCCGGGTCCGGCGGCCCTCGGTGGGGGGCGCGGCGAACGGCGGCGCCACCCCGGGACCGGGCGGCGGGGCGGGTGCGGTCATAGGAGCAGGGTAGTGCCCGACGGCTCAGCGGTAAGGACCAGCAGCCCGATCACTCTCGGCGACCACCACGGCCCCGCCGGGCGCCGCGGTGGCCAGCGCCTCGTACGCGGACGGCTCGTCGACCGACTCGGCGAGCAGCGGCACCGCGCTCACCTTGACCTCGAAGGCGCCCAGCGCCCGCCGGTACGTGCCGACCGACTCCCACTCGGTGACCAGGGACCAGTGGCGGGGGTCGTCCAGCGCCCGGACCAGTTGACCGCGCAGGTAGCCGGGGCGGGCGGCCAGCGCGGTGAGGGCGGCGTGCGCCCGTTCGGTGAAGTCGTCGGCGACATCGACGTCGACCACGAACCGGTTGGTCACCAGCACCGGGTTCCTCCTCGTAGAGTCTGTGGGATGCAGCGTACGCAGCGCCCCCTGCTGGCTCGGTTGGCCGGGGCGAACCCGACGTCGGTGTTCCTGCTCACCCTGGTGGTGGTGCTGGTCGCGTTCTTCACGCCCGGGGTGATCGGCGGGCTGCTGACGCTGGCGCTGGCCGCGGGCCTGATCGCCCTGTTGGCCACCACCTGGCCGGTTCAGGCCCCGCAGACCCGGCTGATCCGGCTGCTGATGCTGACCCTGCTGGTGACGGTGGGCCTGGCGAAGCTGCTCTGACATGCACTCATGCGTTTTTGACAATCATTATCGTTACGACGGACAGTTGGTGGCATGACCAACCGCACCACGTCCCGTGTCCTGGCCGCCGCGACCGCCCTGCTCGCCCTGGGCGCCGCCGCCGGCTGCTCCAGCGGCGGCGCCGCCGGCGCCGACCCCCAGCGGGTCGACGTGGTCGCCGCGTTCTACCCACTCCAGTTCCTCGCGGAGCGGATCGGCGGCGACGCTGTCCGGGTGACCAACCTCGCCAAGCCGGGCGCCGAGCCGCACGACCTGGAGCTCACACCGAGCCAGGTCGGCCAGGTCAGCGAGGCCGAGCTGATCGTCTACCTGAAGGGCTTCCAGCCGGCGGTGGACGACGCCGTCGCGCAGAACGGTGACGACCGGACGTTCGACGTCACCAGCGTGCAGCCGCTGCTGGACGCGAGCGCCGGCGGGCACAACCACGCTGGCGAGGGCGCGGACGAGCACGCCGAGGAGGAGCACGGCGGCAAGGACCCGCACGTCTGGCTCGACCCGACCCGACTGGCCGCCATCGGCGACCAGCTCGCCCAGCGGCTCGGCAAGGCCGACCCGGATCACGCCGCCGACTACACCGCCCGCTCCGCGGCGCTGCGCTCCGACCTGACGACCCTGGACGGCGAGTTCACCCAGGGCCTGCGGACCTGCCAGCGGCGGGAGATCGTGACCAGCCACGCCGCGTTCGGTTACCTGGCCGACCGGTACCGGCTCCAGCAGGTCGGCATCACCGGGCTGAGCCCGGACGTCGAGCCCTCGCCGCAGCGGCTCGCGCAGGTGATCGAGGAGGCGAAGGAGCACCAGGCCACCACGATCTTCTTCGAGACACTGGTCAGCCCGAAGGTCGCCGAGACGATCGCCGGTCAGGTCGGCGCGCGGACCGCGGTGCTGGACCCGATCGAGGGGCTCGCCGCCGGCAGCGGCGCGGACTACCTTTCGGTCATGCGTACCAACCTGCAGACCCTGCGGACGGCGTTGAGCTGCTCGTGAACGCACCCGTCATCACCGTCGAGCACGGGGCGGTCGGCTACGACGGCCGCCCGGTGCTCCGGGACGTCTCGCTCACCGTGACCGCCGGGGAGGTGGTCGCGGTGCTCGGCGCCAACGGCTCTGGCAAGTCCACGCTGATCCGGGCCGTGCTCGGGCTGGTGCCGCTCAGCGGCGGTTCGATCACCCTCTTCGACCGGCCGTTGCGCCAGTTCCGCCAGTGGCAGCGCATCGGGTACGTCCCGCAGCGCCTGGGTGCCGGCGGCGGCGTGCCGGCCACCGTCCGTGAGGTGGTGGCCTCCGGCCGGCTGGCCCGCCGGGGGGTGCTCCGCCCACCGGGCAGGGCCGACCGGGCCGCCGTCGACGCCGCACTGCGCGCCGTCGGGCTCGCCGACCGTGCCGCGGACCCGGTGTCCACCCTCTCCGGCGGCCAGCAGCAGCGCACGCTGATCGCCCGCGCGCTGGCCGGCCAACCGGAGCTGCTGATCCTCGACGAGCCCACCGCCGGCGTGGACGCGGCCAGCCAGGAGGCGTTCGCCGGGGCGCTGCGCGACTTCGTCGCCGGCGGCGGGACGGTGCTGCTGGTGGCCCACGAGCTGGGCCCGCTGCGACCGGTGATCAGCCGGGCGGTCGTCGTCCACGAGGGCGGCATCTGTCACGACGGTGCGGTGCCGGACCCGGCCGGCCATCACGCGGAGCCCGACCACGACCATGTGCACCCGCACGGTCCAGACGAGCCCGCCGGGCTGTGGAGCAACTGAGCATGGAACTCTTCCAGTACCCCTACATGCAGCGCGCCCTCATCGGCGCGCTGGTGATCGGCCTGGCCGCGCCGGCGCTCGGCATCTACCTGGTGCAGCGCCGGTTGGCGTTGATCGGCGACGGCGTCGGACACGTGGCGTTGACCGGCGTTGGCGCCGGCCTGCTGCTCAACCGCTCGCCGGTGCTGGTGGCGGTGATCGTGGCCACCATCGGGGCGATCGCCATCGAGCTGGTCCGCGCCCGCGGGCGTACCTCCGGCGACCTGGCCCTGGCGCTGCTCTTCTACGGCGGCATCGCCGGTGGCGTACTGCTGGTCGGGCTCTCCGACGCGACCAGCACCAACCTCAACGCCTACCTGTTCGGGTCGCTGACCACCATCCAGGCCAGTGACCTGATCACCATCGCGGTTCTCGGCGCGGCGATCCTCGTCACCATGATCGCGCTGCGGCCGGCGCTCTTCGCGGTCTGCCACGACGAGGAGTACGCCCGGGTGTCCGGCCTGCCGGTGCGTACGCTCAACCTGCTCATCGCGGTGACCACCGCGATCACCGTGACCATCGCGATGCGGGCCGTCGGGGTGCTGCTGATCAGCGCGCTGATGGTGGTGCCGGTGGCCACCGCCCAACAGGTCACCCGGGGGTTCCGCAGCACGATGACCGCCGCGATGGCGCTCGGCTTCTTCGCCGCCGGCTCCGGCGTGTGGGTGGCGGCCACGGCGGACACGCCGCCGGGCGCCTCGGTGGTGCTGCTGGCGATCGCCTCGTTCCTGGTGGTGGCCGTGGCGGGTGGGGTCTGGCGGGCGTTGCGCCGCCGGGCCGCGCCGGCCGCCGCGCCGGCGCCGGAACCGCACGAGGTTGTGCTGGGGTGAACCTGATCAGCGGGATGTCGCCGATATTGGTTACCGTTGCAGGGTGACCAGCGCAACGGGCTACGAGGGGTTCGATGGGGCCAGCGAGTTGCTTCGCGCCCTGTCGGCGCCCATCCGGCTGGCCATCGTCAGTGAGCTCGCCGACGGCGAGCGGTGCGTGCACGAGCTGGTGGAGAAGCTCGGGGCCGCGCAACCGCTGGTCTCCCAGCACCTGCGGGTGCTGCGCGGCGCGGGCGTGGTGCGGGGTTCCCGCCGTGGGCGGGAGATCGCCTACAGCCTGGTCGACGAGCACGTCGCGCACATCGTGGCGGACGCGGTCAGCCACGCCGGGGAGGGATGATGAGCGAGAGTGGCGCCGCGGTGCGCAACACCCGGCAGCGCTCGGCGGTGAGCGCGCTGCTCGCCGAGATGGAAGGCTTTCACAGCGCCCAGGACCTGCACGCGATGCTGCGGCAGCGCGGCGAGCGGGTCGGCCTGACCACGGTCTACCGCACACTGCAGGGGCTGGCCGACGCGGGCGAGATCGACGTGATGCGCCCGCCGGGCGGCGAGCACCTCTACCGCCGGTGCAGCGAGGGGCACCACCACCACCTGGTGTGCCGGGCCTGCGGGAACACGGTCGAGGTGGCCGGCCCGGCAGTGGAGAGCTGGGCTGACCGGGTCGCCGCCCAGCACGGCTACGCCGACGTCAGCCACACCCTGGAGATCTTCGGCACCTGCCCGGCCTGCGCCCACTGACCAACGCCCCGGCCACCTTCCGCTCGCCCTCCCGGCCCCCAGCCACCCTCCGCACGCCCTCCCGGCCCGGGGCACCCTCCGCGCGCCCTTTGCTCTGCTTCAATCCACGCAACAGCGGCCGGCCGAAAGTGTTGCGCCCGTTGAAGCAGAGCAAAGGCGCTGGGTAATGCGGCCCGCGCCGGCGGCGGACGACGCTTCGACGGGTGAACCAGCCGCATCCACGGATCACCAGCACCGGCTTCGAGGTGGGGTCCGTGGACGTGGTGGGCTGGACGACGAGTGCCGTGCCGGGCTGTTCGTGGCACGCTGTCCGGCGTGAAGATCTACGCCGATCGCTTTCCGACCGCCGCCCGCCAGTTGCTCACCGATCTGCTCGTCGTCGCCTGGGTGTACGTCGCGATCCGCGGCGCGCTCTGGCTGCACGACCTGGTGCAGAAGCTCGCCGTACCCGGGCAGAAGCTGGAGGGCGCCGGCACCGGGCTCGCCGACAACCTGGGCGACGCCGGCAGCAAGGTCGGCCGGGTGCCGCTGGTCGGCGACGAGCTGACCGCGCCCTTCCAGCGGGCCGCCGACGCCGCCCGGTCGCTCGCCGACGCCGGCCGTGACCAGCAGCACCTGGTCGACCAGCTCGCCCTCGCCCTCGCCATCGCAGTGCTGATCTTCCCGCTCGGGCTGGTGCTGTTCGGGTGGCTGCCCCTGCGGGCCCGCTGGATGCGCCGGGCCTCCTCGGCCACGAAGCTGGCCGCGGGGCCGGCCGGCCGGGACCTGCTCGCCCTGCGCGCGCTGGCCACCCAGCCACTGGGCCGGCTGACCCGGATCGCGCCCGACGTGGCCGAGGCGTGGCGGCGCGGTGACGACGACACCGTCGACGCCCTGGCCGCGCTGGAGTTGCGGCAGCTCGGCCTGCGCGCCAGGAGCCGAGCGGCCCGCTAAGGTCGTCGGCGTGTTCTACTTCCTGGTCGTCATCGCCGTCCTGCTGCTCGGCTACGCCGCGGTCCTGGTCTCCTTCGTCCGACGGGGCAGGAAGATCCCGCCCGCGGCGTACCTGGGTCTGGCGGTGCTCAACGGCCTGATCCTGGCGGCGGTGCTGGCCTGGGCGGTCGCCCGCTGACCGCCCGGCACGGCGACGCGCCGGGCGGCACCGGTCACGGCTTCGGCGGGATACGGCGGCGGACGTCGTCGGCGGCGGACGGACCGGGTGCCCAGCGGGCCACCCAGGGCAGCTCGTCGGACGGGGTGATGACGCCCTCCTCCAAGGCCGCGTAGCGGCCGTCAAGGATGCGCTTCGCGGCGGCGGTGTCGACCGAGTCGGTGTTGTCCCACAGGGCGGCGAACAGCGCGTCCACCCGGACCCGGGCCTGCCGGCAGAACAGGTCGGCCAGCTCGACGTTCTCCGGCCGGCTGTCCCTCTCGGCGGACGCCCGGACGCAGACCGCGGACATCGCGAACAGCTCCGCGCCGATGTCCACCACCCGGCCGAGGAACGCCTGCTTGCGCTCCATCTTTCCCTGCCAGCGGGACATCGCGTAGAACGTCGACCGGGCCAGCTTGCGCGACGAGCGCTCCACCTGACGCAGGTGCGCGGCCAGCGGCCCGAACTCGGCGTACGCCGACGGGCTCTGCCCGCGGCCGACGGCCAGGGTTGGCAGCCACCTCGCGTAGAAGGCCCCGGCCCGGGCCCCGGCACGGGCCTTGCGGCCCCACCCCGCGTCCGGGTCGATGATGTCGCCGGCCACCGACAGGTGTGCGTCGACCGCCTCCCGGGCGATCAGCAGATGCATGATCTCGGTGGAGCCCTCGAAGATCCGGTTGATCCGCAGGTCGCGCAGCATCTGCTCGACCGCGGCCGGTCGTTCGCCGCGGGCGGCCAGCGAGTCGGCCGTCTCGTACCCCCGGCCGCCCCTGATCTGGATCAGCTCGTCGGCGATCTTCCAGGCCATCTCGCTGGCGTACAGCTTGACGAGCGCGGCCTCGATCCGGATGTCGTTGCGGTCGTCGTCGGCGAGCAGGCAGCAGAGGTCGAGCATGGTCTCCATGGCGTACGTGGTGGCGGCGATGAAGGCGAGCTTCTGGGCGACCGCCTCGTGCTCGCCGACCGGTCGGCCCCACTGGACCCGGTCGGCGGACCACTCCCGGGCCACGTTCAGCGCCCACTTGCCTGCGCCCACGCACATCGCCGGCAGTGACAGCCGGCCGGTGTTCAGCGTGGTCAGGGCGATCTTCAACCCCTTGCCCTCGCCGCCGATCACGTTCTCGGCGGGCACGAACACGTCGTGGAACCGGGTGAGGCTGTTTTCCAGGCCGCGCAGGCCGATGAACTCGTTGCGCCGCTCCACGGTGATGCCCGCGCTGTCGCCGTCCACCACAAACGCGGTGATCCCGCCGCGCCGCCCCTCGGTGGCCGGCACCCGGGCCATCACCACCAGCAGGGTGGCGACGATGCCGTTGGTGGCCCAGAGCTTCACGCCGTTGAGCCGGTAGCCGGTGCCGTCCTCGGTCGGCTCGGCGGTGGTGGCCAGGCGGGCCGGGTCGGAGCCGACGTCCGGTTCGGTGAGCAGGAACGCGGACACCTCGCCGGCGGCGAGCCGGGGCAGGAAGCGCTGCTTCTGCTCGGCGGTGCCGAACATCTTCAGCGGCTGCGGCACCCCGATCGACTGGTGCGCCGAGAGCAGCGCGCCGATCGCCGGGCTGACCGAGCCGGCCAGCATCAGCGCCCGGCAGTAGTGCAGGTTGCTCAGCCCGAGACCGCCGTACCCGCGGTCGATCTTCATGCCGAACGCGCCGAGGTCGGCCAGCCCGTGGAACACCGCGTCCGGAATGGACGCGTCGCGCTCGATGGCCGCGCCGTCCACTTCGGAGGCAAGGAAGGCGCGGAACCGGCCGAGGAACTCGTCGGCGCGGGCCACGTCGTCCGGGTCGGACCGCGGCCACGGGTCGATCAGGTCGAGCCGGAACCGGCCGAGGAACAGCTCCTTGCCGAAGCTGGGCCGGTCCCACACGGACTCGCGAGCCGCCTCGGCGACCTGCCGGGCCTCCTTCTCGGAGACCTGCCCCGCCTCCTTCGGCAACGGCCCCGCGGCGCCGACGGTGCTCGGAGCGGTGCCGGGATCGGGGCCGTCCGCTGCCGGTCGGCCGTTCTGCGTCGTGGTCACGGCTGCCCCCTCGAACCTCGGTGCGGCTGCGTCGACGTGCGCGACTACCGTCACGCTACCCCCGGGTGTTACTCAGGGGTAGCGGTCCGTGAAGATCGAGTTCGATACCTGGCCCCGGCCTCAGCTGGCGAGGGTGCGCGGGTCGTCATCGTCGTCGTCGATGTCGTCGTCCCCCCAGCTGCGCCGGGAGAACGGCAGGACCACCCAGAACGCGAGGAACCAGAGCCCGGTCAGCGCGCTGAGCACGAACGCGATCGGCCGGTCCAGCACGAAGTCGGTGATCAGCAGCACCGCGCTGACCATGGAGATCAGCATGAAGGCGAGGCCGCCACCGGCCATCCGGTGCGCGAACCGGACCAGCTCCGGCTTACGCCCCTGCCGGAACAGCGCCCGGTGGAACGCCACCGGCGAGATGATCAGCGCGGTGGCGGCGGCCGCGGCGAGCAGCGCGACGACGTAGACGTCCCGCTGGAACTCGCTCGTGCTGGTGAACCCGTTGCTGAACGGCAGGGTGAGCAGGAAGGCGAAGAGGATCTGCACGCCGGTCTGGGCGACCCGCAACTCCTGCAACAGGTCGGCGAAGTTGCGCTGCCAACGCTGCTTCTCGGTCTCCTTGGACACGCGCTACCTCCGGTGCGACGGTACTGCCGGCGGTACGGGCCGCCGCCAGCAAGGCAAGTGCCCCACCCGGTCGAGCGCGAAACAGGTTCACGACACCCCGACCGCCGCCCGGGCACCGGCCCCTCCCAGACGAGCCTCAGGAGCCGCGCCGGATGCGGCCCGCGTACCGCGCCTCCAGCGCCGTGTTGTGGGCGTCGCCGTCCGGGATGTTCGCCGACAGGTAGACCGGAGGCCGCTCCCCCGCCGCCAGCAACCTGGCCACCACCTCCACGGTGACCTGCTGGGCCAGCAGCGCCGCCGTGATCGAGGAGACCGCGCCCACCGCGCCACCGCCGGGCAGCGGCAGCGTCGCGTCGCCGTACGGCGCGCCGTTGTCGAGCACCACGTCGGCGAGGTCCGCCAGCTTGCGCCCGGACGGGTGGCGGGAGGTCATCCGGCCGGAGTGCTGTGCGGAGGTGATCGCCACCAGCCCGTGGCCGTGCTGCTTGACCAGCGTGGCGAACTCCACCATCGCGCCGTTGACCCCGGAGTTCGAGGCGAGCACGAAGACGTCGGTGGGCCGCACCGGGGCCAGCTCGTACAGCCGGTGCGCCACCGCCGGGTCCCGCTCCAGCAGCGGGCCGAGCCGGTCGGCCGGTTCGCCGCCGAGCAGCACCAGGTCGCGCAGCGCGATCCGATTGGTCGGCACCAGACCGCCCGCCCGGCCGGCGATCTCCATCGCCAACGCCTCGGAGTGCCCGGTGCCGAAGGCGTGCACCACCCCGTCAGCGCGCACCGCGTCGGCGATCAGGTCAGCGGCCCGCCCCACCGCCGCCCGCTGACTCGCGGCCACCCGGCCGATCGTCTCGGTCACCACGGCCAGGTAGTCCTCGGCACTCACCGTCATGCGTCCTCCGTCGTCCGGTTGCTGGCGAGCCATTGCACTGCGAAGTCGACCGCCGCCCGCTGGCGCATCAACCTCCCGGTCCCGGTGCCGACCCGTCCGGTACGGACCGCCCCGGTCGCCTCCAGGTCCTGGCCCAGCGCGTCGAAGTCGGTCTCGTCGAGCCGTACGTCCTGCCACCACACCCATTCGCGGCCACCGTCGGCGGTGCGTACCGCCGCGCCCAACTGCTCGCCGGGTGGGGCCGGACGGCGGTACTCGGCCAGGTGCAGCGAGGTGTTCACCGCGTGGTCCACACCGAGCAGCAGCACGTGGGCGTCGAGGTCGTAGAGCCGGGCCAGCGGGGAGCCCTCACCGAGCATGTCGGCCCGGGTGTGCCCGGCCACCACCTGTTCGGCGGCCGGGCCGAGGGCGGCGAACGACACGTGGGGATGGGAGCTGCGCAGCGCTCCGGGCCAGCAGCGGACCGTCTCGGCGAACACGCCCATGAATCGGCTCGGGGTGACCGCCGGATCGAACCCGGGCATCTCGGCGCGGATCAGCGGCCACCAGTCCACCGGCACCGGCGGGTCGCGCCACTGCGCGGGGTCGCTGTTGTCCGGGGTGTGGGTGGGCACCACGATCGTGCCGTCCGGGCCGAGCGCGTCGCGCAGGGCGAGCACCAGCGCCTGCGGACCACCGCAGACGAAACCCAGCTGACGCAGCCCGGCGTGCACCAGCAGCGTCCCGCCGGGGCGTACGCCCAGCATGCGCAGTTGCGCGGCGATCGAGCGCCGGGTCCCCGGCCCGCAGGCGTCCATCGTCACGGTGTGCCTCCCGACCGCCATGGCTCAGGCCGTTCCGCTGGTTCGGGCCAGGATCGCCTCGGCCAGCGGGCCCGGCGCGGCGTCCGGGATCCAGTGGCTCACGCCGGGCAGCTCGACGAAGCGATAGTCCCCGGTGACGTTGGCGGCGCACGCCTCGGCGGCGGTCCGGCCGATGGCGATGTCCCGGTCGCTCCACACGTACGTGGTGGGCACCGCGACCGGGCCGACGCCGGCCAGGTCGGCGCGGGACATCGCCCGGTACCAGTTCAGCGCCGCGGTGAGCGCGCCCGGCTCGCGCATCGGGTCGGCGTAGTGGTCCACCCGGGACGCGTCGCCCACCCCGGTGAGCAACTTGCGCAGTGCGGTGGCGTTCCACGCCAGCAGCACCTTCTCCGCCTTGCCCGGCTTGCGGAACAACGCGATGTACGACGAGCGCGCCTTCTGCTGGCCGTCGGTGGCGAGCGCGTGCGCCATGGCTGCCGGATGTGGCACGGACACCGCGGTCAACGTACGGACCCGCTCGGGGTGCCGGGCGGCCAGCGCCCAGGCCACGATCGCACCCCAGTCGTGGCCGACCAGGTGGACGGCGTCCAGCCCGAGCGCGTCCAGCACCGCCACCGCGTCGGCGACCAGTTCGGGGATCCGGTAGTCCGGGACCGCCGCCGGCCGGGCGCCCGGCGAGTAGCCCCGCTGGTCCAGCGCGTACGTGCGCAGCCCGGCTGTGTGCAGCGCCGTGGCGGCCTCGTCCCACTCGCCGGAGTGCTGGGGGAAGCCGTGCAAAAGCAGGACGGGCGCGCCGTCCGGCGGACCACCGGCGCGTACGTCGAACCTGAGACCCCGTGCGTCAACCCGCATGATCGTCAGCCTACCCAGCCGAAGTCTCCTGAACCGGACCCTGCGGCGGGACGCCCTGCTGGGCCGGTACCCCTGGTCGGTGCTAGCGTCAGCGAGACAACTTCACATCCGACAGGGGAGCGCACAGCGCTGAGAGTGCGGGCACGCCCGCAGACCCTCGAACCTGATCTGGGTAATGCCAGCGCAGGGAGTTCGGTCGACCTCCAGCCGCGCCGCCGTCCGGTGCCACCGGGCGCGCGGCGTGCGTCTTCTCCTGGTTCGCAGTCAGAACTGGGAGCATTCACATGAACCACAGCGACACCAACCGCTGGCGCACCATCGACATCGTGGTCGCCTCGGTGATCGCGGTCGCCTTCGGCGTCATCTTCTGGGCCTGGGGCCTGGTCTGGAGCGCCACCGAGGGGGCGTTCGCCTTCTTCCCGCCGGCACAGACGCTGATCTACGGCGTCTGGCTGATGCCGGCCGTGGTGGGCGGCCTGGTCATCCGCAAGCCCGGCGCCGCGCTCTACTGCGAGACGGTCGCCGCAGTCCTCTCCGCGCTGCTGGGCAGCCAGTGGGCCGGCACGGTGATCCCGCAGGGCATCGTGCAGGGCCTCGGCGCCGAGTTGGCCTTCGCGGCCTTCCGGTACCGCTCGTTCCGGCTGCCGACCGCGGCGCTGGCCGGCGCGCTGACCGGGCTCAGCGCCGCGCTGTTCGACTTCTTCGTCTGGAACGCCGAGTACGAGCTGGTCGACTACCGCATCCCGTACGCGCTGCTCACCATCGTCAGCGCCACCGTGATCGCCGGCGTCGGCGGTTGGGTCCTCACCCGCGCCCTTGCCGACACCGGCGTCCTGGACCGCTTCCCGGTCGCCCGCGACCGCGCCGCCATCTGACCCCCACGTCTTCCCGTTGATCAAGAGGTTTGCGTCAACAAGGGGCGGCGAACTGACGTAAACCTCTTGATCAACGACGTGAGAGCGGCCCGGGCGGGGGAAGGAGGTGTGGTGAGCGGGGTCCAGCTACGGGGGTTCGGGTGGCGGCACGCCGGGCGGCTCGCATGGGCCATACGCGGTGTGGACCTGCGGGTCGAGGCTGGCGAGCGGGTGTTGTTGCTCGGCCCGTCGGGGGCCGGCAAGAGCACGCTGCTCAGCGCGCTGGCCGGGCTGCTGCCGGAGGACTCCGGCGAGCAGGAGGGCACCGTCGAGATCGACGGGCTCGACCCACGCAAGGGTCGGGAACGGGTCGGCATCGTCTTCCAGGACCCGGAGACCCAGCTGATGATGGCCCGTAGCGGCGACGACGTCGCCTTCGGGCTGGAGAACCGGGGCGTGCCGACGGACGCGATCTGGCCCCGGGTGGACGAGGCGCTGCGCCGGGTCGGCTTCCCGTACGACCGGGACCGGCCCACCGCCGCGCTCTCGGGCGGCGAGCAGCAACGCCTCGCCCTCGCCGGCGCGCTGGCCCTGCGCCCCGGCCTGCTGCTGCTCGACGAACCGACCGCCAACCTCGACCCGGCCGGGGCAGACCTCGTCCGGCGGGCGGTGGCCGGCGCGCTGGAGGCCGACACCACGCTGGTCCTGGTCGAGCACCGGGTCGCCGAGGCGCTCCCGCTGGTCGACCGGGTGGTCGTCCTGGAGCCCGGCGGCGGGGTCCGCGCGGACGGTCCGCCCGCGGCGGTCTTCGCCGCGCACGGCGCCGCCCTCGCCGCCGAGGGCGTCTGGGTGCCGGGTCATCCCGTGGCCATCCGGCGGGCGACCGCCGCCCCCGGCGAGCTGCTGCTCACCGCCGACCGGCTCGGCCTGCCGCCCCGGCTGGCCCCCACCGACCTGGCGGTACGCGCCGGCGAGGCGCTCGCCGTGCGCGGGCCGAACGGGGCCGGCAAGTCGACTCTCGCGCTGCTGCTCGGTGGGCTGCTCCGGCCGGGTGCCGGCCGGGTCACCGCGTCCGCCGAACTGGCCGGGCCGGACCACCGCACCGCCCCGCACCGGTGGCGGGCGCCCGCGCTGGCGCGACGGATCGGGTCGGTGTTCCAGGACCCTGAGCACCAGTTCGTCACCAGCACCGTCTTCGACGAGCTGGCGCTCGGCCCGCGCCGGACCGGCCAGCCCGAGGCGGCCGTCAAGGAGACCGTGGCGGGGCTGCTGGACCGGCTGCGGCTGACCCGGCTCGCCGCGGCCAACCCGTACACCCTCTCCGGTGGGGAGGCCCGGCGGTTGAGCGTGGCGACCGCCCTGGCCACCGCGCCCCGCCTGCTGATCTGCGACGAACCCACCTTCGGTCAGGACCGGCGGACCTGGCGGGAGCTGGTCGACCTCTTCGCCGATCTCCGCGACGCCGGGCACGGCGTGGTCACCGTGACCCACGACCCGGACTTCGTCGCCGCGCTCGCCGACCGCACCGTCACCCTGGAGCGATCGTGACCGGCCGCTCGATGATCAGCATCGAGCCGGTCGCCGCGCCCGGTGCACCGCTGGCCCGCCGTAACCCGGTGGCGAAGGTCGCCGCCGCGCTGGTCTTCTCGTTCACCCTGCTGGCCACCCTGGACCCGGTGGCCCCGGCGATCGCCATCGCCGTCGAACTCGCCGTGCTGCCGCTGTTCGGCATCCGTTACGGGGTGCTGGCCCGGCGGGCCTGGCCGCTGCTGGTCAGCGCCGTCGGCATCCTGGTCACCCTGGTGCTCTTCGCCTCCGACCGGTCCGGTCGGGTCCTGCTGGACGCGGGGCCGGTGCTGGTGACCACCGGAGTGCTGCTCACCGCGCTCGGCCTGATCCTGCGGGTGCTCGCGGTCGCACTGCCCGGCGTCATCGTCTTCGCCACCACCGACCCCACCGACCTGGCGGACGCGCTGATCCAGAACGCGAAGGCGCCGGCCCGGTTCGCCATCGGGGCACTGGCCGCGTTCCGGCTGGTGCCGCTGCTCGGTCAGGAGTGGCAGATGATCAGCATGGCCCGGCGGGCGCGGGGCGTCGACGCCGGACGTAACCCGGCGGCGAAGCTGCGGCTGTTCGCCTCGACCGGGTTCGCGCTGCTGGTCGGGGCGATCCGTCGGGGCACCCGACTGGCCGTGGCGATGGACGCCCGCGGTTTCGACGCCGGCACCCCGCGCACCGTGGCCCGCCGTCAGCCCTTCGGCCTCGCCGACGGACTGCTCATCGCCGGAGCGGTCGCGCTGGCCGGCGCGGCCCTGACGGTGAGCGTGCTGCTCGGCACCTTCCGCCCCCTGCTGGGCTGAGGCTCCCCCACGATCCTGCGGTTGCCGCCCCCGCTGCTGCGGAGGCGGCAACCGCGATTCTCGCGGGGCGGGGCCGGTCAGCTGCGGCGGAAGGCGTAGCGGCGTGGTTGACCGGCTCGCTGGCTCTTGCCACCGGCGGAGCGGGCCGCCCCGGGCAGCGGCGGGCCGGCCTTGGGCGCCGCCGACCGCCCGGCCACCGACGACGCGTCGACCACCGGGGGAACGTCCAGCGCCGCCGGCACGTCGACCACCACGGGCACGTCGATCGCCGCCGGCACCTCGACGGCCGGTGGCACCCCGACCGGCCGGGCCGGCTCGACCGGTATCGCCGGCAGGGCCGACTTGACCGGCAGGGCCGGCAGGTCGGACCGGGTCGACACGGCCGGAAGCGGGCCGCGGCCGGCCGCCGGCTCGGTGCCGGGCGGCGTCGGTGCGGGAGTACGGGACGACTTCTTCTTCGGGTTGCGCCTGGCAGGCATCCGGGCCTCCTTCGTGCCGACCCGTTCCCGCGTTCCGCGGTCGGTCGGCTCGGCTGGTGACCGTCGCACCGCGACGGTCGAGAGGGAAGGGACTGCTCACCGGGGTCGGGCAGGGCCAGCACCGCCGCACGGCGGGTGGGGATGCGGGACGCCCGGGAGTCGCACGGACCGCGGCGCGGGGCGGCGGGCCGGCTCGGAAATGGGGCGTCAGTTACGCATGCCCGCACGCTATCCCGTGGGCGGGCACCGGCGCATCCGTTTTCCCCGACAGCATCGGCGGCCTGCTGACCGACGCGCTCAATACGAAGGTGACCGCGTGGAGAATCGGCTGGTCCGGGGCCGAACGCCACCGGCCGGTGACTGGCTGTCGACGAGGCGGCCCGCTCCGCCGCGCACCGCGATACGGTCGCAGCACGGCAGTACGACGGTGAGAGGTGGCGGCACGGATGGCTGAGCAGGCGACGGCGCAGATCGGCGTGACGGGGCTGGCGGTGATGGGCCGCAACCTGGCCCGCAACCTGGCCCGCAACGGCTTCACCGTGGCGGTGCACAACCGTTCGCCGGAGCGCACCCGCAGCCTGGTCGCCGAGCACGGCGACGAGGGCACGTTCGTGCCCGGCGAGTCGATGGCCGACTTCGTGGCGTCGCTGGAACGGCCCCGCGCGGTGATCGTGATGGTCAAGGCGGGCGCCCCCACCGACGCGGTGATCGACGAGCTGGTGCCCCTGCTGGAGGAGGGCGACATCGTCGTCGACTGCGGCAACGCCCACTTCGCCGACACCCGCCGCCGCGAGGAGGCGTTGCGCGGGTCCGGGCTGCACTTCGTGGGCACCGGCGTCTCCGGCGGCGAGGAGGGCGCGCTGCTCGGGCCGAGCATCATGCCGGGCGGTTCGGTCGAGTCGTACGCCAAGCTCGGCCCGATGTTCGAGAAGATCTCCGCCCACGTGGACGGGGTGCCGTGCTGCATGCACGTCGGGCCGGATGGCGCCGGGCACTTCGTCAAGATGGTGCACAACGGCATCGAGTACGCCGACATGCAGCTCATCGCCGAGGCGTACGACCTGCTCCGGGCTGGCCTGGGCGCGGAGCCGGCGGAGATCGCGGAGATCTTCCGTGACTGGAACAGCGGCGAGCTGGAGTCCTTCCTCATCGAGATCACCGCCGACGTGCTGGCGCACCGCGACGCCGCCACCGGCCAGCCCTTCGTGGACGTGGTGCAGGACCGGGCCGAGCAGAAGGGCACCGGGCGGTGGACGGTGCAGAGCGCGCTGGACCTGGGCGTGCCGATCACCGGGATCGCCGAGGCGACCTTCGCCCGCTCGCTCTCCGGGCACGTCGACCAGCGCGATGCGGCCCATCGGGCGTTCCCGGACGCCGGCGAGAAGTGGCAGGTGGCCGGCCGGGAGGCGTTCATCGAGGACGTCCGGCGCGCGCTGCTCGCCTCGAAGATAGTCGCGTACGCGCAGGGCTTCGACCACATCCGCGCCGGGAGCCAGGAGTACGACTGGGACATCGACCTCGGAGGCACGGCGACCATCTGGCGGGGCGGCTGCATCATCCGCGCCCGCTTCCTGAACCGGATCCGTGAGGCGTACGACAAGCAGCCCGACCTGCCCACGCTGCTGGTGGCGCCGTACTTCGCCGACGCGGTCGCGGCCGGCGTGCCGAGCTGGCGGCGGGTGGTGGCCGACGCGGTCCGGGCCGGGGTGCCGACGCCGGCGTTCTCGTCGTCGCTGGCGTACTTCGACGCCATGCGCGCCGAGCGCCTGCCAGCCGCGCTGATCCAGGGTCTGCGGGACAACTTCGGCGCGCACACCTACCAGCGCGTCGACCGCGAGGGCTCGTTCCACACCACCTGGGCGGGAGACCGCACCGAGTCCCCGGCCTGACGGCCCGCCGCCTGGCCCCTCTCCCCGACGTCGGGTGCGGGGGTCAGGCGATGGTGGCGTGCATCTCCCAGACGAGGATCTCGGCCGGCTCGTCGGCGGTGACCCGACGGCCGCCGGTCATCGTGAGCCGGGCCGCGTCACCGGTGTCGAGCGGGCCGCTGCCCTCCAGGTTCACCGTGCCGTTGGGCACGTACAGGTGCACGAAGGGCGCGTCCGGGAGGGTGACCTCGTCGCCGGGGGCGAGTCGGGCGGCGTGCAGGGTGGCGTACCGGTTGCGGATCCGGATCGCGGATGCCCCGTCGTAGCGTTCCATTCCGGAGGCGACCGGCACGAGGCCGCCGCGCAGCAGCTCGTCCTCGATCTCCAGCTGCTCGTAGCCGGGGTCGACGCCCTCCTCGTCGGGGAGCACCCACATCTGCACGAAGTGCACCGGGTCGCTGTGCGGCTCCTGGTTGTTCAGCCGCCAGGCGTCGTTCTTCTCCGAGTGCAGGATGCCGGTGCCGGCGCTCATCCGCTGGGCCAGCCCCGGGTAGATCACCCCGGAGTGCCCGGTGGAGTCCTGGTGCACGAGGGACCCACGCAGCACCCAGGTGACGATCTCCATGTCCTGATGCGGGTGGGTCTCGAAGCCGGCGCCCGGGCGGACCACGTCGTCGTTGTTGACCAGCAGCAGCCCGTGGTGGGTGTTGGCCGGGTCGTAGTGCCGGGAGAACGAGAAGGAGTGCTTGGAATCCAGCCAGGAGATCCGGGTGGCGAAGCGGTCCTCGGCCCGGCGTACGTCGACCGCTGGGGCGGACGCGGTCACCAGGCACGCTGCCCGGTGTCGGCGGACGACGGCGCCCAGGTCAGGGCCGGGTCCCCGGTGGCCAGCTCGGCGATCTCGCCGGTACGCAGCTGCGGAGTGTGGCCGAACTCGGCGCAGTGCTGCTCGGCGATCTCCGCGCAGATCTCGGCCACCTGCTCGCAGATCGGGTCACCCAGATCGGCCGCGTTCAACGCCATGATCATCTTGTACCGGAGATCCCGCACATCCCACCCCCGACCGCCGCAACCCCACCACTCTCGGACCCTACCCGCCCGCACCCGCCACAACTCCAAAACCACGACCCCCGCGGCCCCGCCGCGCCCACCGTGGGTGAGGGCGGGCCGGGGCGGGGATGCGGCGGTGCCGCTCGCACGGATGTGGGAGCGGCACCGGGTGGTTCGGGCTTACCAGAATCGGCGGCGCTTGGCCTTCTGGGGGCGCATGAAGTCCGCGCCCTTGGTCAGCAGCCGGGTCGCCCCGGAGGGACCACGCCGGTCCTCCAGGGTGTGGCTGAGTCGGCGGGCGCCGGCCGCGGCCAACGGCACCGCGATCGCCATCACCGCCCACTGTGCGATGCGCTTCTGGATCATGTGGGTTCACCTCCGTCAGTGGCTCCTGACACCGGTGGTACCCAGGGTGACGTGCCGGTAAGCCTCGGCTCAGCCCACTGGGGCGACCGGGTTGGGCAGCGCGCCGCCGAACCGCCGGTCGCGCTGGGCGTACAGCTCGCACGCGTACCAGAGGTGACGGCGGTCGAAGTCCGGCCAGAGCGTGTCCAGGAAGACCAGCTCGGCGTACGCGGTCTGCCAGAGCAGGAAGTTGGAGATGCGCTCCTCCCCGGAGGGACGCAGGAACAGGTCCACCTCCGGGATCTCCGGGTGGTAGAGGTACTTCGCCACGGTCTTCTCGGTGACCTTCGCCGGGTCCAGTCGGCCGGCCGCCACGTCGCGGGCGATCGCGGCGGCGGCGTCGCCGATCTCCGCCTGCCCGCCGTAGTTGACGCAGAACTGCAGAGTCAGCGTCGAGTTGCCGCGGGACATCTCCTCGGCGGTCTGCAACTCGGAGATGACGCTCTTCCACAACCGCCCGGGCCGGCCCGACCAGACCACCCGGACGCCGAGATCGACCATCTGGTCGCGGCGGCGGCGGATGACGTCCCGGTTGAACCCCATCAGGAACCGGACCTCGTCCGGCGAGCGCCGCCAGTTCTCGGTGGAGAACGCGTACGCCGACAGGTAGGGAATGCCCATCTCGATGGCGCCCTCGATGGTGTCGAAGAGGCTGTGCTCCCCCGCCTCGTGACCCTTGGTGCGGGGCAGCCCGCGCTCCTTGGCCCACCGGCCGTTGCCGTCCATCACCACGGCGACGTGCTTCGGCACCGCCTCGGTGGGCAACGCCGGCGGCCGGGCGCCCGACGGGTGCGGTGTCGGCGGCACCGGCTCACGCCGGCCGGCCCTCATCGATCGGATCACTCGGCTCTCTCCCTGCTCGCACCGTCCGCCCCGGCCTCCACGTCGCCGCGCGGCCGGAGCGTCGCGGCCCCCGCGCCGCCCGGCGGCGGGACCGCGCCGGCCGCCGAGGGACCCCGGTCGACCAGCGGCAGCGAGCGTAGCGCGCGTTCCAGGTGCCACTGCACGTGAGCCGCCACCAGCCCACTGCACTCCCGGCGTACGCCGGCCTCGGTGGCGTCGGCGATCACCCAGTCGCCGGTGGTCAGCGCGGACATCAGGTCGATGGTGGCCGGCGCGGGATGGGCCGCGCCGGGCGGCCGGCAATCCGGGCACACCGCGCCGCCGGCCGGCACGGAGAACGCCCGGTGCCGCCCCGGTGTGCCGCAGACCGCGCACGCGATCAGCGCCGGCGCCCAGCCCGCGAGGGCCATCCCGCGCAGCAGGTACGCGTCGAGCACCAGGGTGGTGGCGTGCTCGCCCCGGGACAGCGCCTTCAACGCGCCCACGGTGAGCTGGAACAGGCGCAGCGACGGCTCCCGCTCCACCGGGGTCAGCCGCTCGGCGGTCTCGGCGATCGCGCTGGCCGCCGTGTAGCGGGGATAGTCCCCGAGGAACCGCTTGCCGTACAGGTCGATGCCCTCGACCTGGCTGACGGTGTGCAGCGAGCTGCCCAGGTTGCCCTTCGGGTCGCCGGCGAGCTGAAGATCGACGTGGCCGAACGGCTCCAGCCGGGCACCGAACTTGCTGGTGGTGCGACGGATCCCCCGGGCGACCGCGCGCAGCCGGCCGTGCCGGCGGGTCAGCAGGGTGATGATCCGGTCGGACTCGCCGAGCTTCTGCACGCGCAGCACCACCGCGTCGTCGCGGTAGAGCTGTCGGCGGTACCCGGCCATCGGACCATTCTCCCTCGGGGTGTGAAATCAGGGTCGGCTCGGGGTGGATGCGCGGAGGAACCCCGATGCGTCGGGCCGGTGACCGGCCGTAGCGTGCTCGCCATGGCAAT
The DNA here is from genome assembly GCF_053599855.1 of Micromonospora sp. NPDC005161. NCBI lineage: Bacteria > Bacillati > Actinomycetota > Actinomycetes > Micromonosporales > Micromonosporaceae > Micromonospora > Micromonospora sp. NPDC005161. The sequence goes on from NZ_JBSFYQ010000025.1 coordinate 38,934, forward strand.
GCACCAGACCACCGCCGACCTCCGCCGTCGCGCCGCCGCCCCCATCGCGCTGGGGCTGACCACCGCCCTCATCCTGCTCGCCGGGTGCGACAACCTGTCCTTCCGCCGGCTCGACTACGACAACACCGAGACGGTGAAGATCACCACGATCCGGGTGCAGGGGGGCTCTGGCGATGTGGTGGTCCGGGGCACCGGCCCGGCCGGGCAGGCGCGGATCAAGCGGGTGGTGCGCTACCAGGGCGGCGAACCGGACAACGCAAGGTACGAGATCGAGGGCAGCGAGCTGGTGCTGGACACCGACTGCGGCTCGCGGTGCAGCATCTCCTACGAGGTGACCGTGCCGGAGGGTGTGGCCGTGCAGGGCGAGGTCGGCTCCGGCAACGTCGAGCTGAGCCGGGTCGGCACGGTCGAACTGCGGCTGGGCTCGGGCGACGTACGGGTCGCCGACGCCTCCGGCGCGCTCGGGGTGGAGACCCGTTCCGGCAACATCGACGTGAGCGAGACCAGCGCGGCCGTACGGCTGCGTGCCACGTCCGGGGACATCACCGCACGTCGACTGGGTGGCACGGTCGACGCCGAGGCCAGCTCCGGCAATGTCATCGTCGAGCTGGAGACGCCCGCCTCGGCCCGCGCGCACGCCTCCAGCGGGGACGTCACCCTGCTGGTGCCGGCGGGCAGCTACCGGGTCCGCTCCAACGCCGGATCCGGTGACGAGCGGATCACCGTCGCCGACAACCCGGCCGCGTCCCTGGTGCTCGACGGTTCGGCCGGCAGCGGCAACGTCACGATCAGCGAGCGCTGACCTCGGCGGTGGCCGCGTCCCCGGCCACCCGCTGGGCCGGCACCACCGCTCGTCCGGTGGTCTCCCCGGCCGGCCCGGCTCCGGACCGGACCGCCGGGTCGGCGGGACGCGACCGGCGGCCGGGCACCAGCTCCGGCGGTCGGCGGGCGGCGATGTCCTCGACCCAGCCGACGGCCAGGGTGACCAGCCCCACCAGCGCGAAGACCAGCAGCACCCGGACGGCCAGTCCCAGCGGGTCCTGGTGGGACCAGCCGACCACGTCCACCAGCGGGGTGAGCGCCACCACGAACGGCATGTGCCAGAGGTAGACGGTGAGCGCCCGCCGGTTGACCACGGTCACCGCCCGGTCGGCCAGCCGGCTACGGCCCAGCCAGGCGATCCCCGCCGGCGCCCGACCCAGCACGATCAGGACGAACGCGGCGGACCAGAGGGCGTTGCCGAGGTGGTTGTCGTTGAGGTCGTACCCCCGTGGGCCCGGATGCGCGACGATCCAGGCCCCGCCGCCCACCGCGAGCGTCAGCGCCAGCGGGTAGACCAGCCGGCCGGCCAGGCGGCGCAGCATCCCGGCGTGGTGGGCGAAGCCGAGCAGCCACGCGCCGAAGTAGAGCCCGAACTCGCGCAGCACCGGCGGCGCCGGGTAGATCCCCGCCTCGATCGTCACCAGCAGGAGGTACGGGGCGAGCAGAGTGGGCAGCGGGGCGCGCCGGAACAGCCAGAACGCGACCGGTGAGGCGAGCACGAACCAGAGGTAGTCGCGCAGGTACCAGATGACGCTCAGCGCCAGGGCGCCCCAGTGATTGGCCGGTGGATCGGCGACCGGGAACAGCCACAGCAGCAGCCGGAACGACGCCGGCAGCCCGGTGAGCAGCATGGCCGGCACGAAGATCACCGCCACCACCCACAGCGACGGCAGCAACCGGCGCAGCCGGCGGCCGACCGCCGCCGGTCCGGAGCGGGTCAGCGAGGCGGCCATCAACGAGCCGGCCAGCGCGAACATCACGGACATGGCCGGGAAGACGAGAGTGAGGGTCGCCCACCCGGTGACGTGGTAGACGACCACCCGGACGATGGCGAGGAAACGGAGCAGATCGAGGTATCTGTTGCGCATCAGCCTGCATCTGGGTCGGGGACGCCGGGCGTACCTCCCCTACCCTTCGCGGCCGCCGCGCCAAACGGCCGGCACCCCGATCAAACGTGACATTGCCCCTCAGCCCGACCGAAGATGATCATCGCGCCCCGGTCCGACCGGAATGCCCGGCCGGACCGGTGGGGTCGGTCAGAAGCCCAGCTTGCGCAGCTGCTTCGGGTCGCGCTGCCAGTCCTTCGCGACACGCACGTGCAGGTCCAGGTAGACCCGACCGCCGAGCAACTCCTCGATCTGCCGGCGGGCGGTGGTGCCGACCTCCTTGAGCCGGCTCGCCTTGTGACCGAGAACGATGGCCTTCTGACTGGGCCGTTCCACGTACAGGTCGGCGTAGATCTTCATGACCTGGCCCTCGGGGATCATCTCCTCCACCACCACGGCGATGGAGTGTGGCAGCTCGTCACGGACCCCCTCCAGGGCGGCCTCGCGGATCAGCTCCGCGACCAGCACCTGCTCGGGATCGTCGGTGAGCATGTCGTCCGGGTAGAGCTGCGGTGACGGCGGCAGGTAGCTGGTCATCACGTCGACCAGCGTGTCCACCTGGTGCCCGGAGACCGCGCTCACCGGCACGATCTCGGCGAACTCCCCCATCTGGCTCACCGCGAGCAGCTGCTCCGCCAGGCGACGCTTGTCGACCAGGTCGGTCTTGGTGACCACCGCCAGCACGGTCGCCTTCAACTCGGCCAGCTCGCCGGTGATGAACCGGTCGCCCCGGCCGACCGGCTCGTTGGCCGGAATGCACAGGCCGATCACGTCGACCTCGGTCCACGTCGATCGGACCAGGTCGTTGAGGCGCTCGCCGAGCAGCGTACGGGGGCGGTGCAGGCCCGGCGTGTCGACCAGGACCAGCTGCGATTCGGGCCGGTGCAGCACGGCCCGGATGACGTGACGGGTGGTCTGCGGCTTGTTCGAGGTGATCGCGATCTTGGTGCCGATGATGGCGTTGGTCAGCGTGGACTTGCCGGCGTTGGGCCGGCCGACGAAGCAGCCGAACCCGGCCCGGTACGGGCGACCGTCCGGATCCTGCACGGGGGTCACTGGGTCACCGTGCCGAGCACGGTGCCGTCCGGCGCCGCCAGATGGATCGGCGCGTCCACGGCGAGGTCACGCACCGCCGCATGCCCGGCGCCGTCCAGCGTCGACGCCTCGGTCACCACCACCGCCGCCTCCAGCCGGCTCGCCCCGGCCGCCACGGCCGAGGCCACCGCCAGTTGCAACGCCGTGAGGGTCAGCGAGGGCAGCGCGACGCTGGCCGCCGCGTACGTCCGGCCATCCTGGTCCCGGACCGCGGCGCCCTCGACGGCACCGACCCGCCCACGGGCTCCGCGGGCCAGGACGACAAGCTTGCCGTCCTCGGCGCTCAGCGGGGCCGGCGCGGTGGGGGTGGGCCGGGCGGCGGGCGCGGCGGATGTGTCAGGCATCGGCGGGTTGCCTCTCCTCGTCTCGATAGTGGTCCTGGCCGTCCCCGGGGCCGGCGTGCTCGCCACGCCCCGCGGTGTCCTGCTCATCGCCCGGTTCCACCCGGCTGACCAGAACGGTGTCTATGCGGTTGCGCCGGCCGGTGGTGCCCTCGGCGACCAGCCGGAGGCCGGCCACCTCGGCCTGCGCTCCGGGGATCGGCACCCGCCCCAGCGACTGGGCGAGCAGGCCCCCGACCGTCTCCACCTCATCGGTGGGCAGGTCCGTGTCGAACAGCTCGCCCAGATTCTCCACCGGCAGGCGGGCGGTGACCCGCACCGAGGAGTCCGCCAGGCGTTCGACCGGCGGGCGTTCGACATCGTACTCGTCGGTGATCTCGCCGACGATCTCCTCCAGGATGTCCTCGATCGTGACCAGGCCGCCGGTGCCGCCGTACTCGTCGACGACGATGACCAGGTGGTTGCGGGCGGCCTGCATCTCCGACAGCAGGTCGTCGACCGGCTTGGACTCCGGCACGAAGGTGGCCGGACGCATCAACTCGGCCACCGGCAACTGCTCAGCGTCCGGGTCACCGCCCCGGGACCGCCGGATCAGGTCCTTGAGGTAGAGCACACCCAGCACGTCGTCGACGCTCTCGCCGATCACCGGAATACGGGAGAAACCGGACCGCAGGAACAGCGCCAGCGCCTGTTCGAGGGTCTTGCCCTCCTCGATCCACACCATCTCGGTACGCGGCACCATCACCTCACGCGCGATGGTGTCGCCGAGCGCGAAGACCGAGTGGATCATCTGCCGCTCGCCGTGCTCGACCACGCCGCGCTGCTCGGCCAGGTCGACCAGCTCGCGCAGCTCCACCTGGGTGGCGAACGGACCCTCCCGGAAGCCGCGCCCCGGGGTGACCGCGTTGCCGATGAGGATGAGCAGCGACGCGAGCGGGTTGAGCGCCCGGCCCAGCCAGCGGACCAGCGGCGCCACCGCCCGCCCCACGGCGTACGCGTGCTGCCGGCCGATGGTGCGCGGGGCGACCCCGACCACCACGAAGCTCACCACGGTCATCGCGCCGGCGGTGACCAGCGCGGCCCGCCAGCCGGCGCCGAAGGTGTCCACCGCGACCAGTGCCACCAGCGTGGTGGCGGTCAACTCGGCGAGCAGCCGCAACAGCAGGAGCAGGTTGAGGTGCCGGACCACGTCGGCGGCGACGGTCTGGAGGGTACGGGCGCCACGCACGCCGTCCCGGGCCAGCTCGGCGGCCCGGGCCGGGGAAACCGCAGCGAGCGCCGCCTCGGTCATCGCAATCAGGCCGGCCAGCACCACCAGGCCGGCCGCGAAGACGATCAGTTGCAGGTCGGGCAGGCCGGCCGTGGGGCCGACCGCCAGTAGCGGAGTGGGCATCACTGGGTGCGGGTCGACCGCCAGCTCGCCAGCAGTCGGGCCTGGAGCGCGAACATCTCCCGCTCCTCCTCCGGCTCGGCGTGGTCGTAACCGAGCAGGTGCAGCACCCCGTGCACGGTGAGCAGGTGCAGCTCGTCGGCCGGAGCGTGCCCGGCGGTCGCCGCCTGCTTGGCCGCCACCTCGGGGCAGAGCACGATGTCGCCGAGCAGGGCCGGCTCGCCGCCGGACGGGGCACTCTCGCCCGGGCCGTGGTCGACGCTGCCCTCGTCCATGGGGAACGCGAGCACGTCGGTCGGGCCTTCGCCACCCATCCAGCGGTGGTTCAGCTCGGTCATGTAGTCGATGTCGACCAGCAGCACGGACAGCTCGGCGAGAGGGTTGACCCCCATCTCGTCGAGAGCGTGCCGGGCGACGGCGAGCACGGCGTCGGTGTCGACCTCGACACCGGACTCGTTGGCGATCTCGATGGACAACTGCTTTCCTCTGCTTTAACGGCGGCGGCCGGCACGGCCGCCCTGGGCGGGTCGCCCGGGCACCGCGTGGACGCCCTGCGCCTGCTGGGTCTCCCGCTCATCCCAGCGGGCGTACGCGTCGACGATCTGCCCGACCAGCTGGTGGCGGACCACGTCGGAGCTGGACAACTGGGCGAAGTGCACGTCCTCGACGTTCTCCAGGATCTCCCGGACCACCCGCAGACCGCTGGTCGTGCCGCCGGGAAGGTCCACCTGGGTGACGTCACCGGTGACGACGATCTTGGAATTGAAGCCGAGCCGGGTCAGGAACATCTTCATCTGCTCGGGCGTGGTGTTCTGCGCCTCGTCCAGGATGATGAACGCGTCGTTGAGCGTCCGGCCGCGCATGTACGCCAGCGGGGCGACCTCGATCGTGCCCGCGGCCATCAGCTTCGGGATCGACTCGGGGTCGAGCATGTCGTGCAGCGCGTCGTAGAGCGGGCGCAGGTACGGGTCGATCTTCTCGTTCAGCGTGCCGGGCAGGAAGCCCAGTCGCTCACCCGCCTCGACCGCCGGCCGGGTCAGGATGATCCGGTTGACCTGCTTGGCCTGCAACGCCTGGACGGCCTTCGCCATCGCCAGGTAGGTCTTGCCGGTGCCGGCCGGGCCGATGCCGAAGACGATGGTGTGCGAGTCGATCGCGTCGACGTACCGCTTCTGCCCGAGGGTCTTGGGGCGGATGGTGCGTCCGCGCCGGGAGAGGATGTTGAGCGTCAGGACCTCGGCGGGCCGTTCGGCGCTGCCCTGCTCGAGCATGCCGACGGTACGCCGAACCGCGTCAGTGGTCAGGGTCTCGCCTTTCTCGATGAGTTCGAGCAGCTCAGTGAAGACCCGCTCGGCGAGGGCGTTGTCCGCGGGCGCACCGGTGATGGTGATCTCGTTGCCACGCACGTGCACGTCACTGGTGACCGAGCGTTCGACGAGTCGCAGGATCTCGTCACCTGCGCCGAGCAGATTGACCATGATCTTCGAGTCGGGCACGGTGATCCTGGTCTGCACCCGGGGCGGGCCGGGAGGTGGGGTGCCAGTCATAGGTCGGGCCGAAGGGCCCTGCGCACCTGCTCTCGATCTCTCCGCCGGCCCTGCTGGCACGGCGTGCGGACGTTACCCCCATCGTATCCGTTCAACGCGGCCCGCATCGCGTCCATTTCCGCTGGCCGCGATCAGCTCCCGGCCCGGAAGTCGTACCGGTCGAAGGTCTCCTGGTGGCGGGTGAAGCGGTACGTCGCCCAGTGCATGCGGACCACGGCGCCCGACTCGTCCCGGGTCAGCCTCAGCAGCTCGCCGGCCTCCCGACCGGAGACCGTGCGGAACACGTCCGGCCGGTCCGGCAGCGGGGTGAAGACCGCCGGTGGGCGTCCCGCCGGGTCGCCGGCCCCACGCGCCTGCAGCGTGCCGTCGTGCCAGGAGAAGACGTACTCGAAACCCTCGCCCCACCAGCGACCGAGCAGACCCCGCAGTGCGGCCGGAGCGGGTGCGCCGGGCCGCCACGGCTCGATCTCGGCCGGGTCGTGCTCGACCGCCGCGGCGAGCAGCCGGTGCGGCAGGTCGAACAGCTCCGCCGCCGTGCCGGAGGAGCCGAGCACCGCGGCGCCCATCGCGCCCGCCGTGCCGTCGCCGCCCCTTCTGCCGTACGCCGCGGCCAGGAAACCGGGCATGGCCCCGTCGTGCCCCACGTGCACCACCCGCTCGCCCTGCGGCACCAGGATCAACCCGAGCCCGAAGCCGGCCCCCCAGAGCGTCTCGTCGGTGGTGGTCACCGGCCAGCGCATCTCGTCCAGCGTGGCGGGGGCGAGCACCGCGCCGGCCGGGTCCAACGCGGCCGGGTCGGCGAGGAACGCCGCCCAGCGGGCCATGTCCGTCGCGGTGCTCCAGAGCTGGGCGGCCGGGCCGACCGCGCCGAAGTCGGTCGGCGGCTCCGGGTGCGCCTCGTCGGAGTACGCGTCGACGAGGAACCCGGTGGCCGCCGCAGGCCCGGGCGTCACGGTGGTGTCGGTCAGCCCCAGCGGCGTCAGCACCCGCTCGGCGAGCACCTCGGCCCAACTGCCGCCGCGCAGCCGGGCGACCAGCTGGCCGAGCACGGCCAGGCCAAGGTTCGAGTAGTGGAATCGGCGGGCCGGCGGCAGCACGCGCTCGGCCCGGTCCAGCTCGGCCACCAACTGCCCGGCGTCCGGCGCGCGCAGGCTGTCCCAGACGTCGCCGAACGGCTCGCGTTGCAGACCACCGGTGTGCGACAGCAGTCGGCGGACGGTCAGCTCACCGTGCGCGGGCAGGTCCAGGTGCCGGCCCACCGGGTCGTCCAGGTCCAGCAGCCCGTCGTCGCGGCACTGGAGGGTGAGCACCGCGGTGAAGGTCTTGGTGACCGAGCCGATCCGGAACTGGGTGCGTGGCCCCAACGGGCTGTCGGTGCCGGTGCCGCCGACGGTGCAGCTCCACAGCGGACGGTCGGCCCGGTGCAGCGCCGCCGACACCGCCGGCACCCGGGCGTCGGCCTGCACCCGGCGGACCAGCCGGCCCAGCCGCTCGTCCACGACTCGGGTCGACGCCGCCTCGGTGCTCACGCCAGGTCCCGGGCGAGCATCGGGCCGAGCGGCGCGCCACCGAGCAGGTGCGCGTGCGCGTGGAACACCTCCTGGCCGCCGTACGCGCCGGTATTGAACATCAACCGGAAGCCGTCGCCGAGCAGCCCCTCGTCCTCGGCGACCGCGGCGGCCGTGGCCAACACCTCCCCGGCCAGCGCCGGGTCACCCTGGGCGAGGGTGGCGATGTCGGCGTAGTGCTCCTTCGGAATCACCAGGACGTGCACCGGCGCCTTCGGGCCGATGTCCCGGAAAGCGAGCGTGGTGGCGGTCTCCCGGACCACGGTGGCCGGGATCTCCCCGGCGACGATGCGGCAGAACAGGCAATCGGATCCCATCGGGGCAGTCTAAGGAAGGGTCCCGTCCCGACATCCGCGGCGGCTACGGCAGGATGTCCGGCGTGACGAATCGGGCGGTACTGGTGACCGGGGCCTCGCGCGGGATCGGCCGGGCGGTGGCGACGGCGTTCGCGGCCGGCGGCGACCGGGTGGCCATCCACCATCGCGACTCCGCGGACGCCGCTGAAGAGCTACGCGCCCAACTGCCCGGCGCGGGGCACGTGGTGGTCCGCGCCGACCTCACCGACCCGGACGAGGTCCGGGCCATGGTGGACCGGGCCGCCGAACTGCTGGGCGGCCTGGACGTGCTGGTCAACAACGCCGGGGTGTACGGCGACCGGGACGACCCGCACCCGATCTTCGGCGCCTCCTACGAGCAGTGGCAGAAGCGCTGGCGGCAGGTGCTCGAGACCAACCTGACCGGCGCCGGCAACGTCACCTGGTGCGCCGCCCAGCACATGCGGGAGCGCGGCGGGCGGATCGTCAACGTCTCATCCCGGGGTGCGTTCCGGGGCGAGCCGTCGCAGCCGGCGTACGGCGCCAGCAAGGCGGGGCTGAACGCGCTGGGCCAGTCCCTCGCGGTGGCGCTCGCGCCGTACGGCATCGCCGTCGCCACCGTCGCGCCGGGCTTCGTGGCGACCGACATGACCACCGAGCACCTGCGCGGTGAGCCGGGCGCGGCGATCCGGGCGCAGAGCCCGTTCGACCGGGTGGCCCGGCCGGAGGAGATCGCCGCTGCGGTGCACTGGCTGGCCTCGCCCCAGGCCGAGTGGGCGTCCGGCACCATCGTCGACCTCAACGGCGCCTCCTACCTGCGCAGCTGACCGCCGGTTCCGCGATCGAGCCGGACCCGCCGGTTGTCGAGTCGCCCGACCTGCTCATCGCGCCTTTGCTCTGCTTCAACGGGCGCAACACCCGACGGCCGCAAGTGTTGCGGTGGTTGAAGCAGAGCAAAGGGCGCGGGCAGGGTGGTTGGGGGAGCTGGGACGTCGGGGGCAGGACAGCCGGGGCGGGCGTCGCCCTCGGGGGTGGGAACGGCTCCGAGCCCGGACTACCAGCGGCCGAGCCGGGTGGCGAGCACGCTGAGCGCGGCCACCCCGGCGGTGGACGTCCGTAGCACCGCAGGGCCGAGCCGGACCGGTCGGCCGCCCGCCTCGCGGAAAGCGGTCAGCTCGGCCGGGGCGATGCCGCCCTCGGGGCCGACCACCAGGACGATCTCCCCGGCCGGCGGCAGGTCGGCGACGGTCAGCCGTTCGTCGGCCTCCTCGTGCAGCACGAACCCGGCGGCGGCACCGGCGATCCGGCGGGTCACCGTGGCGGTCGACTCGTCCGGCGCCCCGGCCACCACCGGCAACCAGGGGCGGCGGGCCTGCTTGGCCGCCTCCCGGGCCGTGGCCACCCATTTCTCCCGGGCCCGTACGCCCCGGTCGCCGCGCCACTGGGTGACCGAGCGGACCGCCGCCCAGGGCACGATCTCGTCCACCCCGACCTCGGTCATCGCCTGCACGGCCAGCTCTCCCCGGTCGCCCTTGGCGATGCCCTGCACGATCACCAGCCGGGGTACGGGCGCGTCCACGTATCCCCGAGAGGTGATCGTGAGTTCCAGGCTGCCCCGGCCGACGGCGGTGACCACGGCGGCGGCCGTGCCGCCCCGGCCGTCGGCGAGCAGCAGCTCCTCGCCGACCCGCAGCCGCTGCACGGTGGCGGCGTGATGCCCCTCGGGACCGTCGAGGGTCATCGTGTCGGCGGTGGGCAGCGACTCGACCAGGAACAGTGGGGCGGACACGATGATCAGGCTAGCCGCGCCCGTCAGGCGTGGCCGTTGAACGCGTCGCGCATCCGGGAGAAGAAGCCGCCCTGCTTGGTCAGCTCGGCGACCTCCTCGCCCCGGGTCTTGGCGAAGTCGCGCAGCATCTTCTCCTGGTCCGGGTCGAGCTTGGTCGGCGTCCGGACGTCCAGGTGCACGTAGAGGTCGCCCCGCCCGGTGCCACGCAGGTGCGGCACACCGCGGGCGCGCAGCCGCAGCGTGCTGGCGGGCTGGGTGCCTGCCTTGACGTCGACCGTCTCCTCGCTGTCCAGCGTCTTGATGGTCAGCCGGGTGCCCAGCGCCGCCGCCGTCATCGGGACGGTGACCCGGCAGTGCAGGTCGTCGCCCTTGCGGGAGTACACGTCGTGCGGCCGCTCGTGAATCTCCACGTAGAGGTCACCGGCGGTGCCGCCACCCGGGCCCACCTCGCCCTGCTGGGCCAGCCGGATCCGCATGCCGTCCTCGACGCCGGCGGGGATCTTCACGGTCAGCGAACGGCGGGTGCGCACCCGGCCGTCGCCTGCGCAGGTGGGGCAGGGGTGCGGGATGGTGGTGCCGTAGCCCTGGCAGACGGTGCACGGCCGGGCGGAGACCACCTGGCCGAGGAAGGTGCGCTGCACCGACTGCACCTCGCCCCGGCCGCCGCACGCCTCGCAGGTGGCCAGGTGGGTGCCGGCGGCCGTGCCGGCGCCGGAACAGGTGGTGCAGAGCACCGCGGTGTCGACGGTGATCGGCGCCTCGACCCCGAACGCCGTCTCGTGCAGGTCCAGCTCCAGCCGCAGGATCGCGTCGGCGCCCGGCCGGGTCCGCGGGCGCGGGCCGCGCGCGCCACCCGCCGCGCCGCCGAAGAACGCGTCCATGATGTCCTGGAACCCGACGAACGGGCCGGCGCCGCCCGGACCACCCGGGCCGCCGGCGCCGCCGCCACCCGGGGCGAGCGGATCGCCACCGAGGTCGACGATCTGCCGCTTCCGGTCGTCCGAGAGCACCTCGTACGCGGCGTTGATGTCCTTGAACTTCTCCTGAGCCTCCGGGTCCGGATTGACGTCCGGGTGGAACTGGCGCGCCAGCTTGCGGTAGGCGCGCTTGATCTCGTCATCGGAGGCTTCCCGGCTCACACCGAGAATGCCGTAGTAGTCCCTGGCCACTGCGTTCCGTGTCCTCATGTTCGTCTCGCGTTGCGCCGGTCGGCGGCCGCAGCCGGCCGTCGGCCCTGACTGGTCAGTTCTGGGCCAGCAACTCGCCCACGTAGCGTGCCACGGCGCGCACCGTGGCGATGGTGCCGGGGTAGTCCATCCGGGTGGGCCCCAGCACCCCCAGGCCACCCACGATGGTGGCGCCCGGGCCGTACCCGGTGCTGACCACCGAGGCGGCACGCAGGTTGTCGAACTCGTTCTCGTCGCCGATCAGCACCCGGGTCGTGCTCGGCTCGGTCTCGCCGATGAGCTTGAGCAACACGACCTCCTCCTCCAGCGCCTCGAGGATCGGCCGCAGCGAGCCCTGGAAGTCGAGCAGGCCGCCCCGGGTGAGGTTGGCGGTGCCGGCCAGCGCGATGCGCTCCTCGTGCCGCTCGACCAGCGTCTCCAGCAGCACGGTGGAGAGCGTGGTCATCGCCGGGCGCAGCTCGGACGGCGCCTCTTCGACCAGCGCCTGCACCAGCGGCGGCGTGTCGGACAGTCGGGCGCCGGCGAGCTTCTCGTTGACCAGTCGGCGCAGGTCGGTGACGTCGTCGGGATGCACCGGCCCGGGCAGCTCCACCAGCCGCTGCTCCACCCGCCCGGTGTCGGCGATCATGACGAGCATCAGCCGGGTGGTGGAGATCGGCACCAGCTCCAGATGGCGCACCGAGGAGCGGGCCAGGCTCGGGTACTGCACCACGGCCACCTGCCGGGTCAATTGGGCGAGCAGCCGTACGGTGCGGTGCACGACGTCGTCGAGGTCGACCGCGCCGACCAGGAAGCGCTCGATGGCCCGGCGCTCGGCCGGGCTGAGCGGCTTTACCCGGGACAGCCGGTCCACGAAGAGCCGGTAGCCGCGGTCGGTGGGCACCCGGCCGGCACTGGTGTGCGGCTGCCGGATGTAGCCCTCCTCCTCCAGCACGGCCATGTCGTTGCGGACCGTGGCCGGGGAGACACCGAGCTGGTGCCGCTCGACCAGCGCCTTGCTGCCGACCGGCTCCTGCGTGGAGACGTAGTCCTCGACGATGGCGCGGAGCACGGCGAGCTTGCGGTCGTCCAGACCCATCCTCCGCACCTCCTGTCGCACGTCGGCCGCCGGCACGGCGGGGCCGGCGGGCCGTACTGGCACTCGACTGTAACGAGTGCCAGTCTACGTCGGCGTGCCCCCCAGCGCGATGATCAAGGCCGCCGCTGTCCGTTCAGACAGGCTGGCCCGGCGGTGTCGCTCTGGTGGGCGTTGCCACGGGCCCCTACCGTGACATCCATGACTGAACCACCTCGCCCTCCCGGTGCGGGAGACCCCGGCGATCAGCCGCCGGAGCCGACCTACCCGCCGGCCGCTCCCGGCCCGGCCTCCTCGGCCGAGCCACCCACCGCACCACTGTCCGGGGCACCCGGCCCGGGCGGCTATCCCCCGGCCGGTGGCTATCCGCCGCCCACCGGTGACCAACCGCCGTCGGGCGGCTACCCTCCGCCACCCGGGGGCTATCCCCCTGGCGGCTATCCGACCGGCGGCGCCTACGGCGGCCCCGGCGGCGGCTACGCCAGCAACGAGGACAAGACCTGGGCACTGGTCGCGCACTTCGGCGGCGCCGCCGGCGCGCTGATCAGCTTCGGCCCGCTGGGCTTCGTCGCCCCGCTCATCGCCTATCTGGCCCGCGGTCAGCAGTCGCCGGCCGTCCGGGCGCAAGCCCTGGCCGCGCTGAACTTCCAGATCCTCTGGTCGATCATCGCGTTCGTGCTGCTCTTCGTGAGCTGGTGCCTGCTCTTCCTGCCCAGCATCGCGGTGGTGGTGATCCAGATCCTGTTCGGGATCATCGCCGGGATGAAGGCCAACGAGGGCCAGCTCTACCGCTACCCGATGTCGGCCAGTTTCATCAAGTGACCCGGGTCGGCCGCTCCCCCGGCCGACCCGGTGCACCGCCGTCGGTCGACCGGCGGGCCGACTGCCGACGGCCGTCGGGCCAACCGGCGGCGGCACGCCGGCTCAGGGCAGCAGGTCGCGCACCACGGCGTCGGCGAGCAGTCGGCCGCGCAGGGTGAGCACCGCCCGGCCGGCCGCGTACTCCGGTGCGGCCAGCAGTCCGTTGGCCAGCGCCCGTTCGGCGCCGGCCCGGCCGGTGGCGTCGAGCACCGCCAGCGGCAGCCCGGTGGTGAGCCGCAGCCGGAGCATGACGTCCTCCATGTGCGCCTCGTCGCCGGTGAGCACCTCCCGGGCGAGGCCGGGTGACGCGCCGGCGGCCAGCCGCTGGGCGTACGCCGACGGGTGCTTGACGTTCCACCAGCGCACCCCGCCGACGTGGCTGTGCGCCCCGGGGCCCAGCCCCCACCAGTCGGCGCCGGTCCAGTAGAGCAGGTTGTGCCGGCACCGGGCCTCGTCGGTGCGGGCCCAGTTGGAGACCTCGTACCAGGACAGGCCGGCGGCGTCGAGGGCAGCCTCCGCGGCCAGGTAACGGTCCGCGGCGACGTCGTCGCTGGGGTACGGCAGTTCGCCGCGACGCATCCGGGCGGCCAGCCGGGTGCCGTCCTCCACGATCAGGGCGTACGCGCTGACGTGGTCCACCCCGGCTGCGACCACCTGCTCCAGCGAGGCGGCGAAGTCCTCGGCCCGCTCCCCCGGGGTGCCGTAGATCAGGTCCAGGTTGACGTGCTCGAAACCGGCGTCGCGCGCCTCCAGGGCGGCGGCGGTGGCCCGACCGGCGCTGTGCTTGCGGTCCAGGATCGCCAGCACCCCCGGGGAGGCGGACTGCATGCCGAGCGAGATCCGGGTGTAGCCGGCGGCCCGCAGCAGCTTCAGCGACTCCGGGGTGACCGACTCCGGGTTGGCCTCGGTGGTCACCTCGGCGTCGGCGGCCAGCCCCCAGGTGCGGTCGATGCCGTCGAGGATGCGGGCCAGGTCGTCGGCGGGAAGCAGAGTGGGCGTGCCACCGCCGACGAAGACGGTGTCGACCCGGGGCGGTGGGTTGTCGCCGAGCACCCGGGCGGCGAGCGCCAGCTCGGCCAGCACGGTGTCGGCGTACCCCTCGCGGCTGGCGCCGCCGCCCAACTCGGCCGCGGTGTAGGTGTTGAAGTCGCAGTAGCCGCAGCGGCTGGCACAGAACGGCACGTGGACGTACACGCCGAAGCCGCGCGCGCCGACCGCGGTGGTGGCGGTGGCGGGCAGCGATCCGTCGGCGGGGACGGTCTCACCATCTGGAAGGACGCCGGGCATGGCCACTAGTGTGCCCGGCATGACCTCTCCCGACGTGCTCGTGCGGGTCTCCACGGCCCGCGGGGTGACCACCCTCACCCTGGACAGCCCGCACAACCGCAACGCGCTCTCCACCGGCCTGATGACCCAGCTGCTGGCCGGGCTGGCCGACGCGGTGGCCGACGACGCGGTCCGGGTGATCGTGCTCGACCACACCGGTCCGGTGTTCTGCTCGGGCGCGGACCTGAAGGAGACCGCCGCCGCGTATGCCAGCGGGACGGTGCCGGCCGGAATGCTGGGCGACGTGCTCGCCGCGCTCTGGGAGTGCCCGAAGCCGGTGCTGGCCCGGGTCGCCGGGCCCGCGCGGGCCGGTGGGTTGGGCCTGATCGCGGCCGCCGACCTGGCGGTCTGCACCGAGGAGGCGACGTTCGCCTTCACCGAGGTGCGGATCGGGGTGATCCCGGCGGTGATCTCGGCGACCGTGCTGCCCCGGCTGCACCCGCGCGCCGCCGCCGAGCTGTACCTGACGGGCGACACCTTCGACGGCCGGCGGGCCGCCGAGATCGGCCTGGTCACCGCCGCGGTCCCGGTCGAGGGGCTGGACTCGGCGGTCAGCCGGTACTGCGACTCCTTGGTGCGCGGCGCCCCGGGTGCACTGGCCGGCGCGAAGGAGTTGCTGCGCCAACCGGGCACCGCCGAGCTGCGCGCTGAGCTGGCCCGGCTGTCCGCTCTGTCGACCGGATACTTCCTCTCCGACGAGGGACGCGAGGGGGTCACCGCGTTCCGGGAGAAACGACCGGCGCACTGGGTGCCCGCTCTCGACGTCTAAGCAGAGCAAACGGCCTCGATGAGGGTGGGGCGCCGCCCGGGAAAGGCGGCGCCCCGAGGTCCGTCACCACGCGGTCGCGCCGCCGTCGACCGGGTAGTTCGCGCCGGTGATGTACGAGGCCCGGTCGGACGCGAGGAAGACCACCAGCTCGGCGACCTCCTCGGGTTGGGCGAAGCGCTTGACGAGCGTCTTGCCGGTGATCGCGTCCCGGGCCGCCTGGTTGTCGCCGAGGTCGCGTTCGCTGGCCGGGCTCACGATGGGCCCGGGACTGATCGCCACCGCCCGGATCCCGTGGGGCGCGCCCTCGAGCGCGAGTTGTCGGGTCATGCCGATGATGCCGGCGTTCGCCGCGGCGTGCCCGACCATCGGGGGGACATGGCCACCGATCATTCCGGCCATGGAAGCGGCGCTGATGATGACGCCGCCGCCGCGCCGGACCAGGTGCGGCCAGGCGAACTTCGACACGAAAGAAGGGAATGTCGAGTTCGCCGGTGATGGTGTACCGCCAGTCCTCGACGGAGAAGTCGGGCATCGGGCCGAAGCGGAGCGCGGCCGCGTTGTTGTAAACCACGTCAAGCCCGCCGTACGCCGCCACCGCGTCCTCGACGAACTGGCGCACCTGTTCCGGGTCGGTGAGATCGACCGGTGCGATGCCCGTCATCTCCCCACCGGCTTTCCGGACGAGGTCGACCGTTTCGTTGTTGCCATCGATCTGGATGTCGGCCCCGACGACCCGTGCACCTTCCCGCGCGAAGGCCAGCGCCGCGACGCGGCCCAGACCTCCACCGGTGCCGGTGATGAGCACGACCTCGCCATCCAGCGTTCCCATGGGACTCCTCCTCGGTCCGTGGCCCAGGTCCTGACGGGCCCGGGTAATTGACGTGTCATGTCAGGCAATCGCTTGACCGATCAAGCACTTTCCACCGAACTCGGCCATCGTGACGCTGACGACAGACCATTGGGGATAAATTCGGAGAATCCGGGCAATAGTCCTGCGATCAGGAAGTCGGGTGAGACCCCGACCGGAGGGGGAATCTCCAGTCGGCGTAGGTCGGTCCCGTCGGTTCGAAACCGGTCGGACGACCCGGATTGGTCGCCGGGGGACGTACTCTTGTCGGACTGTCGATCTGGGGGTGTGGGTGCGAACTCGGGCAACCGTGGCGGGTGGCGTGGTCCTCGTCCTCGTCGCCGTGATCGCAATCTGGCTCGTCCTGCGGCAGGTCGGAGACGAGCTGCGACTGCCGCTGTCCTCGCGGACCTGCACGGTCCAGGCCGACGGTCGGGTCGCCTTGGACGCCGACCAGATGGCCAACGCGGCGACCATCGCGGCGATCGGCGCCCAGCGCGGGATGCCCGAGCGGGCCGTGGTGGTCGCGCTGGCCACGGCTTACCAGGAATCCGGGCTACGCAACCTCGCCGACGGCGACCGTGACTCGGTCGGCCTGTTCCAGCAGCGCCCGAGCCAGGGTTGGGGCAGCCCGAAGCAGATCCGCGACCCGCGCTACGCGGCGAACCGGTTCTACGCGGCGCTGAAGAAGGTGCGCGGCTGGGAGTCGATGCGGGTCACCGACGCCGCCCAGCGGGTGCAGCGCTCGGCGTTCCCCGAGGCGTACCAGAAGTGGGCCGACGACTCCGAGGTACTCAGCCGGGCGCTGCTGGGCGACGTCACCGGCGCGGTCGCCTGCTCGGTGGGGCGTACCCCGGTGATGCGCGGCGCGGCGGCGGCCGCCCAGTTGACCCGCAACCTGGTGCTGGACTGGGGGGTGTCGAGCACCGACCCGGACGACCAGACCGGGCTGGCGGTGACCGCGGGCGACCAGCGCGACGGCTGGCGGTACGCGCACTGGCTGGTCTCGCACGCACAGGACCACGGGGTGAAGCGGGTCCGCTTCGGCGGGCTGGAGTGGACGGCCCGGGACGGCACCTGGGGGCGGGTGAGTGGCGAGCAGGGCCCCGCCGGTCAGGTGGTGGCCGAGGTGTTCGCCGAGGCGTGACACCGCCCCGATTTCTTAACCGGCAGTCACCGCACAATCGGACAACGGCCCACAGAGGCTGCTATTGATCACGCAAATTTGACCATCCGTGACAGTCCCGCTGCGCGCGGTCCGACCGGTGTCCAACCGCTCCGCACGCCCTCCCCAATGCCGAGGTATGCGCGTTACGATCGGCGGCCTGTGCCAGAAATGGTTTCACCTCATGGGGAGGGGTACGACGCGGTGTTCGATTACGGCGACCGGACCGGCTACGAACCGATCAGCGACACTGACCGCAAGGAGTTCCACGAGCAGGGTTTCCTCCTGCTGCGCAACGTCCTGACCGAGGATCACCGGGCGGCGCTGGAGGCGGCGGTCGACCGCGTCTACGCGGAGGAACAGGCCAAGGGCAACACCAAGAAGGACGGCACGCTGCACCTGCTGGGCTTCCTGGAGCGCGACGAGCTCTTCGGTGAGCTGCTCACCCACCCGATCGCCTTCCCGTACATGTGGGGGCTGGCGGGCTGGAACATCTACACCCACCACAACCACCTGGACGTCACCCCGCCGGCGCTCGAGCCGGAGAAGCCGTACTGGGGCTGGCACCAGGACGGGTACCGCCAGAACTCCGACCCGGAGACGATGGACCCGAACCTGCCCCGGCCGATGTTCTCGCTCAAGGTCGCGTACGTGCTCTCCGACCTCTCCGAGACCGGTCGCGGCGCCACCAAGGTCATCCCGGGCAGCCACCTGTTGAACTCGCTGCCCCGGCCGAAGGACCTCAGCGTGCACAACCCGGACCCGGAGGGCACGGTGGAGATCACCGCCAACCCGGGTGACGCCTTCATCTTCGACCGCCGCCAGTGGCACTCGCGGTCGACGAACCTGTCGTCCATCACCCGCAAGATGCTCTTCGTCGGCTACACGTACCGGTGGATCCGCCCGCTGGACGAGCTGCACCCGGACCTGGACGGCGAGTGGTACCGCAACCGCACGCCGGTGCAGCGCCAGCTGATCGGCGAGGGCACTCACACCGCCAACTACTGGGGCATCAACTGGGACGGGTACGTCGACGACGAGATCCCGCTGCGCAAGGAGCTCAAGGAGCGCGGCCTGTTGGACCGCAGCGTCCCCTGGCTCCGCTGACCCGCTGACCGCGAGAGCCCCTGCCGTCTGGAGATGGCAGGGGCTCTTGCGCGTCCGCCGGGCGTTCGTCAGGCGCGGCCCACGAGCCGGCGGCGGACCTTCTCCCGGATCGGCTCCGGCAGGTCCTCGGCGTCGAGCAGCCGGGGCAGCAGCTCCGGCTCGAGGCTGGTCGCCCGGAACACCTCGCCGATGGTCACCCCGTGCGCGGGCCGGTCCACCACCTCGACCGGGTCGCCCGGGCCCACCTCCCCCTCGCGCAGCACCCGCAGGTAGGCCCCGGGCAGCGCCCGGACGGTGAACCGCTTGATCAGGT
This sequence comes from Micromonospora sp. NPDC005161, assembly GCF_053599855.1. Taxonomy (NCBI): domain Bacteria; kingdom Bacillati; phylum Actinomycetota; class Actinomycetes; order Micromonosporales; family Micromonosporaceae; genus Micromonospora; species Micromonospora sp. NPDC005161. The sequence goes on from NZ_JBSFYQ010000025.1 coordinate 57,556, forward strand.
CCGGTACGCCCCAAAAGCCGGCGAAGGTGGTGCACGGCGTTCGAGGCTTGGTCACCTCAAGCAGGGCGGACCCGATCTGCCACTGCTCACCGATCACCGCGCCGGTCACGTCGACCGCATACGTGGTGAGGTTCTCGCCGAAGCCGCCGGGCCCGATGTCCCGGCCCAGTTCGGTCGCCCACCAGGCGCCGTCCTCCTCCGCGTAGGCGTAGACCGCCTGATCCTCGCCGCCGTGGTGGGCTCGCTCGCCGATGAAGTCGCCGACCACCCCGTCGACCCGGATCAGCACCGGCGCGTCCACCGGCCGCTTGTCGATGCCGCTGCGACCGCTCGCGTCGCCGGCCCACACGGCCTCGGTGACCACACCGAGGTTCACCGCTGCCACCCTGCCCGTCATGGCGGTCAGCCTAGCGGGACCCGACGGGGTGGCGCGTCGCCAAGATCGCCGACAGCCGTGGGCGGCCGTCAGCCCTTGACGGCGCCGGCGACCAGGCCGGAGACCATCCGCCGCTGCACCAGCAGGAAGAAGATGATGACCGGCAGGGTGAACAGGGTGGAGGCGGCCATCACCGGGCCCCAGTTGGTGTCGTCCCGGCCGAAGAAAAAGGTCATCGCCACCGGCAGCGTGTACCGATTCTGGTCGTTGATGAACGTCAACGCGAAGATCAGCTCGTTCCACGCGGTGATGAAGGAGAAGATGCTGGTGGCCACCAGGCCGGGTGCGACCAGCGGGAACAGGATCCGCCGGAAGATCTGGGCCCGGCTGGCTCCGTCGATCGCGGCCGCCTCCTCCAGTTCCTTGGGCACCGCCGCGACGAAGCCGCGCAGCATCCAGACCGCGAACGGCAGCGAGAAACCGAGGTACGTGAGGATCAGGCTGGGCAGGGTGTTGTAGAGCCCGAGCCGCTGGATCATCAGGAACAGCGGGATGACCAGCGCCTCCAGCGGGATCATCTGCACCACCAGCAGCATGATCAGGAAGCTGGTCCGCAGCCGGAACCGGAACCGGGCCACCGCGGTCGCGGCGAGCAGCGCGACGAGGCCGCTGAGCACCACCGTCGAGACCGCGACCAGGGCGCTGTTGAGGAAGAAGTCGGCGAAGCTCACGCCGGGGATCAGGTTGCCGGTCAGGATCTCCCGGTAGTGCGCCAGCGTCGGGTGGGTCGGCACCGGCTGCGGGGTGGACGAGAAGATCTCCTTGCTCGGCTTCAGCGAGGTCGAGATCATCCAGTAGACGGGGAACGCCGCGAAGAGCGCGACCAGCAGCCCGGCGCCGTTGAGGGCGAACTTCTTCACGACTCGTCCTCCTGCCTGAGCACCATCCGTACGTAGAAGCCGGTGACCAGGAGCAGGATCAGCGTGAGGATCACCGCGATGGCCGCACCGAGGCCGTACTTCGGCGGTGGCGAGAACGCCTCCGCGTAGGAGTAGATGGAGAGCATGAACGTCGGCCGGTCCTGTGTGCCTCCGGCCAGTACGAACTGCTGGGTGAAGACCTTGAAGTCCCAGATGGTGGAGAGCACGATCAGGATCCCGAAGACCGGGCGCAGCAGCGGGAACGTGATCTTCCAGAACGCCCGCCAGGGGCCGGCGCCGTCCACCCGGGCGGCCTCGTGCAGCTCGCTCGGCACGCTCTTCAGGCCGGCGAGCACGCTCACCGCGATGAAGGGGAACGAGTGCCAGACCACCACCAGGGTGAGGATGGCGAAGAAGAGCAGCGGCGAGTTGAACCAGCCGTAGCCGGTCCAGTCACTGTGGCCGAAGAGGGCGTTGGAGAGGCCGTCCGGCAGCGCGTTGAACAGCCAGGTGACCAGACCGCTGGTGTCGTCGAAGATCCACTTCCAGACGATCGTCCCGGTCAGTGCCGGGGTCGCCCAGGCGAGCATCACGCAGCTGGCCACGAAGGTGGCCATCTTGCGGCCGAGCCGGTTGAGCAGCAGCCCGACCAGGGTGCCGAGGACCATCGTGAGCAGCACGTTGGCCGCGGCGAACAGGACCGTGTTGCGCAGCACGGTCAGGAAGAACGGATCGGTGAGGATGTCGGCGTAGTTGCCCAACCCCACCCACGGCCACTCCCGGTCGCCGCGTAACTGCCGGACGCTGTTCAACCGGTAGAAGGACATCACCACGACCTGGCCGAGCGGCCAGAGCAGCAGCACCCCAATGATCGCCAGTGCGGGCAGCAGCAGCAGGTACGGCAGGCGGTCGACTCGGCGACGCCGCCGCGCGGGGTTCTCCCGCGCGGCGGCCGTCTCCGGCACCTCGGTCAGCGTGGTCACTTGGCGTTGAGAATGCTTTCCATCTCAGCGGCCGCGTCGGCGGTGGCCTTCTCGACCGTCTTCTGACCCTTCATGACCGAGCTGTTCATCGCCTGGGTCACCGTCTTGGTCCGGCTGACCTCCACCCACTTCGGGGTGAGCGGCGTGAGCTTGGTGTTCTGCATGGTGGTGGCGAACGCCGCCATCACCTTGTCGTTGGTGTACGTGTCGCTGGCGACCAGGTCCTTGTAGACCGGGAAGAAGCCGAGGCTGCTCGCGAAGCTCTGCGAGTTCTTCTTGTTCAGCAGCACGGTCAGGTAGTCCCAGGCCAGGTCCTGACGCTCGCTGTCCTTCCAGATCGCCACGTCCGAGCCGCCGGCGAAACCGGGCGCGGCCTTGCCGTCCGGGCCGGGGATCGGGAACGTACCCCAGACCTTCTCGATCTCGGGGTTGTCCTTCTTGATGGCGCCCTGCTGCCAGCTGCCGGCGAAGGCCATCGCGGCCTTTCCGGTGGCGAACTGGGTACGCGCGTCGATCTCGTTCCAGCCCGCGGCGGCCGGCGGGGCCACCTTGTGGACGGTCACCATGTCGGTCCAGAACTTGACGGCCCGCTGCGCCTCCGGCGTGGTGTAGCCGGACTTCCAGGCGCCGCCCTGGTTGCTGGCGATCTCGCCGCCGGCGCCCCAGAGGAAGGAGTAGAAGGGCAGCTCGGAGTTGCCCGGCAGGGCGATGCCGTAGGTGCCCTTCTTCTTCGCCTGCACGGCCTTGGCCACGCTGATCAGCTCGTCCCAGGTCTTCGGCGGCTGCACGCCCGCCTCGGCGAACCAGTCGGTGCGGTAGTAGATGGCCCGTACGCCGGCATACCACGGCACGCCGTACTGCTTGCCGTCGAGCTGCGCGTTGCGTACCAGGTCAGGCAGCAGGTCCTTGCCGTCGGCCCAGCCGCCCATCCGGCCGCTCACGTCGGCGAGCGCCTCCTGGGCCGCCCAGCCCTGGGTCTCGGTGTTACCCAGCTCGGTGATGTCCGGTCCCTCACCGCCGGCGAGCGCGGCCTGGAACTTCTTGGGCGCCTCGAGCCAGGGGATGTACTGCACCACCACGTCGGTGTCGGGGTGCTTCTGCCGGAACTCGGTCTCCACCCCGTCGAGGAAGGTGTTCTGCGCGTCCCCGCCCTCGCCCATCATCCAGACCGTGAGCTTGCTGTCGTCTGCCGCGTCGTCGCCGGAGCCCCCGCCGCAGCCGGTCAGCACCATCGCGGCCGAGGCCACCACGGCGGTGACCGGGGCCAGCCGTTTCCACCTGTTCACGCCACTTCTCCCCTCGCGCCGCCTGGAACTAACCTTCTCCGCCGCACCTTAGTACGAAGGATTCCTTTACAACAGTGGGCGTGCCGGCGGAAGCGTGGCGACCGTACCGCAGGGGGCCGGCGAAAGGCGCTGTGGCATCGGGCCGAAGTCGGGCACTCCCACACGAAAGAGCGCCCGGCCGAGGGCCGGGCGCTCTTTCCAGTGGTGCGGTGGTGCCAGGTGATGCCGGGTTGTTATCGGGTGATGCTGCGGCGGCGACCCACGCCGGCCACCAGCGCGACCGCGATGGCCGCCACGACGACCTGCACCAGCAGCTCGCCCCAGTCGACGCCGCTGGTCTCGGTCGCGATGCCGATCGCCCGAGCCAGCACGGTGCCCAGCAGGGCCGCGCCGACACCGATCAGCAGGTGCAGCCAGATCGGCATGTTCTGCCGGCCCGGAACGACCAGGCGGCCCAGGGCCCCGACGATGAGACCGACAACGATCGCAGTGATGATGCCCCACACGGTGAGCTCCACGGTCGCCCTCCTTCGAAGAATGTCTGACACACGCGGTGTGTGCTTCCTGTCGTGACCGCTAAGTTCCCGACCCGCCGAAAATCCAAACCGACTTCCCGCACCAGACGATCACGACTGGGCGTACACGGACAGGTTCCACCGCCCCCCGGCCTCTTGCGGCCGAGGGCGACGGGCGCGGGCCGGGCGACAGACGGCGGGCCATGCCGGACGGCCGACGGGCCACGGCGGGCAGCGGGCGGTGTGCGCGGGGCTGGCCGCGGGCGGCTGCGAGCGGCGACGGGCGCGCTGGGGGCAGGTGCACGGGCTGCGGGCGAGCGCCGACGGCGGCGAACGGCCGCCGCTGGCGTGATCGACACGAGTTCACGGATACCGGGGTGTCCCGGCAGCAGGGACACCGCGAGACCCCTGATGTCGAGAGGATCAAAGGCGGGCTGGCGCCAGGACAAGACCGTTGCCGGGCATGAACGCGAAGGGCACCCGACCAGTCGGTCGGGCGCCCTTCGGATGTGTCGCGCTGGTGCGGGTGTTATCGGGTGACGCTGCGGCGGCGACCCACGCCGGCCACCAGCGCGACCGCGATCGCGGCCACGACGACCTGCACCAGCAGCTCGCCCCAGTCGATCCCGTTGGTCTCGGTCGCGATGCCGATCGCCCGCGCCAGCACGGTGCCCAGCAGGGCCGCGCCGACACCGATCAGCATGTGCAGCCACATCGGCATGTTCTGCCGGCCCGGAACGACCAGGCGGCCCAGCGCGCCGACGATGAGACCAACAACAAGCGCAGTGATAATGCCCCACACGGTGAGCTCCACGGTCGCCCTCCTTCAAAGAATGTCTGACACACGATGTGTGCTTCCTGTCGTGACCGCTAAGTTCCCGACCCACCGAAAATCCAAACCGACTCACCATCGACACCAACGGTGGGCGTCAATGCGCCACGGCTGCGTCGGTTGACACAGGGCGCGTCCACACAGGTCACCCGCCCTGTCGTGGGGGCCACCCGCCACCGGCGAAGCCCGAAAAAAATCTCCGCCCCGGCCGGGTCGGCCCGTTGCCACGACCCGCCAGCCGGCGAGAAACGGCGGTGCCGCCGGCCCGGGTACGGCGACGGCCGGCACCCCGTCGGGCGATCGGTCGTCGCGACCGGCCCGGCCGGGGCACCGGCCGTGTTCGTCAGTCAGCGCCGGCGCACCGGCGCCGGTGTCACTTCTTGCCGGCGGCCTTGCCGTCGCCGGAGTCGGAGGAGAGGGCGGCGATGAAGGCCTCCTGCGGCACCTCGACCCGGCCGACCATCTTCATCCGCTTCTTGCCTTCCTTCTGCTTCTCCAGCAGCTTGCGCTTACGGCTGATGTCACCGCCGTAGCACTTGGCGAGCACGTCCTTGCGGATCGCCCGGATGGTCTCCCGGGCGATGACCCGGCTGCCGATGGCCGCCTGGATCGGCACCTCGAACTGCTGGCGCGGGATCAGCGTGCGCAGCTTGGCGGCGATGGTGACGCCGTAGTTGTACGCCTTGTCCTTGTGCACGATGGCGCTGAACGCGTCAACCGGCTCGCCGTGCAGCAGGATGTCCACCTTCACCAGGTCGGACGCCTGCTCGTCGGAGGGCTCGTAGTCCAGCGAGGCGTAGCCCTTGGTCCGGCTCTTCAACTGGTCGAAGAAGTCGTAGATGATCTCTGCGAGGGGCAGCGTGTAGCGCAGCTCCACCCGGTCGGCGGAGAGGTAGTCCATGCCGAGCAGGCTGCCCCGCCGACCCTGGCAGAGCTCCATCACCGCGCCCACGTAGTCGTTGGGTGTCAGCACGGTGGCCCGGACCACCGGCTCGTACACCTCGGCGATCTTGCCGGTGGGGTACTCGCTGGGGTTGGTGACGACGATCTCCTCGCCGTCATCCGTGATCGCCCGGTAGACGACGTTCGGCGCGGTGGAGATCAGGTCGAGGTTGTACTCGCGCTCCAGCCGCTCCCGGATGATCTCCAGGTGGAGGAGGCCGAGGAAGCCGCAACGGAAGCCGAAGCCGAGCGCGCCGGAGGTCTCCGGCTCGTAGTCCAGCGCGGCGTCGTTGAGCTTGAGCTTGTCCAGTGCCTCGCGCAGGTTGGGGTAGTCGGACCCGTCGATCGGGTAGAGGCCGGAGTAGACCATCGGCTTCGGGTCCTTGTAGCCACCCAACGCCTCGGCCGCCGGCCGACTGTTGATGGTGACCGTGTCACCGACCCGGGACTGTCGGACGTCCTTCACGCCGGTGATGAGGTAGCCCACCTCGCCGACGCCGAGCGCCTCGGCCTTCACCATCTCCGGCGAGATGACACCGATCTCCAGCAGCTCGTGCACCGCCCCGGTGGACATCATCTTGATCCGGTCCCGGGCGCTGATCCGGCCGTCGATGACCCGGACGTAGGTGACGACGCCGCGGTAGACGTCGTACACCGAGTCGAAGATCATCGCCCGGGCGGGCGCCTCGGCGTCGCCGACCGGCGGGATGAACTGCCGGACGATCTCGTCGAGCAGGTGCGGCACGCCCTCGCCGGTCTTGCCGGAGACCCGGATGCAGTCGGCGGGGTCGCCGCCGATCAGGTGGGCCAGTTCCTCGGCGTACTTCTCCGGCTGGGCGGCCGGCAGGTCGATCTTGTTGAGCACCGGGATGATGCGCAGGTCGTTCTCGAGCGCCAGGTAGAGGTTCGCCAGGGTCTGCGCCTCGATGCCCTGCGCGGCGTCGACCAGCAGCACGGCCCCTTCGCAGGCTGCCAGCGACCGGGACACCTCGTAGGTGAAGTCGACGTGTCCTGGGGTGTCGATCATGTTGAGCACCGCGTGCTCACCGATCCGCTCACCCTCGCGGATGGTCCACGGCATCCGGACGGCCTGGCTCTTGATGGTGATGCCGCGCTCGCGCTCGATGTCCATCCGGTCCAGGTACTGGGCGCGCATCTGCCGGGGGTCGACCACGCCGGTGAGCTGCAGCATCCGGTCGGCCAGGGTCGACTTCCCGTGGTCGATGTGGGCGATGATGCCGAAGTTCCGGATGCGACCGGGGTCGGTGGCACCAGGAGCATTCGCGCCGGGATCGAGCTTCGGTGGCACAGCGGTCCGTTCTGGTCGGCTGACGTGAACAGGCCGGCGCGCCGCCGACCCCCTCTATGTTCCCACGCCGCCGGGGTGCCCCCGCTGCGCGGGCGATGGATCGGCCTGCGAAGCGCCCGCGCCCGTCACTCCACCGGCGGCTCCACGAAGAGCGCGGCCAGCCGGGGCAGCCGACGGCGGGCCTCCTCCTCGTCGTCGAAGTCCCAGAAGTCGTTGAGGTCCGGCGCGCGCACCGGCTCCCGCTCCGCGGGCAGATCCGACGCGGTGGCCTTGCGGTACGCGTCCCAGGGCACCGCCAGCATCGGCTCGGCGGAGAACTCCTCCCCGCTGAGCGAGGCGGCCCGCACCTGCGGCAGCTCGGCCAGCGAGTCCGGGTCGGCGACCGCACGGGCGAACACCGCCCGGCCCTGGGTCATCAGCCAGCCCCGGAAGTGCTCAAAGCCGTCCGCCGACGCGCCGCCGTTGATCAGGTACGCCGCACCCCACAGATCCGCCTTGTGCGAGGCGGCCAGCACCCGCGTCTGGTGCCGCGCGTACCCGATGATGTCCTCCGGGTCACGCTCGGCGAGCAGCGCCACGGCGCGCGCGGCCACCGGGCCCGGCTCTCCCCCACCGCCGGCCCGGGCCTCGTCGATCAGCTGCCAGAAGTCCTCGGTCCTCATGGCTTGGCAGTCTGGCAGTGTCGCCGCGCGCTGTGCACGTACCCCGGGGCAGCATGGTGGGGTGTCCCCGACGCCGCTGCCTCCGGTGCCGTACCACGCGAGCGCGCTGCGCCCCTCGTGGCCGGCGCTGCCGGCGGCGCTCCGGGCCGCGATCGCCGACCGGCTCGGCGCGCCGGTGGTCACCGCCCGGGTCGCCGGCGCGGGCTTCACCCGGGGCTTCGCCGCTGTGCTCGACACCGCCGACGGCGGCCGGGCCTTCGTGAAGGCCGCGTCCGCCGTCGAGCAACCGCACCTGGTCGACTCGTACGCCCGGGAGGCCGCGATCCTCGACCGGCTGCCGGCCGGCCTGCCGGCGCCCCGCCCCCGGTGGACCCTGTACGAGGCCGGCTGGTTCGTGCTCTGCACCGACGCCGTCGACGGACACACCCCCCGGCTGCCCTGGGCGCCCGCCGAGCTGGACGCCACGCTCGCCGGGTACGCCGAGATCGCCGCCGCGCTGGCCGACCCGCCGGCCGGGCTGACCGCGCTCGGACTGCCGCACCTGGCCGACCTGGCCCGGTCCGACATCCTCTGGTGGGAGGAGGTCGCCGCCGGCCGGGAGCCACCGCCGGCGCTGCCCGAGCCCGTACGAGGCCGGCTGCCCGAGCTGGTGACATTGGAATCCCGTCTCCCCCGGTACGCCGCCGAGGCGACCGGCCTGACCCACGGTGACCTGCGGGTGGACAACGTACTCATCGACGCGGACGGCCGCGCCTGGTTCTGCGACTGGACCTGGGTCTGTCACGGGCCGGCCTGGTTCGACCTGGCCAGCCTGCTGCTCACCGCGTACGCCAGCGGCCCGGACGCGGACCGGATCTTCGCGGCGCACCCGGTCACCGCGGGCGCACCACCGGACGCGCTGGACGCCACCCTGGCCGCGCTGGCCGGCTACTTCCTCACCGGCGCCGCCGCGGCCCCGCCGACCGCCTCGCCCCACCTGGCCGCGCACCAGCGGTGGAGTGGCGAGCAGGCGCTCGACTGGCTCGCCCACCGCCAGGGCTGGCGGTGACGCGGCCGGAGCATCCGGGGGCGTAGTGTGATCCCCGGCGGGCCGGGGATCGGCCGCGCGGTGGTCGAGCCGTTTTGGCTCGTCCCGGGCGACCTGGTAACCTGGCTCTTCGCGCAGCGATGACGCATGTTCGTCATCCCGCGCACCTAAGCTGACCAACCCGAGCTATCAAGACGAGGCTGTCGCGTGGCGAACATCAAGTCCCAGATCAAGCGCAACCGGCAGAACGAGAAGGCCCGGCTGCGCAACAAGTCGGTCAAGTCGTCGCTTAAGACCGCCGTCCGGAAGTTCAACGAGGCTGCTGAGGCCGGTGACGTCGAGAAGGCCACCGCGCTGATGCAGGAGGCCTCGCGCAAGCTGGACAAGGCTGTCAGCAAGGGCGTGATCCACTCCAACCAGGCCGCGAACCGCAAGTCCGCGATCTCCAAGCGCGTGGTGTCGCTCTCCGCCTGACGACTCGCCGTCAGACTGATTCGGAAAGCCCCGGGCCCCGGCCCGGGGCTTCCGTGTGTCCAGAGCACCGGGTTGAGCCCTTTTGGGTTGAGACCTTGGAAGGAAAGCGCCCCTCCAAGGGCCGTTCCGCTCCAAGATCTACTGTGACTGGGCCGGTGGGTGCGTCGGTGCGTCGGTGTGCGGGGGCGATGCGTCCACCGTCACGACGACACCCGACACGGTGTGCGGCAGCCACTCGACCCGGGCCCGGCCGACCACCGGCTCCATCTGCCGGCGGAAGCGGTCCCGTTCCTGCTCCGGCACCAGCGCGGCGGAACGCACCACGATCGCGGCCACCATGTCGTTGAGCTTCACCATCACCGCCACCGCGGCGGGCAGCACCAGCACAGCCCACCAGGTGACCAGCTCGGCGAGGGCGAGCAGCACGGCCAGCGCGACCGTGCCCTCGAAGAAGAGGAAACAGAGCACCCCGCCGGGGTTGACGAACCGCAGGCCGAGGAGCCGGGCGTAGAGCGGCCGGTAACGCTCCTCGTCGGCGGGGATGGTGGCCCACGCCGTACGGTTCGGCCCCGTCACCGCGTGCTGCCCTGCCGGGCCGCCGCGACCGAGAAGACAGCACGCTCCAGGGCGTACGCCCGGTCGTCCGAGCCGCCCTTGACGGCCGCGTTGCACTCGGCGGCGACCTGCATGGCCCGGACCAGCCCCTCCGGCGTCCAGCCGCGCCCCTGCCGCTGCGCCCGCTCAATCTTCCAGGCCGGCATGCCGAGGCTGCTGGCGAGCTGGTACGGGTTGCCCCGCCCGGCCGACGCCACCCGGGCCACCGTGCGCACCCCGTCGGCCAGGGCGTCGGCGATGGGCACCGGGTCGACTCCGACGTGCAGGGCCCAGCGCAGCGCCTCCAACGCGGCCGGCACGTCCCCGACCATGGTGGCGTCGGCCACCGTGAAGCCGGTCACCTCCACCCGGCCGCGGTAGTAGCGGGCCACGGTGTCCGCGCCGATCCGGCCGTCGGTGTCGGCGATCAGTTGGGAGCAGGCGGCGGCCAGCTCGCGCAGGTCGTTGCCGACCGCCGCGATCAGTGCCTCGGCGGCGTCGTCGGTGCACTTGCCGCCGGCCCGGCGGATCTCGTCGCGGACGAAGGCCACCCGGTCGCGGTGCCCCTTGAGCTTGGCCGCCGGGACCACCGTCGCCCCCGCCGCCCGCAGCCCGTCAGCGAACGCCTTGCCCTTGGCGCCGCCCAGGTGCAGCACGAGCAGCTGGACCTCCGGGTCGGGGTTCTTCGCGTACGCCAGCAGGGCGGTGACCAGGTCCTTGCGGGCGTCCTGGCCGGAGCGCAGGATGAGCAGCCGCCGCCCGCCGAACAGCGACGGGCTGAGCATCTCGGCGATCTCGCCGACGGTGAGCGCACTGGCCTGGTACTCACGGACATCCACGTCGGGGTCGACGCTGCGGACCCTCGCGACAGCTTCGGTCACCGCTCGCGTGGCGAGCAGCTCCTCATCACCGAGGACGAGCAGAATGGGGGCGAGGCTGGCGGGGGTCACGCCGCCCATATTCGCACGGCCCACGGTGGGATCGTGCCTGGTCATTCGCCGCTCGGTCGGCGGAGCCCGCACTCAGTGCAAATACCGACATTCACCTCAATGGCCAGCATAATCCGCATCACGTCAATCTTGCTGCGAGCGGGGCCGCCCCCTCTCGGCCCCCTCGCGGCCCCCTCGCGGCCTCCCTCGCTTGATCCACACGGGGCCAGCGATATCGCGGTGTCAGGCGGTCGTTGATACCCCGATGTCAGTGAACTGGAGTCGATCAGGGTGAATGTGGTCACCGCCGACGTCGGTTCAGGGTTGTCGGCCCGGTGGCACCCCTCGGCGGACCACCGCGAGGCCCGCCCCGCGACTGTTTGCGGCGGCGAGCTTGGTCCCGGCGTGGTCGGCCGAGTCCGCGTTGGACGCGGACGTGGTCGTAGCCGAGCTGGTCCAGGAGTAGTGGTAGGGGTAGGAGCCTCCGTCGGCTTTGTTGGGCCGGAACCGGTCCACCGCCCGCAGCAGCGTGAGGCGGCGCAGGCGGCGTTGGGTGGAGTCCAGGGACGGGAACCGGGGGGCGGCGATCTGGTCGGTGGTGAACACGCCGTGGTCGTAGAGCCAGCCGAGGAGCCGGTCGTCGCGGGCGGTGATGCTGGCCTGAGGCCGCAGCAGCGGATCCGAGGTCTGTGTGGGTTTACGCATGGGCAGCCCCAGGGGGGAGACCCCAGAGCTGAGGGTCTGTCTGGAGCCGATCAGAGTCGTTGTGAGGGGGGTTGACCTGGGCTGCGAGCGAGGACGGAGGGTCAGGTTGGGGGTCAGGATCAAGGCGGACGGTCGAACGGGGATCGGCGCTGACTCCTACACTGCCGCGCACACCGGGCCCGGCGTGACGACACGGTGAGAGTGTGTGTGAGGCGGGCCGGTGACGGAAGCGGCGACGCGGCTGAGATTCGTCATGTGGGGTGATCACTGTTGTTGCTCCAAGGTCAGAGGTGTGGGTGTGCGGCGGGTGCACCGGCCGCTGTCGCGGGCGGGAGCGCGTGGACAGGTCCGGTCAGGTTCTGTCAGCTCGCGGGCCTGCTGACAGGCGCGCAAGCTGGTCTGACAGCGGCGGCTCGCTCTGACAGAAGCCGCAGGTTGGGGTTCTGTCACGCGGCCTCCCCCGGTGACAGGTTCGGTGCGGGTGAGGTGGTCTCGGCGCGCAGGACGCGTACGAGCGCCGAGGCGGTGGCGTTGGACAACTGGTGTCCGTCCGCGCGTAGCTGTCGGGCGAGGGCTTTGCGGGACATCGGCGTTCCCTCGACGGTGAGGGTGCGGGCGGCGGTCCGGGCGGCCGGGACCAGCGCGGTGACCTCCGGACCGCCGTCATCGGCCGACGGCTGGCCGTCCGGGCGGTCCGGGACCACCTCAGATCGGTCCGCGGCGGCGGGGACCGCGGTCGTGCGGTCCCGGACGGCGGCAGTAATGGTGGCGAGCGGCTGGCGGTTGTCCGGGACCGACGCGTCGACGGTCAGTGGCGGTCCGGGCTCCGTCCGCACGGGCCGGACGGTCGACGGGGGTGGGGCGGGGTCGGCACGGCCGAGGGCGATCTTCACCATCGCCAGAAACCGAGCGCTGGCAGGGCGGCGGCGATCCAGCCGATCAGCGACGCCTCGGCCTCGACGACTTGCGCCGCCAGCGACAGCAGCACCGCCGCGACCAGCATCGTGGCGGGGATCGCGACGTTCTTGCGCAGGCACCGGTTGCGGCGCAACTTCAGGCCAGCGGCGATCGAGGTCAACTCCAACACGATCGCGTCGGCCCAGGCCAGCCAGCCCGGCTGACCGTGCGCCGCGGCGACGGCATGTACGTGTGTGAAGGACGCCACGCCGGCCGTGGCCCGGCGCTCCCTGTACTTCATGCCCGAGGGTGCACAGGGGGTGGAGGTCCCTGCGGTTCACCACTCCGGACGCCACCGACGACCGACTGCACGAGGTTCGTACCGGGACGTCGCCGGCCGGTCAGCCGGACCCCGGTGAGGGTCGGCGGATGACCGTACTCACCCTCAAACACCTCAGCGCGGGGCACCGTCGGGCTCACCCCCGAGGAGGTGGACGCGCATCGACGTGAAGGCCGACGGCGGCGTCGAGCGGGCCGCTCGGAACACCCGGTGATCAAGCCCTCGTGGCGCTGCCGGACCTGCCGGATCGCCTGGCCCTGCTCGGCCGCGAAGCTGCGTCTCCTCGGCGAGTACCGTCATGACCGCCCGGCGCTGCTGATTCACCTGGCGTCCCTTCAGGAGGAAGCCGCGGGTGACCTCACGGCGCTGAACCCGAGCAACCCGCCGACGAACCTCACTGACCGCTTCGTCGACTGGCTCGCGTCCGCTGAATCCACTGTTAGCAGAGTTGTCACGCCAGCTGGCGGTCAGCGGTGGCGGCGCGTCCGCTCGCCGAGCGCGCCCGCCGTCACGACAAACCGCTCTCAGTCGAGCGACCGATTGTATTCGTGGAAACCGACGGCCTTTCCGTCCCGAACCAAGATGTGAATGCAATGCCGGGCCGCGTAGGGCTCGTTGAAAGCGACACCCCGAGCCCAGTCCTCGATGACGACGCGATCCTCGGCGACGGTCTTGTGAATGACCTCGACCCTGTCGAATCGGCTGGTGCCGGGGGTGAAGGCACTGAAGAATGCGACCAGTTTCTCCCGCCCTTCGGGCCCGGTGAAGTGGCCGGTCTGCGGCGCCGGCAGAATCAGGTCCACCTCCGCGCCGAAAAGGTCGAAGAAGCTCTTCCACGACCCGGTCTGGAACCCCTGGATCAGGGCGTCATACGCCTGGTCGCCGATCACCCGGACGTCGTCGTTCATCATCTGTTCCTTCCGAGTAAATTCCGCACTGGGACATTCTGCTCGACGAGTGCCTGCCCACGGACGCCGTTGGCTACGGCAAGGCGACTGCTACCTGGTGGTCGGCGGGCGGGATCACCCGCTCGCCCGGGTCCCGGGGATACCCGCCGTGCGCTCGGAGAAGGTCTGGGCGTCGGCGGGCAGCTCGGCTACGTCGGTATGGGCCATGACGCCACCGTGGTCAGCGGGCCTCCGGGTCCAGGCCCAGCACGGCCCGTCCCCCGTCCACCGGCAGCGTGACCCCGTTGATGAAGCTCGCCGCCGGCGACAGCAGGTACGCGACCGCCTCCGCCACCTCGTCGACCGTCCCGATCCGGCCCACCGGGTGCAGCCGGGTCAGCTCGGCGTCGATCCACTCGGCCTGGGTGGGCTCCTGGGCGGCCAGGAAGTCGCCGTGCCGCTCGGTGGCGATCGAGCCGAGCGCGACGGCGTTGGCGCGGATGCCGTGCCGCCCGTACTCGACGGCCAGCGCACGGGTCAGCCCCTCCACGGCGGCCTTCGCTGTCGAGTACGGCAGGGCGCCCGAAACCGGCCGGCGGGCCTGGTGCGACGAGACGTTCACGATGGCGCCACCCGCGCCGGCGGCCAGGAACCGGCGCACGGCCACGGCGGCGCCCACCACGGCCGGGCGCAGGTTCTGCCCGATCAGGTCGAGCACCGCGTCGGCGGACGCCGAGTGCAGGGCGGCGTCCCGGAACACCGCGGCGTTGTTGACCCAGCCGGTCAGTGGCGCGGAGCGCTCCGCCAGGTGGGCGGCGCGCTCGGCCACCTGCTCGTCGCCGGCGTCGCCGATGATCGCGCCCAGCCGGTCGGCGGCCGGGTGCCCGGCCAGCCAGTCGACCGCGTCGGCGTCACGCTCCACCACGACGACGGTGGCACCGGTCGCCACGAGTCGTTGCACCACGGCCCGGCCGACGCCACGGCCGCCGCCGGTCACCACGCACGACGTGGACACCCGGCTCAGCCGCTCGGTCTGCGGTGGACGACGACGCAGGCCAACCCCGGGCCGGCGTGCGCGGCGACGACGGCGCCCGCCTCGGAGACGTACGTGTCGTGCAGCCGGTCGCCGAGTCGCTCGGTGAGGGCGGCGAGCAGTGCTTCTGCTCGCTGCGGAGCTGCCAGGTGGTGCACCCCGAGGTCCACCTCGTCGTCGCCGGCCGCCTCGACGGCCAGGTCGACCAGCCGGGCCACTCCCCGGCTGGCGGTGCGCACCTTCTCCCGCAGCACGATCGAGCCGTCCGGCATGTGCATGATCGGCTTGACCGACAGGGCGGTGCCGAGCAGCGCCTCGGCGGCGTTGATCCGGCCGCCCCGGCGGAGGAATTCCAGCGTGTCGACGTAGAACCAGACGGTGGTCCGGGCGACGGTGGCGAGGGCCGCGTCGCGTACACCGGACAGGTCGGCACCGGCCTCGGCGGCCGTGGCGGCCGCGATGGCCGGGAAGCCGAGCCCCATGCCGGCCGAGCGGCTGTCCACGACCTCGACCCGGCCGTCCAGGTCGGCGGCGGCCAGTCGGGCCGCCTCGACCGTGCCGGACAGGCTCGCGGAGATGTGCACCGAGACGATCCCGTCGGCGCCGGCGTCGAGGAGCCGGCGGTACGTCTGGGCGAACTGCTCGGGCGCCGGCCGGGAGGTGCTGGCCGTGACCCGCCGGCCGCTCAGCGCCAGGGTGGCATCGGCCGGCTGGGTCTCCACCCCCTCCAGCCCTTCCGCGCCGTTGAGCACGACGGTCAACGGCACGACGGTCAGCCGGTGCGCCTGCACCAGGTCGGGGGGAAGGTAGGCGGTGGAGTCGATGACGACCGCGACGGGCATGCCCGCACGCTAGTCGATCGGGGCGGTGAACGCCGAGGCGCAATCGTGCGACAGGTAACGGGGCCGGCCGCGATGGACGGCGTTCAGACCGCGTCGACGACGGCCGGGGCGGTGATCATGCCGATGTTGTGCGCCCACAGCTGCCAGCCCCGGACGTCGTCGTGCCGCAGCTCGGTCCAGTGGCAGTTGACCAGCGAGCCGATGCTGCGCAGCACGCCGGCGTCCCAACCGAGCAGGTGACCGATGCCCTGCCGGGAGCCGGCGCCGTGGGTGGCGATCACCACGGTGCCGCCGGGTGTCGCGTCGGCCGCCTCCTGCAACGCGGCGGCGACCCGCTGGCCCAGGTCGTGCAGGGGCTCAAGGCCCGCGCCCGGGGCCGGGTCGCCGGACCGCCAGCGGGCGTACTCCGCGGGGAAGCGCTCGGCGACCTCGGTGAGGTACAGGCCCTGCCACTGCCCGAAGTGCCGCTCGCGCAGCCGGGCGTCGGTGCGGACCGGCAGGCCGGTCAGCGCGGCCAGCGCGGCGGCGGTCTCCGCGGCGCGACTCAGGTCGCTGGACACGATGGCGTCGGGACGCAGCGACGCGAGCAGCGGGGCGGCGTCGCGGGCCTGGTCGCGGCCAAGCTCGTTGAGGGGTACGTCGGTCTGCCCCTGGACGCGGTTGGCGGCGTTCCAGTCGGTGTTGCCGTGCCGCCAGACGATCAGCCGGGTCATTCGGCCGCGGCGGACCCGCTGGCGTCGGCCTCGACGAGGTCGCGGTCGACGAACGGGATCGTGGGGCAGTCCTTCCAGAGCCGGTCGAGCGCGTAGAACTCGCGCTCCTCGGTGTGCTGGACGTGCACCACGATGTCGACGTAGTCGAGCAGCACCCAGCGGCCACCACGCTCACCCTCGCGCCGCACCGGCTTGGCCTTCTCCGGCAGCTCCAGCAGGCGCTCCTCGATGGCGTCGACGATGGCCAGCACCTGACGCTCGTTGGGGGCGGCGGCGAGCAGGAACGCGTCGGTGATGGCGAGCTGGTCGCCGACGTCGATGATGGTGATGTCCTGCGCCTTCTTGTCGGCGGCGGCCTGGGCGGCGGCGATCGCCAGCTCGTGAGCGCGTTCGGAAACTGTCACCGTTCTCCTTCGATCAACCGTGCGATCCTCCAAGCGTCTCATACCCGGCATCGCCTCGACTTGTCAGTTCTGGTCGATTAGCCGCATGAATGGGGGTGAATCGGGCATGGTCAGCGCTGATACAGGTGCCGTTTGGCGATGTACTGCACCACACCGTCGGGCACCAGGTACCAGACCGGCTCGCCTCGGGCCACCCGCGCACGACAGTCCGTCGACGAGATGGCCATCGCCGGCACCTGGATCAGGCTGACGGTGTCGGCGGGCAGGTGCCTGTCGGTGAGTTGGAAGCCGGGCCGGGTCACCCCGATGAAGTGGGCCAGCTCGAAGATCTCGTCGAGGTCCTTCCACGACAGGATGCGTTGCAGCGCGTCGGCGCCGGTGATGAAGAACAGCTGCACCTTAGGGCCGTACTCGGCCTGGAGGTCGCGCAGCGTGTCGACCGTGTAGGTCGGCCCACTGCGGTCGATGTCGACCCGGCTGACCTGGAACCGGGGGTTGGAGGCGGTCGCGATGACCGTCATCAGGTACCGGTCCTCGGCGGGGCTGACCGGCTCGTCGGTCTTCTGCCACGGCTGCCCGGTGGGGACGAAGACCACCTCGTCCAGGCCGAAACGGTCGGCCACCTCGCTGGCCGAGACGAGGTGCCCGTGGTGGATCGGGTCGAAGGTGCCGCCCATGATCCCGATCCGCCGGATGTCTTCCTCCACCCCGTGATCGTAGGCCGGGCGTCGTGGACCACCGCTCCGGCCCGGCGACGGGCACACCTGATCCCGCTCCAAACACGCGGGGAAACAAAGGCCATCGACCCGGGGGTCGCGGTGCGACGACTCGTGGGCATATACTCGCCAACAAGTATTCGGGTACGAGAACGAGGAGGCGTCGTGCCGAAGCGGCGCAAGGTCGGCAACCTGCTGGCGCTGGCCGTGCTGTCCGCCCTGGTCCAGCGGCCGATGCACCCGTACGAGATCGCCACCGCACTACGCGCCTGGGGCAAGGACCAGGACATGGAGTTCAAGTGGGGATCCTTCTACACGGTGATCCGCAACATGGACAAACACGACATGATCGAGGCCGTGGAGAGCGTCCGTGACGGCCGACGCCCCGAACGCACCGTCTACCGGATCACCGACGTGGGACGGGCGGAGCTGGTCGACTGGGCCCGCGAGCTGGTCTCCACCCCGATGCCGGAGCATCCCCGCTTCCGGGCCGGCCTGTCCGTGCTCGCCGCGCTGCATCCCGACGAAGCCACCGACCTGCTGCGGCAGCGG
The DNA here is from genome assembly GCF_053599855.1 of Micromonospora sp. NPDC005161. NCBI lineage: Bacteria > Bacillati > Actinomycetota > Actinomycetes > Micromonosporales > Micromonosporaceae > Micromonospora > Micromonospora sp. NPDC005161. The sequence goes on from NZ_JBSFYQ010000025.1 coordinate 75,494, forward strand.
CTCGACCTGCTGGACGACGCCATCGGCCAGGACCGCGCAACGCTCGACGCGCACCTACGGGAGATCCCGCGGCTGTTCCTGGTGGAGTCCGAGTACGACCTGGCCATGCGGGCTGCGGAAGCGGCCTGGCTGCGGGCCCTGCTCGCCGAGCTGACCTCGGGCAGCTACCCGGGTCTGGACACCTGGCGGGCCTTCCACGAGACCGGCGAGATACCGGCGGAGCTGGCCGAGCTGGCGGAGAGGACCAGCACCCCGGCCCCCGACACCCCCGACTGACGGACGGCTCCGGCGGGGTGCGCCAACACCCCGCCGGGGCCCTTACCTCGAACCGACACCTGGGAAGGCGCCCGGCCCGAAGCGGCAACCACGAGGATAACCGCGCTCCCTCCCAGGTCGGTTCGCACGCGTACGAACCGACGACACCCAGGGAGAGAGCATGACCACGATACGAACCGCGATCGTCATCGGCGGCGGCATCGCCGGTCCGGTGACGGCGCTCGCGCTGCGCCGCGCCGGCATCACCGCCACCGTCCACGAGGCGTACCCCGCCACCGCCAGCGGGGTCGGCGGCATCGGCGGCACCCTCGCGCTCGCGCCCAACGGCGTGGCGGCCCTGCGCACGGTGGGCGCGGACGAGGCGGTGACCGCGATCGCCACCCCGATCGAGCGCACCGTGATGGCCGTCGGCCGCCGCCGCATCGACCTGCCCACGCTCGCCGGGGTGCCACCGCTGCGCGTGGTGCACCGGGCCGAGCTGCACCGGGTGCTGCACGACCGGGCGGTCGCCGAGGGCGTCCCGTTCGCGTACGGCAAGCGGCTGGTCGCCGCCGAGCAGACGGAGAGCGGCGTGACCGCCCGCTTCGAGGACGGCAGCACCGCCACCGCCGACGTCCTGGTCGGCGCCGACGGCATCCGCTCGACCGTTCGCGGTCTCATCGACCCGGCCGCGCCCGGCCCCCGGTTCACCGGGCTGCTCGGCTTCGAGGCGGTGGCCCGGCACGAGGTGGACGCCGAGCCGGGCACCATGACCTTCGCGTTCGGGCGACGCGGCTACTACCTCTACTGGCCGGAGCCCGGCGGTGGCACCCGCTGGGGTGCCAATCTGCCGCACCAGCGGCCGTTGAGCCTGGTCGAGGCCCGCGCGGTGCCGGCGGCGCAGTGGCTGGACACGCTGCGCAGCAGCTACGGCGACGACGATCCGGGCCGGGAACTGACGGCGACCAGCAGCGCCGACGAGCTCCAGGTCGTCGGCGCGTTGCAGATCATGCCGCCCGTGCCGCACTGGCACCGGGGGCGGATGGTGCTGGTCGGCGACGCGGCGCACGCGCCGTCGAACAGCTCCGGTCAGGGCGCGTCACTGGCGATCGAGAGCGCGGTGCAGCTCGCCCGCTGCCTGCGTGACCTGCCGGACGTGGCATCGGCGTTCACCGCGTTCGAGCGGCTGCGCCGCGCGAGGGTCGAGAAGGTCGCCGCCCGAGCGGCGCGGATCAACCACGCCAAGGCGCCGGGGCCGGTCGCCCGGACGCTCATGCCGCTGCTGATGCCGCTGCTGGCGCGCACCGCGATGGACCCGGAGAAGACGGTCGCCGCCGAACAGCGCTACGTCATCGACTGGGACGCCCCGGTCACGACGGAGCCGGCGCTGCGCTGAGCCGGGGCGCGGGGTGGCCCGCCAGCCACCCCGCGCCTGCCCTCTCAGGCCGCCGCGGCGGCCACCGCCGTCCGGGCGACCAGCGCGCGGCGCAGGTCGTCGTCGGCGTCGGTGACCACCCGGCGCAGGCCGGGGGTCAGGTCGTCGCGGGCCAGCAGCGCCGCGGCCGCCTCCCGCGTCGGCTGCGCCACGGCGTAGCGGGGGAACGCCAGGGTGGCCACGCGGTCGGCGGTCCAGGGAGTACGCCGACGCGCGGCGGCCGGCATGTCCGCGAAGTACCGCTCGACGTACGCCGCGGTCAGCTCGCCCTGCTCGGGCTGCCAGAAGCCCTCGGCGGTCGCCTCCAGCAGCCGGTTGGACAGCTCGGTGCCCCCCACGATGATGTCCCACGCTGCCTGCTTCGCGGCGGGATCGGGCAGGGCGGCGCGGCAGCGGGCGGCCCGCTCGGCGCCGGTGGCGCTGCGGTCGGCCGCCACCTCGGCGTCGATCTCCGCCGCGCCGGCCGCGCCCAGCACCACCAGCCGGCGCAGCACCAACCAGCGCAGCTCGGCGTCGACCTTCAGCCCTGTCGGCACGTCGCGGCCGGCGAGCCAGCCGGTGAGCAGGTCGGCGTCGGTGGTCGCGGCGATCCAGCCCCGCGCGGCGGCGAGCTGCAACGACTCCCCCGCCGGCGCGCCGTCGAGCAACTGCCGGCACGCCCCGGCGACCCGGGCCAGCGCCGCAGAGCGGGTCAGCGGGTCGAGGTAGCGGTCGACCAGCGACCGGCTCAGGGTGAGCACGTCCTCCGCGATGATCACCTCGGTCTCGGCCGGCAGCGCGGCGACCATCAGCTCGACCAGGCCGGTCACGGGCCGCTCGCCATCGGTCGCCGCGTCCAGCGCCTCGCTCCAGAGCACCGCCCGCGCCAGCGGGTCGGCCAGCCCGGGCAGCACCAGCGGCACGGCTTTCGCCGACGCCGGGTCGAGGCGCACCTTGGCGAACGTGAGGTCGCCGTCGTTGGGCAGCAGCAGCCGGGCCGCCGGGGCGCCGGTCAGCCCGTCGAGCACGGTCCGCCCGCCGTCGGTGGCCGGGTCGAGGTCCGCCTCGTCGCGCTCCACCGTGCCGTCCGCCGAGTAGCGGCCCACACCTATCCGGTGCGGACGCAGCACCGGGTGCGACTCGGGCGCGGTCTGCACCACGGCCACCTCGGTGTAACGGCCGTCGGCGTCGACGGCGACCTCGGCGCGCAGCGTGTTGACCTGCGCCTGGCGCAGCCACAGCCCAGCCCAGCCGGACAGGTCCCGGCCACTGGCAGCGGAGAGGCTGGCCAGCAGGTCGGCGAGGGTCGCGTTGCCGAAGTGGTGCGCGGCGAAGTGCGCGTTCAGGCCGGCGAGGAACGCCTCGTCGCCGAGCCACGCGACGAGCTGCCGCAGCACGCTGGCGCCCTTGGCGTACGAGATGCCGTCGAAGTTGAGCAGGCCCTCGTCGGCGTCGGCCACCTCCTCCGGAGCGACGGGGTGGGTGGAGGGGCGCTGGTCGGCGGCGTACCCCCAGGCCTTTCGGCGCATGGCGAACGTGGTCCACGCCTGGTCGAAGCGGGTCGCCTCGGCCGTGACCCGGGTGCCCAGGTACTCCGCGAAGGACTCGTTGAGCCACAGGTCGTCCCACCAGCGCATGGTGACCAGGTCGCCGAACCACATGTGCGCCATCTCGTGGGCGATGGTGGTGGCCCGCAGCTCCCGCTGGGTGTCCGTGACCGCCGAGCGGAAGACGTAGTCGTCGCGGAAGGTGACGATGCCCGGGTTCTCCATCGCGCCGGCGTTGAACTCGGGCACGAACGCCTGGTCGTACTTGCCGAACGGGTAGCGCTCGGTGAAGAGCTCATGGAACCGGTCCAGGCACTGCCGGGTGACGGTGAAGATCTCCTCCGCGTCGGCGTCCAGGTGCTCGGCCAGCGACCGGCGGCAGTAGATGCCCAGCGGCACGCCGTCGTGCTCGGCCCGCCGCACGTGGTACGGGCCGGCGATCAGCGAGAAGAAGTAGGTGGCCAGGGGCGCGCTCGGGGCGAACTCCCAACGCCCGGGCGCGGGGTTGGCGGCCACCTCGGCGTTGCTGGCGACCGTCCACTCGGGTGGAGCGGTGACCGTGAGGGTGAACGACGCCTTCAGGTCGGGCTGGTCGAACGCGGCGAAGATGCGCTGCACGTTGTCGAGGAAGGTCACCGCGTAGAGGTAGGTCTCGCCGTCGGCCGGGTCGACGAAGCGGTGCATGCCCTCCCCCGTGTTCGAGTACGCCATCTCCGCTTCGACGACCAGCGTGTTCTTGGCGGCCAGGTCGGTCAGCGGGAGCCGGTTGTCGGTCAACGCGCCGGGGTCGACGTCGCGGTCGTTGAGGCGTACCGCCAGGAGTTTGGCGGGTTTGATCTCGGCGAAGGTCGCGGTGCCGGGGGTCGCCCGGAACCGGATCTCGACGCGGGAGCGGAACAGCTCGCCGCCACCGGTCAGGTCGAGGTCCACCTGATAGGACTCGACAGTAATCGCCGCGCCACGCGCGGTCGCCTCTACACGGGTCAGGCTCGGCATCCGCTTATCCTGCCCGATGGGGATCCGCACGCGGTCACCACACGACCCTCGGCACTGGAGGAAAGAACCATGGCGCAGCACCCCAAGGGCGACTTCGACCTCTCTCGGGCGGTCTGGCAGCGGGCCGACGGGGACACCTCCGACAGCGCCGTCGAGGTCGCGTTCGTCGACGAACTGATCGGGATGCGCAACTCCGCCCAGCCGGAGGGGCCGGTGCTGGTCTTCACCCAGGCGGAGTGGGACGCGTTCGTCGCCGGCGCGCAGGACGGCGAGTTCGACCTGGACTGAACGCGCACGCCGGCTCGGCGGTGTGGGGGTGTTTCGACGCCCGCGGCACTCCTACGTCGCCGACCCGGGGCCGGGCGTCAGCCATCGGTCAACCATCGCCGGGGCCGTCGCCGTCGCCCCAGCCGAGGCCGCCGGGGCCGGGGGCGTGGTGGAAGCCGGGATGCTCGGCCACGTCGACGCAGCGCTCGCCGTCCGGGCCGACCGCCCCGCAGAACAGCCGCTCGGCCCGGTGCCAGGCATCGGCCGGCGACAGGGCCGCCGCGCCGAGCGCCAACTCCGGGCGGAGCAGGCTCAGCGCCTCCGCGTACGCCACCGCCAGCTCGCGGGCGTCGGCCATGCCGGCAGCCGTGAAGCCCAGGTGCACCGTGAAGAACCGGTGCGGCCGGGTGGGCCGCCGCGGCGGCCCGATCAGCGCCCCCCGGGCCCGGATACGGTCCGCGCCGAGACCCCCGACCGCCCGCCGCTGCCGCCAGTGCGGCGATGTGTTGTCCCGCATACGCCCTCCCCGTGATCCCTTGTCGCGGACCGGCCGCAACACCGGCCCCAGCCGCCCCGGCCCTCGTCGCCGCCGGCCACTCACCCGAAACTCAACCAGGTTCCCGCGCCGGTGGGAGGGGCCAGCGGACGCCGATCCGGTGGCCACGCCGCACCGGCCAGCCGGCGCGCGACCGATGCCATCGGTGGGTTCAGGAGCCCCGACCTGGGTAGACGCACCCGGCCGAGCAGACCGGCCGGCATCCGCACGTGAGGAGACCCGATGGCGACCATGCCGGCCGACCGCGGCCCGGACAGCACGCTGGCGTTCCTCCGCGCCGGCTACCGGTTCATCGGCGAGCGCTGCGACCGATACGGCAGCGACGTCTTCCAGACCCGGATCCTGCTGGCCCCGACCATCTGCCTGCGCGGCCGGCCGGCGGCGACGCTGTTCTACGACGCCGAGCGCTTCCAGCGGCGCGAGGCGATGCCGATGCGGGTACAGCGGACCCTGACCGGCCGGGGCGGCGTGCAGGGGCTGGACGGGCCGGAGCACCGGGACCGCAAGGCGATGCTCATGTCGATCATGACGCCGGCCGCCATCGGGCAGCTCGGCCAACTCTTCGACGACGAGTGGCAGGCTCGGATCCCGGCCTGGGAGAGCGCGACGCCGGTGACGCTCTACGACGAGCTGGGCCGGCTGCTGACCCGGGTGGTCTGCGCCTGGGCCGGGGTGCCGCTGGCCGCGTCGCAGGTCGACCGCCGTACCGTCGAGCTGCACTCCGTGATCGAAGCCCCGGCGATGGTCGGTCCCCGGCACTGGCGGGGCCTGCTCGCCCGCCGTCGGGCCGAACGCTGGATCGCCGACATCATCGAGCGGACGCGGATCGGCATTCTCCCGGCCCCCGCCGGCAGCGCGCTGAAGGTGATCGCCGAGCACCGCGACGCGCGGGGCAGGCTGCTCCCCCGGCGGATCGCCGCGGTCGAACTGCTCAACGTGCTGCGGCCGACGGTCGCCGTGGACCGGTTCATCGTCTTCGCCGCGCTCGCCCTGCACGACCATCCCGCCTGGCGGCAACGGGTCCGCGGCGACGACGAGGCCACCGAGCAGTTCGTGCAGGAGGTACGCCGGTACTACCCGTTCTTCCCGGCCGCCGCGGCCCAGGTCCGGCGCTCCTTCGACTGGCAGGGCCACCACTTCCCGCGAGGGCGGCGGGTGCTCCTCGACCTGTACGGCACCAACCACCACCCCGCGCTCTGGCCCGAGCCGGAGCTGTTCCGCCCGGAGCGGTTCGCCGGCCGTCCCGTGGACGCGTTCCAGCTGATCCCGCAGGGCGGCGGCGACCACTGGACCGGGCACCGCTGCGCCGGCGAGTGGATCACCATCGACCTGATGAAACGGGCGGTCACCAACCTGACCAGCGCCATGCGCTACGAGGTTCCGCCACAGGACCTGGCCCTGGACCTGCACCGGATGCCGGCGCTGCCCCCCACCGGTCTCACCCTCACCAACATCCGCCGCACCGCCTGACCCACCGCCTGTCCGGGAGGCACCCGTGCCCTTCGACCCCGGCCGGCGCCGGGACGGTACCGCGCCGCCCCCGTTGCCGATGGCGTACGTGCTGCCGCTGCGCTGGACCGTCGACACCGGCCTGGCCGAGCTGACCGACTACCTGCGCTGGCTGGGCGGCCGCGTCGAGCTGATCGTGGTCGACGGCTCCCCACCGGACGTCTTCGCCCGCCACGCCGCGACGTGGCGCGGGCTGGTCCGCCGGCACCTCCCGCCCGACCCCACCTTGCGCGGGCTGAACGGCAAGGTGACCGGGGTGCTGACCGGCGTCCGCGCGGCCGGCCACGAACACGTGGTGATCGCCGACGACGACGTCCGGTACGACGAGGCCGGGCTGCGCGCGGTGCACCGGCTGCTCGGCCGGGTGGATCTGGTCCGGCCGCAGAACTACTTCGCCCCGCTGCCCTGGCACGCCTGGTGGGACACCGGTCGGACGCTGCTCAACAGGGCGCTCGGGGCGGACTACCCGGGCACCCTGGCGGTGCGCCGCAACACCTTCCTCGGCATGGGCGGGTACGACCCGGACGTGCTCTTCGAGAACCTGGAGCTGATCCGCACCGTGCGGGCGTACGGCGGAACCGAGGCCACGCCGGCCTGGCTGTACGTACGCCGGCTGCCACCGGACGCCGCGCACTTCCGCGGCCAACGGGTCCGCCAGGCGTACGACGATCTGGCCCAGCCGGTCCGCCTGCTGACCGCGCTCGCGGTCCTGCCGGCGCTGGCGGCGGCGGTCGCGGCCCGCCGGTCCGGGCTGCTGCTCGGCGCGGCGGCCGGCACCGCCGCCCTCGCCGAGCTCGGCCGCCGCCGCGCCGGGGGCGACGCGGTCTTCCCGCCGAGCACCGCGCTGGCGGCCCCGCTCTGGCTGCTGGAACGCGGCGTCTGCGGCTGGCTCGCGGTCGGTCAGCGGTTCCTGCGCGGAGGAGTCCGCTACGGCGACACCCGCCTCCGCCGGGCCGCCCACTCGACCCGCGCGCTGCGGCCCCGCTGACAACGCGACAGCTCGCGGACACCGAGGTGGCCGCGAGCTGTCGGGGTTGGTACGGGTGGGGTCAGGAGCTGACCTGCTGGCGGGACTGCTGCGCCTGGTCTTTGACGTCCTGTGCGGCCGACCTGCTGTCGTCCTTGACCGCGTGCACCGCGTCCTGGGCGGTGGACGTCACCGACTCGGCGGCGTGCTGAGCCGGCTCGCGCAGCTCCTCCTTGAGCTCGCTGGCCACCTCGCCCAGCTTCTCCTTCACCACCCCGCTGTGCTCGCTGGCCTTCTCCTTGAGCTGGGTCGCGGCCTGCTGCTCCCGGCGGGTGGCCGGAATCAGCGACGAGGCGAGCCAGCCGACGCCGAACGCGATCAGGCCGGCGGCCAGCGGGTTGCCCTCGGACTTCTGCCGGATGACCCGCGGCGCGCTGTGGGCGGCGTCGCCGACGGTGGAGGCCGCCGACTGCGCGGCGTCGCTGACGCTGGAGGCCGCCGACGAGGCGCGGTCGCCCACCGAGTGGGCGGCGTGGCCGGTGCCGTGGCCGAGGTCAGACGCATTTCCCATGACCCTGTCCCTCACATTCTGCAGCGCGGAGCGGGCCCGCTGCTTACGGTCGTCGACGATGCGGCTGGGGCTGACCTTGTACGCCAGCGCGTCCACGTCGGAGCTCAGGTTGTTGCGGGTGGCTTCGATCTCCCGGCGGATCTGGTCGGGATCGGTGTTCATCGGGTGACTCCCTCCGGGTGGGGCTTGAGCGCGTCGGGGATCCGCTGCACGCTGTCGTTGGTCTGCTTGAGCCCGCGTACGTGCTGGGCGTTCTTCTTGGCCATGGAGTAGAGCACCCCGGCGACCACGGCCCAGATCACGGCCACGATCAGCGCGGCCAGGCCGGAGTCCATGACGTTGTCCAGGAACTGCCACACGGCGATGGACACGAAGAGCGCCACCATGTAGCCGCCGAAGCCGGCGCCGCCGAAGAGCCCGGCGGCCTTGCCGGCCTTCCTGCCCTCCTGGCGGATCTCGGCCTTGGCCAGCTCGACCTCCTGGCGCATCAGCGTCGACAGGTCACTGGTGACCTGGCGCATCAGCTCACCGAGCGAGCTGCCCTTCACCTCCGCCGCGGTGTGCGGGGCACCCGCGTCGGGGTGGTAACCGGAGTCCAGTCCGGACCCCTGCGTCGGCATCGTCATGCCGTCGCCTCCCTTCGGATGACTCGGTGGCTCACGGGCGGGTGCTGCCGCCGGACGGCACGCCCGGCAGTGGGTCGGTCTGGCTCACCGGCGGCAGCGGCTGGCCGGTGCCGGTCGGCTCGGCGTACCCGCCGGAGGTCGGCTCGGCGTAGGCGCCGGAGGTCGGCTCGGCGTAGGCGCCGGAGGTCGGCTCGGCGTAGGCGCCGGAGGTCGGCTCGGCGTAGGCGCCGGAGGTCGGCTCGGCGTAGG
>NZ_JBSFYQ010000025.1:84548-114546 GCF_053599855.1 Micromonospora sp. NPDC005161
GGCGCCGGGGGTCGGGTCGAGGTAGCCGCCCTGCGGAACGGCGTCCGGCACCGTGCGGGGCGCCGGCGGCGTCGGGATCACCGCGGTCTGCTCCGGGTCGTACGCGCCGGCGCCGCGGTGACCCGTCGAGCCGTTGCCGGAGTCGTCGCCGGCGGCGGAGATGCTGCGGGTCAGGCGACCGGCCAGCACGCCGAGCACCGCCGCGCCGACCAGGAAGGTGCCCGGGTTGCGCCGCGCGTAGTCGCGTACCTCGGTGATCAGGTCGCCGGGCTCGCGCTCCTCGAGCCAGCCGGCCACGCCGTGCACCCGGTCGGCGGCCTGGCGGGCCAGCTCGCTCACCGGGCCGGCCTGGCCACCCTGCTCGGCCATCGAGCGCATCTCGTCGGCGAACGAACGCAGCCCACCGGCCGCGCGGCGCTGCTGCTCGCCGGTCTGGCTGGCGAGCTGGTTGCGCGCCTCGCCGTAGAGGTTGCGGGCCTGCCGGGCCGCCTCACGGCCGACCTCGGTGCCCTGCTCCTTCGCGGTCTGCGCGACCGCGCCACCGGCGTGCGCGGCCTCGGATCCAACCTGGCGGGCCTGGTCGCGGACGCCTCCGCCGTTGGTCGACTCCTGCCCGTACGTGGAAGACGTGGGTGACAGATCGTAAGTCATGATTTCCCTTCCGCTCGGAAAGTCGTCGCGGTTGTGCTGGGGGGATGCGACCGCGCTGCCGCGGCCGCTGACGATTCACCTACCCTGCGTTCCGGCTTCCATGCCTCTTCGTGCATTTCTCTGCGCGGCCGGCGGGATCGACTTCAAAATGGAGGATCGTCGGGCTGCGTCACGTCGCCGCTGCGGACAGTGAGGTTCGCGAGGCCGGCAGATCCACGGAGGGGGCAGCGATGGCACGAGACGCGCGAGGGGGCCGACCAACCGGCCCCCGGCCTCGGGTGCAGACGGCGGCACTGATCGTGGCCGGCGTCTTCCTGCTGATCGGCATCCTCGGCTTCATCCCCGGCATCACCACCGACTACGGCGAGCTGCGGTTCGCCAGCCACCACTCGGACGCCCGGCTGCTCGGGCTGTTCCAGATCTCGATCCTGCACAACGCCGTACACCTGCTGTTCGGGCTGGTCGGCCTGGCGCTGGCCCGCAGCATCGGCGGCGCCCGGCTCTTCCTGGCCGGAGGCGGTGCGATCTACCTCGCCCTCTGGCTGTACGGCCTGGCGGTCGAGGCGATCGACGAGGACGGCGGGGTGAACATCCTGCCGGTCAACGCCGCCGACAACTGGCTGCACCTCGCGCTCGGCTTCGGCATGCTCACGCTCGGGTTGCTGCTCTCCAACCAGGTTGGCACCGGCGGACGTCTCGACACGCCGATCGACCGGCCCTGAACTGGCGCTTGAGCGGTTTGGCGGTCATCCCGGCAGGGGTATCCCGGGGGTGATTCGCGAAAGAGGTGTGACATGCCCCGTTGGCTGCGCGACAACGCCCTGACCGTCGCCATGCTCGGCGCGTTCCTGGTCTTCCTGGTGCTGCAGAGCGTCTTCGGCTGGCAGACCCACAACGAGGAGCTGACCGAGTTCGGCGCGACGCCGCTGAGCTGGCCGGCCTACCTGACCAGTGGGCACTTCGCGGAGGCGGTCTTCGAGAACTGGGAGTCGGAGTTCCTCCAGATGGGCGGGTACGTGCTGCTCACCGCCCACCTGGTGCAGCGGGGGTCGGCCGAGTCGAAGCCGGTGGACCAGACCGACCGGCCGGAGGACGACGAGCGCCGGGCCACCCCGCAGTCACCCTGGCCGGTGCGCGTCGGCGGACTGCCGCTGGTCGTCTACCGCAACAGCCTCTCCATCGCGCTGCTGCTGATCTTCGCCGGCTCGTTCGTCGGCCACCTGCTCGGTGGCACCGCCGCGTACAACCAGGAGCAGGCGTTGCAGAGTGGCGCACCGCCGATCGGGGTGTGGGACTTCCTCGGCACCAGCGACTTCTGGTTCCAGTCCATGCAGAACTGGCAGAGCGAGTTCCTCGCGGTCGGCGCCCTGATCGTGCTGAGCATCGTCCTGCGCCAGCACGCCTCGCCGGAGTCGAAGCCGGTCACCGTCGCGCACGCCAGCACCGGCGCCTGAGCGCCGGCACCGCGGCACGGGGCCGTCAGGCCGCGACCGGCAGCCGCTTGGCGAAACAGACGCTGTACGGGTTGTGCACGTACTCGCCGTACGCCGGGATCCGGTCGTAGCCGCACGAGGTGTAGAGCCCGATCGCGGCCGGCAGGTAGGTGCCGGTCTCCAGGCAGACCACCGAGTGCCCCTGCCGGAACGCCAGCTCCTCCAGCGCGGCCAGCAGCTGGCGGGCGATGCCCCGACCCCGGGACGCCGGCCGGACGTACATCCGCTTCACCTCGCCGGTGGCGGCGTCGATCGACTGGAGCCCGCCGCAGGCGACCGCCCGGCCGTTCACCACCACGGCGAGGTAGCGGATGTCGTCGTGGGTGACGGTGACCTGCCCGTCCAACCCGCCGTCGGCCTCGCGCAGCTCCCGCTGCTGCGCGGTGACCAGTGCGGCGATCTCCGGATCGATGGCGGGCCGAGCTTCGGTCAGCATCACCCCACGCTAGGCGGGGTGGATTTCGCGGAGGTTTCCGGCAATCAACCCGATCACGGAGCGCAACGGGCTATTCGGCGCCGTCCTCGTCGTCGATGTCGACGATGTCGTCGGACGCGTCGGCGCCCACCTCGTCCCCGGAACGCACCCGGCGGGCCTTGCGGGCGGCGAGCCGCTCGGCCGCACGCGCCCGGTTCGACCTCGCCTCCAGCCGGACGTCGGTGCCCCGGTTGCCGGGCGTGAACTCCACGCCGGCGTAGAGCGTCGGCTGCCAGTCGAACTCGCGCTCACCGATCCGGACCAGGTCGCCGGGCTGCGCGCCGGCCTTGGCCAGCTTGTCCTCGACCCCGAGCCGGGCCAGCCGGTCGGCCAGGTAGCCGATCGCCTCGTCGTTGTCGAAGTTGGTCTGCTTGACCCACCGCTCCGGCCGGACGCCCCGGACCGTGAACGAGCCGTCGGTCTCGGCCGTGATGGTGAAGCCCTCGTCGTCCACGGCCGTCGGCCGGATCACGATCCGGGTCGGCTCGGCCGGCGGCGCGGCCTTGCGCTGCGCGTCGACCAGCTCGGCCATCGCGTAGGTGAGCTCCTTGAGCCCCTCCCGGGTGGCCGCGGAGACCTCGAACACCCGGTAACCGCGCTCCTCCAGGTCGGGGCGCACGATCTCGGCGAGGTCGCGGCCGTCCGGCACGTCGACCTTGTTCACGGCCACCAGTCGCGGCCGGTCGGCCAGCCCGCCGTACTCGTTCAGCTCGGCCTCGATGGTCTCGATGTCGGCGACCGGGTCGCGGCCCGGCTCCAGCGTCGCCGAGTCGATGACGTGCACCAGCACTGCGCAGCGCTCGATGTGCCGCAGGAACTCCAGGCCCAGCCCCTTGCCGGTGGCCGCGCCGGGGATCAGGCCCGGCACGTCGGCGACGGTGAAGGTGTGGTTGTCCACCCGGACCACGCCGAGGTTGGGCACCAGGGTGGTGAACGGGTAGTCAGCGATCTTCGGCTTCGCGGCGGAGATCACCGAGATCAGCGACGACTTGCCGGCCGACGGGAAGCCCACCAGGCCCACATCGGCGACGCTCTTGAGCTCCAGCACCACGTCGAGGTGGTCGCCGGGCTCACCCAGCTCGGCGAAGCCGGGAGCCTTGCGCTTGGCGTTGGCCAGCGAGGCGTTACCTCGCCCGCCACGCCCGCCGCGGGCCACCTCGAAGGTGGTGCCGGCGCCGACCATGTCGGCCAGCACGGTGCCGTCGAGGGTCTGCACCACGGTGCCGTTGGGCACCTTGAGCACCAGTTCGTGGCCGTTGGCCCCGTCCCGGTTCGACCCCGCGCCACCCTTGCCGCTGTCGGCCTTGACGTGCGGGCGGAAGTGGAAGTCGAGCAGCGTGGTCACCTGCGGGTCGACCACCAGGGACACGCTGCCGCCGTGCCCGCCGTTGCCGCCGTCCGGCCCGCCGAAGGGCTTGAACTTCTCGCGGTGGATCGAGGCACAACCGTGCCCGCCATCGCCGGCCTGCAAATGCAGCACGACCCGGTCAACGAACGTCGCCACGGCGTCAATCCTTCCAGCGAGGTTCGACCCCGCACTGCGAAAAAAGCGAAGCGGGCCGGGACCCGGAGGTCCGCGGCCCGCAAAGCTTGAGAGCTACTGCTGCGGAACGATGCTGACGGTCTTGCGACCGCGCTTGGTGCCGAACAGGACCGCACCGGCGGACAGCGCGAACAGCGTGTCGTCGCCGCCACGGCCGACCAGGTCACCGGGGTGGAACTTGGTGCCGCGCTGCCGGATGAGGATCTCACCGGCGCTGACAACCTGACCACCGAAGCGCTTCACGCCGAGTCGCTGGGCCGCGGAATCACGACCGTTACGCGAGCTGGACGCACCCTTTTTGTGAGCCATTGGAGGACGACCTACTTCCCGCTGGAGATGCCGGTCACCTTGACCTGGGTCAGCGGCTGGCGGTGACCCTGGCGCTTGTGGTAGCCAGTCTTGTTCTTGAACTTGTGGATCTTGATCTTCGGGCCCTTGGTGTGCGCGGCAATCTCGCCGGACACCGCGACCTCGGCAAGCTTCGCCGCGTCGGTCACCAGGTCGTCACCGTCGACGAGGAGCACCGCGGTGAGCTTCACCGCGTCACCGGGAGCACCGGTGAGCTTCTCGACCTCGATCACGTCGCCCTCGGCGACCTTGTACTGCTTGCCGCCGGTCTTGACGATCGCGTACATCGGAGGCGGACTCCCTGTCGTTGAGGCTGCTGGCGGTCGTCCCCGCGGCGGCTCGCCGGGTAGCAGTGCACGGCGGCGCGGGCACACGGGAACTCGGCACACCAAAAGTGCGCCGCAGGCAAGAGTACGCCATCGCAGGCCCGGACCCCAAACCGGCCCGCCCTGGTCAGCGCGGGCAGAGCTGGTCGAGGCGCTGCTGGAGCCGATCCAGCTCGGTCTCGTCGATCGAATCGACGTCCGCGCCGAGCGCGGCGACCTCGGTGCTGATGTCGGTGAGCAGCGTCTTGAGCTGCGGGTCGGTGGCCCGGGCCGACTGCTCCCGCAGCGCGGTCCGCCAGCCGGCCAGCGCGGCCTCGGCCCGCTCGCGGGCCGCCTCGGCGGCGGTGGTGTCCCCGGCGCCCACCGCGGCGAGCATCTGGCCCACCTCCGCCACGTACGTCTCGAGCGCGGTGACGCCGGCCTGCTGCGCGACGGCGCAGACCTGCGCGGCGCTGCCACCCACCGGCGTGCCGGTCGACCCCGCTGGTGTACCGGCCGACCCGTCCCCGGGCCCCGCCGTCGGGCCGGAACCCCCGGTGGCCGTGCCGGTCGGGCCTTCGCCGGGCCGGTCGGTGGAGCAACCCGCCCCGGCGGAGAGCGCGGCGACCAGCACAGTGACGGCGAGCAGACGACGCATCTTCTTCTCCTGACCGGGGGTGGCCGATCGCGGACCGGGGTGGCGGGACGGCGAGGTCCCTCCCCCGTCACTTTGCCGGGGAAGGGACCTCATCAAACACCGGGCCGGTCAGACCGGCCGGTCAGCTGCTCAGGGGCGGGTCCGTCGGCGGGCGCCACCCCGGCGGGAACGACGCCGGCCCGCGCCACCCTCGGTGCTCTCCTCGTCGGCGTCGCCGTCGGCGAGCGCGTCCGGGTCGTCCGCGGCGGCCAGCCGGGCGGACTCGCCCCGCTGGCTGTCGGAGACCGCCGGCGCGGCTGCGGTGTCCGCCTCGTAGCGGGACAGGTCGTAGCCCATGGTGTCCACGTAGTCGGCGTCCGGCTCGGTGCCGGTGTCGCTGTCGACGACCTCGGCCACCGCCTTCTCGGCCGAGGCACTCTTGCGCGCCCGACGGCGGGACGACGCGCTGCCCTGCTCGGCGGGCGGGGCGGCGGCGACCGACGAGGCGACCGCCTTGACCTTCTCCCCCGCCCCGTTGGCGCGTGGCTTCTCCGGCACCGGCTCGGTGTGGATGATGACGCCTCGACCCTTGCAGCACTCGCAGGTCTCGCTGAACGCCTCAAGCAGGCCCGCGCCGATCCGCTTGCGGGTCATCTGCACCAGGCCGAGCGAGGTGATCTCGGTGACCTGGTGCTTGGTGCGGTCCCGGCCCAGGCACTCGGTGAGCCGGCGCAGCACCAGCTCACGGTTCGACTCCAGCACCATGTCGATGAAGTCGATCACCACGATGCCGCCGATGTCGCGCAGCCGGAGCTGGCGGACGATCTCCTCCGCCGCTTCCAGGTTGTTACGGGTGACCGTCTCCTCCAGGTTGCCCCCGGAGCCGGTGTACTTGCCGGTGTTGACGTCGACGACCGTCATGGCCTCGGTACGGTCGATCACCAGCGAGCCGCCGGAGGGCAGGAAGACCTTGCGGTCCAGGCCCTTGATGATCTGCTCGTCGATCCGGTACTCGGAGAACACGTCACTCGTGCCGACGTGCCGGCGCACCCGGTCGACCAGGTCCGGGGAGACGTGCGACAGGTACGACTCGACAATGTCGTACGACTGCTCGCCCTCGATCACCAGCTCGCGGAAGTCCTCGTTGAAGAGGTCCCGGACCACCCGGATGACCAGGTCGGGCTCCTCGTAGAGCAGCACCGGCGCGCCGCCCTCGGCGGCCTTGGCCTGGATGTCCTCCCACTGGGCCTGGAGGCGCTTGACGTCGCGGGCCAGCTCGTCCTCGCTGGCGCCCTCGGCGGCCGTCCGGACGATCACGCCCGCGCCGTCCGGGAGGAGCTTCTTGAGCACGTCGCGGAGCCGCTTGCGCTCGGTGTCCGGGAGCTTCCGGCTGATCCCGGAGGCGTTGCCGTTGGGCACGTAGACCAGGTGCCGGCCGGAGAGCGCGATGTGGCTGGTCAGCCGGGCGCCCTTGTGCCCGATCGGGTCCTTGGTGACCTGGACCAGCACCGAGTCGCCGGAACGCAGCGCCTGCTCGATCGAGCGGGCACGCCCCTCCAGGCCGGAGGTGTCCCAGTTGACCTCGCCGGCGTACAGCACCGCGTTGCGGCCCCGGCCGACGTCCACGAACGCCGCCTCCATGCTGGGCAGCACGTTCTGCACCTTGCCCAGGTACACGTTGCCGGCCATGGTGCCGGAGGAGTTGCGGGTGACGTAGTGCTCGACCAGCACGCCGTCCTCCAGGACGGCGATCTGGGTCCGGTCACCGCGCTGACGCACGGCCATCACCCGGTCGACCGCCTCCCGGCGGGCCAGGAACTCCGACTCGCTGAGGATCGGCGGCCGGATACGCCGCTGCTCACGGCCGTCCCGGCGGCGCTGGCGCTTGGCCTCCAGCCGGGTCGAGCCCGACACGCCCTGCACCTCGTCGACGGTCCGGCGCGGCTCGCGGATCTTGACCACGGTCGGCACGCCGTCGTCGGCGGCACCCTCGGTGTCACCGGCACCGCGGCGGCGGCGACGCCGGCGGCGGCGGGTCAGCCCGTCCCCGCCCTCGGACTCCTCGTCCTCGTCGCCCTCGGCCTCGGCCTCGGCCTCGGCGGTCTCCTCCTCCTCGGCCTGCGCGGCCTCGTCGGACTCCTCGTCCTCGGCGTCGTCGGCACCGCCCTTGCCCCGGCCACGGCCACGGCGACCACGCCGGCGGCGGCGGCGCGCGGCGGCGCTGTCCTCGTCGTCCTCATCCACCTCGGCGGCCTCGTCGGCCTCCTCGGTCGGCTCCTCCTCGGCCTCGATCGCCTCGACCGGTTCCACTGGCTCGGCGTCGCGGCGACCGCGCCGCCGCCGGCGGGACGGCTCGGCGGCCTCCTCCGCGGCCGGCTCCTCGGCGAACGGAGCGGGCTCCGCCGGCCGGGTCACCGGCACGGCGTCCGGCTGCGGCGCCATGAACAGCACGGTGGGCGCGGAGAGCGCCGCCCGCCGGCGGCGGGTCCGTGGCTGCTCCGGCTCGATGATCTCGGCCGGCTCGATCGGCTCGTTGGCCAGACCGGCCACGGCCGCGCCCGGCGGCACCTCGCCGGAGCCCTCCTGCGCGCCGCTGGTCCGGGCCGGTTCGGCGGCGATCTCCGCCTCGTCCAGCTCGGCTTCGGCCTCGCGCAGGTCGGACTCCGCCGGCGTCTCGGCGACCGGCTCCTCGACAGCGGCGGGCTCTTCGGCGGCGGGAGGCTCCTCGACAGCGGCCGGCGTGGCCTTCTTCCGCCGGGTGCGGGTCACCTTGACCGGGGGGACCACCTCGGGCGTGGCCTCCTCGGCGGAGGCCGCGACCAGCGGCTCCTCGGCGGCCTTCTCCACCGGGGCGGCCTTGCGGCGGCGCCGGGGGGTCTTCGGTGGGGTGTCCAGGTCGCCGGAGATCGGGGCGAAGACCTCCGCCTGTGGCGACTCGCCGGCGCCCGCCCCACCGGTGGGCGCCTCGACCGGGGCCTCGGCCTGCTCCGGTTGGTTGAGTGGTGCCGCCCGACGACGGGTCGTCCGGGTACGCCGCGCGGGCGCGGCGGGCTCGGCGCTGTCCGCGCCGGCCGGGTCCAGCGCGGCCGACCCGGCGGCGGTGGGGTTCGCGACGGCGGCGCCGTCGGCGGTGGTGCTCTGGTCAGCGGTGTCGCCGGCCGGCTGTGAACCGGTCCGTTCGCCGCCCTCGGGCTCGTTCTCGAGCATGGACGTTCTCCAGTTCTGGCTGCCCCGGGCGCGGGTGAGCGCTGCCACGCAGGGTCGCCGCAAAAGTGTTTCCGCCGGGCGCGCGTGGTGCGCGACCGCCGAAGTCTGCCTGCCAGAGCACTGACCGTCGGTCAGTGCCCAACGATGGCTGCCCCGTCGCGGTCCGCATCCAACGGATCCACGATCGCACCCTGCGCGGTCAGCGTGCCCTGAGCCAGCCGGGTCACCCTCGGCGAGACCGGCGGCTCCAGGTCGGCCACCACGCGGAGGCCGGAAAGGACGTCATCGGGCCGTACGGACGGGGTGACCTGCCGCACGACCAGTTCGAGTATCGCACACGGTACGGCCGGCGCCCCGGAAGGCGTCGGCGTCGGCGCGAGGACATCGATCGACATCACGGCCGTGCGGGCGTCGAAGGTACGCCGGCCCTGCTTGGTCATCCGCTCGACCAGCACCTCCTCGGCGGCGGTGAAGGCGTCCACGGCGGCGCGCAGCACGGCGGGGTCGACCTCGGGCAGCTCGATGTGCCAGTACGACGCCTCGATCCGGTCCGGCAGGCTGCCCCCGACGGCGATCACGGCGTCCAGCACGTCCAGCCCGGGTGAGAGCGCGGCGTCCAGCGCGGCCCGCAGCGCCTCCGGGTCGACCGGCGCCTGGAGGCCGATCTCCAGGTACTCCGCCTCGCTGGCCACCCCGGTGGGTGCGGCGCTGGCGTAGGAGATCTTCGGGTGCGGGGTGAAGCCCTGGGAGTAGGCGATCGGCACGCCGGCCCGGCGCAGCGCCCGCTCGAAGGCCCGGGCGAAGTCCCGGTGCGAGGTGAACCGCAGCGGCCCGCGCTTGGCGTACCGGATGCGGACGCGCTGGACGACCGGCGCCTGCCCACCCTCCGGCTGTGGTTTCTTACTGATCGTCTCGCTCCTCGGAACTCAGCACCGGTGGGGCCGGGTCAGGCGGTGGGGGTTTTGAGGCCCTTCACGGGGGTCAGGGGCAGGAGTTTCTTGCCGGTGGGGCCGATCTGGATCTCGGTGTCCATCGAGGGGCAGACGCCGCAGTCGAAGCACGGGGTCCACCGGCAGTCGTCCTGCTCGAACTCGCTGAGCGAGTCCTGCCAGTCCTGCCAGAGCCAGTCCTTGTCCAGGCCCGAGTCCAGGTGGTCCCAGGGCAGGACCTCCAGCTCGTCGCGGTGCCGGGTGGTGTACCAGTCGAGGTCCACCCCGAACGCGGGCAGCGTCTCGGCCGCCGCGTCCACCCAGCGCTGGTACGAGAAGTGCTCGCTCCAACCGTCGAACCGGCCGCCGTTCTCCCACACCCTGCGGATCACCGAGCCGACCCGGCGGTCACCCCGGGAGAGCAGCCCCTCGATCAGCGACGGCTCGCCGTCGTGGTAGCGGTAGCCGATCGCCCGGCCCAGCGAGCGGTCCGAGTTGATCGCCTGCTTGAGGATCTTGAGCCGGTGGTCGATGACCTCCGGGCGCTCCATCGGGGCCCACTGGAACGGCGTGTGCGGCTTGGGCACGAACCCGCCGATGGAGACCGTGCAGCGGATGTCCTTGGAGCCGGTGGCGGCCCGACCGGCCTTGATCACCTCGTGGGCCATGTCCGCGATCTCGAGGACGTCCTCGTCGGTCTCGGTGGGCAGGCCGCACATGAAGTAGAGCTTCACCTGCCGCCAGCCGTTGGTGTACGCGGTCACCACGGTGCGGATCAGGTCTTCCTTCGACACCATCTTGTTGATGACCTTGCGGATCCGCTCCGACCCGCCCTCGGGGGCGAAGGTCAGGCCGGTACGCCGCCCGTTGCGGGACAGCTCCTGCGCGAGGTCGATGTTGAACGCGTCCACCCGGGTCGACGGCAGCGACAGCGAGACGTTGGTGCCCTCGTACTGCTGGGCCAGGCCCGAGCACATGTCGCCGATCTCGGAGTGGTCGGCCGAGGAGAGCGACAGCAGGCCCACCTCGTGGAAGCCGGAGAACTCCAGCCCCTCGCGCACCATCTGCCCGACCGTGGTGATCGACCGCTCGCGCACCGGTCGGGTGATCATGCCCGCCTGGCAGAACCGGCAGCCCCGGGTGCAGCCCCGGAAAATCTCCACCGCGTACCGCTCGTGCACCGTCTCGGCCAGCGGAACGAGGGGCTTCTTCGGGTACGGCCAGGCGTCCAGGTCCATCGTCGTGCGCTTGTGCACCCGGAACGGCACGTCCGCCCGGTTCGGCACGACCCGCTGGATCCGCCCGTCGGGGAGGTAGTCCACGTCGTAGAAGCGCGGCACGTAGACGCTCTCGGTGCGGGCCAGCCGCAGCAGCAGCTCGTCGCGGCCACCCGGGGAACCCTCCGCCTTCCACTCCCGGACGATCGCGGTGATCTCCAGGACCGCCTCCTCGCCGTCGCCGAGCACGGCGGCGTCGATGAAGTCGGCGATCGGCTCCGGGTTGAACGCGGCGTGCCCGCCGGCCACGATCACCGGGTCGGCGTCCGTGCGGTCGGCGGCCAGCATCGGGATACCGGCCAGGTCGATCGCGGTGAGCAGGTTGGTGTAGCCCAGCTCGGTGGAGAAGGAGATGCCGAACACGTCGAAGTCGCGTACCGGCCGGTGCGCGTCGACGGTGAACTGCGGCACGCCGTGCGTGCGCATCAGGTTCTCCAGGTCCGGCCAGACCGCGTACGTCCGCTCGGCGAGGGTGTCGGGCAGCTCGTTGAGCACCTCGTAGAGGATCTGCACGCCCTGGTTGGGCAGGCCCACCTCGTACGCGTCGGGATACATCAGCGCCCAGCGCACGGTCGCCGCGTCCCAGTCCTTGACCACCGCACCCAGCTCACCACCCACGTACTGGATGGGCTTCGAGACCTGCGGGAGCAGTGGCTCCAGCCGGGGCCAGACGGAATTGGTCGCGGCCGCGCGCGGCGTCGTGGACGGGGCACTCATGATGCCCAAGGGTACGCGCCCGCCCGGCGATGACCGCGCGCACGCCGCCCACGACGCCCCGAGGACCAGCGGTGGCGGTGAGCGCCGCCCCCGCCACGACGCCCGGTCGGCGACGGTGGCGGCACGGTACTAACCTCGGACCGGCGCGAGAGGAGATTGCCGCGATGCCGGAGCCCCAGCCGGGAGCAGGCCGTCCGGCCGACGGGAGCACCCCGGGCACGGAGCCGGACCGGGATCCGGCGGTCGCCGACGAGCCGACCTCCCGATCCGTACCGCCAGAGCAGCCGGACCCCTCGGACGAGCCGGAAGCACCGCACCAGCCGGACCCCTCGGACGAGCCGGAAGCACCGCACCGGCCACAACCACCGGACCAGCCGGATCCGCCGACCGAGCAGGCCGGCGGCGCCGACGCGGCCGAATCCCCGTCCGCCACGGCGGCCGACCTGCCCGCCACCGCGATCGACCTGCCCGGCACCGCAGCCGAATCGCCCGCCACGGCGGCCGAGTCCGCCGCCACCGACGCGGTCCCGCCGCCCCGGTGGAGTGGATCCGCGCCGGTGCCGCTCCCGCTGCCGCGCCGGCGGGCCTGGGGCGAGTCGGCCGAGCCGACCCCGCCGCCGCCGCTGCCCGACGAGCCACCGGAGCATCGGACCCCGGTCGACCCGTGGGCCGGCGTGGACACCAGCGGCTGGGAGCTGTCGCACGTCGAGCTGCCCCCGCTGCCTCCGACACTGCCCTACCCGGCGCCGCCGGCGACCCGGCAGTGGTCCGGTCCACCCGCTCCCCCGGTCGGGTCGCACCCGTTGTCGCCACCCGCCGCGCCGCCGCCGGCCGCCCGGCCCACCGTGCCGTCGCGTCCCACGCCGCCGGCCCGGCCGGTGTCGCCGCCCGCGCCGCCGAAGCAGCGCCGGGGCCGCCGATCCGCCGCGCCACCACCGGTGACGCCGCCGCCGGGATGGCAGGCGCCCAAGGGGTACGTGCCGGTCCCGGTCCGCCGGCGACGCCGCTGGCCGTGGCTGCTGCTGCTCACCCTGGCCTGCTGCTGCGGCTGCCCGGCCTACTACGGGTTCCCGATCTCGGCGCAGTACCCGGCCCGGGCGGCGCTGCCCGAGCAGGTGGCCGACCTGAGCCTGCGCCAGGACGACGGCAGCGCGAAGACCGCCCGGCAGTTGGAGAACGAGGTACGCCAGGAGCACTGGCTGGCCGAGGACACCTTCGCCGGCGTCTACGCCACCGCGGACGGCAAGCGCGTGACGGTCTTCGGCGGCACCGGCATCCGGCTGACGCCCGAGGCGGACGCGGACGCGGAGATCAGCCGGCTCAGCGAGCGCTACGCGCTGGACGCCCCCGAGACGGTGAAGACCGGAGTGCGGGGCCGGCACGAACGCTGCGCGGTCGGCCGGTCAGCCGACACCGACGTGGTGGTCTGCACCTCGGTCGACCACGGCAGCATCGCCACCGGGGTGTTCACCCGGCTCTCCGTCTCCGACAGCGCGGCCCTGCTGGACACCCTGCGCGGCCAGATCGTCCAGCCCAAGCAGAGCTGAGGACCGTCAGGCGTCGCGGGTCGGGTCCGGGTGGGCGCGCGGCGGGGCGTAGCGGGGCACGTACTCCTGGCCGGTGAGCTTCTGGATCTCGCTCATCAGCTCGTCGGTCATCTGCCGCAGCGAGGTGCGGTCGTCCGGCCGGCCGGTGAAGTCCAGCGGCTTGCCGAACCGAACGGTGATCTTGGCGGTGCCGGGACGGGGCACCCGGGCGCCGATCGGCTGGGCCTTGTCCGTGCCGATCATGCCGACCGGGATGATCGGCACACCGGCGGAGATCGCCAGCCGGGCCGCGCCGGTCCGCCCCCGGTACAGCTTGCCGTCCGGTGAGCGGGTGCCCTCCGGATAGACCACCACCAGATCGCCACCCTTGAGCGCCGGGATGGCCGCGTCGAACGCGGACAGTGCCGCCCGCCCGCCGGCCCGCTCGACCGGGATCGCGCCCAGGCCGGTGAGGACGAACTTGGAGATCGCGCCCTTCACCCCGGTGCCCTTGAAGTACTCCGACTTCGCCCAGAAGGCCAGGTGCCGGGGCACCACCGTGCCGAGGAACAGCTCATCGGCCACCGAGAGATGGTTGCCGGCGAAGACCGCGCCGCCGGTGTCCGGCACGTGTTCCAGCCCCTCCACGGTCGGGCGGAACGCCAACCGCAGCGTGGGCGCCACGGTGAGCTTGCCGATGGTGTAGAGCAGGGGCACTGGTCCTCCGGCAGATCAGGTGCGAACAGGCGGTGTCACGGTAGCGGACGCCGCCACACCCCCCGGACGGAGGTGGCGAGGCGCCCGCGCCCCGGCGATGCTGCGGTTAAGAAGGGGCCCTTCCTCTACACGAGGCGTTAGGAAGGGCCCCTTCCTTACACAGTCATACCCTGCGCACGACGACCGTCACCCGGTCGCCCTCGCCGACCTCGCCGGCGAAGCCGTCGAGGCCGTCGGCGAAGTCGACCGAGTCGGCCAGCACCTCCCCGGCGACGAAGTCGATGTACGCGGCCACCGCCGCGCGCACCTCCTCGGACGCCGACACCGACACCACGATCCGGTCCGAGACGTCGAGGTCGGCGTCCCGGCGCGCCTGCTGCACCACCCGGACCACGTCGCGGGCCAGCCCCTCGGCGGCCAGCTCCGGAGTGACCTCGGTGTCCAGCACCACCACGCCCTCACCGCCGGGCAGCGGCGCGGAGTGCTCGGCGTCGGCGGCGACCAGGCGCAGCTCGTACTCGCCCTCGGCCAGGGTGACACCCGCGGCCACCGGTGCGCCGTCGACCAGTTCCCAGTCGCCCGCCTTGACCGCCTTGATCACCTGCTGGACCTGCTTGCCGACCCGCGGGCCGAGCGCCCGGGGCACCACGGTCAGCACCTGCTCGCAGTAGTCGGACAGCTCCGCGCTGAACTCCACCGCCTTCACGTTGACCTCGTCGGCGACCAGGTCGGCGAACGGGCGCAGCTGCTCCGCCGCCGGCGAGGCCACGGTCAGCTTCGACAGCGGCAGCCGCACCCGCAGCCCCTTCGCCTTGCGCAGCGACAGCGCCGCCGAGGCGACCGCCCGGGTGGCGTCCATCGCGGCGACCAGCTCGTGGTCGGCCGGGAACTCGGTCGCCTCCGGCCAGTCGGTCAGGTGCACCGAGCGCTCCCCGGTCAGCCCGCGCCAGATCTCCTCCGCGGTCAGCGGCGCCAGCGGCGCCACCACCCGGCAGAGCGTCTCCAGCACCGTCCACAGGGTGTCGAAGGCGTTCGCGTCACCGGACCAGAACCGGTCCCGGGACCGGCGCACGTACCAGTTGGTCAGCGCGTCCAGGTAGGACCGGACGGTGGCGCAGGCGCCGGAGATGTCGTACGCCTCCATCTGCGCCTGAACCGTCGACACCAACTCGTTCGTCTTCGCCAGGATGTACCGGTCGAGCAGGTGCGTCGAGTCGGTGCGGCGCCGCGCCTGGTGCCCGTCGGCGTTGGCGTACAACGAGAAGAAGTACCAGACGTTCCACAGCGGCAGCAGCACCTGCCGGACGGCGTCGCGGATGAGCGTCTCGGTGACCGCCATGTCACCGCCGCGCAGCACCGGCGAGGACATCAGCATCCAGCGCATCGCGTCCGAGCCGTACGCGTCGAAGACGTGGTAGACGTCCGGGTAGTTGCGCAGGCTCTTGGACATCTTGCGCCCGTCCGAGCCGAGCAGGATGCCGTGGCTCAGGCAGTTGCGGAACGCCGGCCGGTCGAACAGCGCGGTGGCCAGCACGTGCATGGTGTAGAACCAGCCGCGGGTCTGCCCGATGTACTCGACGATGAAGTCGCCCGGGTAGTGGTGCTCGAACCAGTCCGCGTTCTCGAACGGGTAGTGCACCTGGGCGAACGGCATCGAGCCGGACTCGAACCAGCAGTCCAGCACCTCCGGCACCCGACGCATCATCGACTGCCCGGTCGGGTCGTCCGGGTTGGGGCGGACCAGCTCGTCCACCGCCGGCCGGTGCAGGTCGCTCAGGCGTACGCCGAAGTCCCGCTCGATGTCGGCCAGCGACCCGTAGACGTCCAGGCGCGGGTAGTTCGGGTCGTCGGACTTCCACACCGGGATCGGCGAGCCCCAGAACCGGTTCCGGCTGATCGACCAGTCCCGGGCGTTGGCCAGCCACTTGCCGAACGAGCCGTCCTTGATGTGCGCCGGCGTCCAGTTGATCTGCTGGTTCAGCTCGACCATCCGGTCCCGGAAACGGGTCACCGCCACGAACCACGACGACACCGCCTTGTAGACCAGCGGGGTCTCGCAGCGCCAGCAGTGCGGGTAGGAGTGGGTGTAGGTGTCCTGCTTGAGCACCACCCCCCGCTCCTTGAGCTCCCGGATCACCGGCTTGTTGACGTCGAACACCTGCTCGCCCTGGTACGGCGGGACCAACGCGGTCAACCGGGTGTGGTCGTCCACCGTGACGATGGTGGGGATGCCGGCGGCGTTGCAGACGTTCTGGTCGTCCTCACCGAAGGCCGGGGCCAGGTGCACGATCCCGGTGCCGTCCTCGGTGGTGACGAACTCCGCGCCGAGCACCTGGTAGGCGTTGTCCCCGGCCTGCTCGACGAGGAAGTCGTACAGCGGGGTGTAGCGGCGCCCGACCAGGTCACGGCCGTACACCGTGCCGACCTGCTCGTACCCCTCCAGCTCCTTGGCGTACGCGGCCAGCCGCGCCGCGCCCACCACGTAACGCTGACCCTCGCGCTCCAGCACCGCGTACTCGATGTCGGGGCCGACGGCCAGCGCCAGGTTGGACGGCAGGGTCCACGGCGTGGTGGTCCAGACGCCCAGCTTGACCGACCCGCGTACCAGTTCCGGCGCGGACTCGTCGGGGGTCAGCCCGAACCACACGGACAGGGTCGGGTCGTGCCGGTCCCGGTAGACGTCGTCCATCCGGGTCTCGGTGTTCGACAGTGGCGTCTCGCAGCGCCAGCAGTAGGCCAGCACCCGGAAGCCCTCGTAGATCAGACCCTTGTCGTGCAGGGTCTTGAAGGCCCACATGACGCTTTCCATGTAGTCCAGGTCGAGGGTCTTGTAGTCGTTGGCGAAGTCGACCCAGCGGGCCTGCCGGTTGATGTACCGCTCCCAGTCCTGGGTGAACTCCAGCACCGAGGTGCGGCAGGCCTCGTTGAACCGGGCCACGCCCAGGTCGATGATCTCGGCCTTGCTGGTGATGCCGAGCTGCTTCTCGGCCACCACCTCGGCGGGCAGGCCGTGGCAGTCCCAGCCGAAGCGCCGCTCGACGTGCCGGCCGCGCATGGTCTGGTAGCGCGGCACCACGTCCTTGACGTAGCCGGTGAAGAGGTGGCCGTAGTGCGGCAGGCCGTTGGCGAACGGCGGGCCGTCGTAGAAGACGTACTCGTTCTTGCCGTCGTCGCCGGCCGGGCGAGCCTCCACCGACGCCTCGAAGGTCTTGTCGGCCGTCCAGTGCTCCAGCACCCGGCGCTCGACCGCGGGCAGGTCCGGGCTCGCCGGGACACCGGCGGCGGTCGGGTCGTGCAACGGATAGGCCATCGGGGGTCGCTCTCCTCGCAGCTCACTCATCGGTGGGTCTGCGAGGACGAACCTTCCGGGGTACGCCTCAAACGACGCTCCCCGGGTGGCCCGCGGTACCACCCCGCTTGGCGGTCAGGATCGACCGCCCGCTCATTGGCCGGCTGTGACGGGCCGGACCCGTCCGGTTCTACTGGGCCGGTTGCCCGGCTGTTCTTCCGGAGGCTCACCGGTGATGGCCGGGTCATCGCCTTACGGTGCTCAACGATACTCGACCCACCCACCGGCCCGCCGCCGAGTAATCCCGCGAAG
Organism: Micromonospora sp. NPDC005161; assembly: GCF_053599855.1. NCBI lineage: Bacteria > Bacillati > Actinomycetota > Actinomycetes > Micromonosporales > Micromonosporaceae > Micromonospora > Micromonospora sp. NPDC005161. The sequence continues at coordinate 101,975 of NZ_JBSFYQ010000025.1, forward strand.
GAAGGGCCCCTTCTTATCGCCTCGTGTTGTACAAGGGTCCCTTCCTAACATCCAGGGGTGTTCCGCCACCGAGGCTAGGCTGGCCGGGTGATCCGGATCGAGCTGGACGAGCCGACGCTGACCCGCACCCGGATCGCGACCAGCCCGCTCTGGGAGGCCAAGTGCAGCCTCTACCTGCTCGACCGGTACCCGGACGAGGCGCCCTGGCCCTACACGGGCTGGGCCCGGCACGCCCGCCGGGCGCTCGCCGAGCTGCCCGACGCGGCCCCGCTGAAGCTCTACTCGGTCACCGGCCCGTGGTACCCGGACTTCCTCGGCCCGGTACCGCCCACCGCGAGCCCGACCCTCGCCGAGGAGCTGGCCGTGCTCCGGGCCACGCCGGCCTCGGTGATCGCCGAGCAGATCCCCCGCTACCACCGTCCCGATGACCTGCCGGGTTGGTTGCGCCCGTTCGTCACCGACCGGCAGGCGACCCTGGACCGGCTCGCCGACGGCCTCCAGGCGTACTGGGACGCGGCGATCGCGCCCTGGTGGCCGGCGATGCGGGCGGCGCTGGATGAGGAGGTGCTGCACCGGGCGCGGGCGCTCGCCGCGCACGGCCCGGACGCGCTGCTGGCCGACCTGCAGTTCACCGCAGTCGACCAGCGGCTGCTGCTGATCCCGTTGATCTTCTCTCGAGGAGCGCTCACCTGCTCCACCGATCACTCCGAGATCCTGGCGGTCTCGTACCAGGCCCGGGGTTCGGTACTGCTGGCCGGCCGGCCGGCCACCGACAGGCCCGCGGCGGATCCGGCCACCGACCGGCTGGCGGTGCTGGTCGGGCGGGGGCGCGCACAGGTGTTGCGGGCACTGACCCGACCGGCGACCACCGCCGGCCTCGCCGCGACCCTGGGGCTGGCCCCGAGCACCGTCTCGGAGCAACTCTCCGCCCTGCTCACCGCCGGCGTGGTGCACCGCCGCCGGGTGGGCCGGCGGGTGCTGTACGGCCTGGAACCGGCCGGCCTGGCCCTGGTGCAGCTGATCGGCGACGGGCCGGCGACCGCCTCGGCCTGAACATTCGGCCGGATCCGAATTCGTTTTTACCCGCCCCGGCCGCTCCTAGCCTCCGGGCCATGAGCGAACACGCGATCGAGGCGGTCGGGTTGCGCCGCACGTACCGCAGCCGGACCGGATGGTTACGACCACAGCGCCGGGAGGTGGAGGCGGTCCGCGGCGTCGACCTGACGGTCGGCCACGGGGAGCTGTTCGGCCTGCTCGGGCCGAACGGCGCGGGGAAGACCACCACCATCAAGCTGCTGAACACGCTGCTCATCCCGACCGCGGGCGAGGCCCGGATCGACGGCTTCGACGTGGTCCGGCAGACCCGCGAGGTACGGCGACGCATCGGGTACGTCTTCGGCGGTGACCGGGGGCTCTACGACCGGCTCTCCGCACGGGACAACCTGCGCTACTTCGCCGAGCTGTACGGCGTACCGGGGCGGGAGCAGAAGCGGCGGATCGCCGAGCTGTTCGAGCTGGTCCGGCTGACCGGGCGGGAGAACGACCGGGTGGAGGGCTACTCGCGGGGCATGCGGCAGCGGCTGCACATCGCCCGGGGCCTGCTGCACCGGCCGCGGGTGCTCTTCCTCGACGAGCCGTCGATCGGAGTGGACCCGGTGGCGGCCCGGGAGCTGCGGCAGACCGTGGCCGACCTCGCCGCCACCGGCACCACCGTGCTGCTCACCACGCACTACATGGCCGAGGCGGACGAGCTGTGCGGGCGGATCGCGGTGATCGCGAACGGCACGATCCAGGCCCTCGGCACTCCCGCCGAGTTGCGGCACCACGCCGACGGCCGGCAGGTGCTGGAGGTGGAGGCGTACGGGGTGGCTGACGGCCAGCTCGCCCTGATCCACGCCCTGCCGGGCGTACGCGAGGCGAGCGTGGTCGTCACCGGTGCGGCGCAGATGCTGACCGTGCAGTCCGACGCGGGAGTGGACGTGCAGGCGGACGTGTTGCGCGCGCTGGACGGGGTCCGGCTGGGCCGGGTCACCGCCCGGCAGCCCACCCTGGAGGACGCGTACGTGGCGATCGTGAACCGGGTCGACGCGCAGACCCGCCCGGTCGAGGCGGTGGCGGCGTGAGGACGTCGCGGATGATCGCGGTCGGGGCGCTCCTGCACGCCAAGCAGCTCAGCCGGTCGCCGTTCGAGATCGCCACCGCGCTGATCGTGCCGGTGGTGCAGGCGACCCTGGCCGTCCACCTGTTCCGGGCCGGCGGCGACCCGGGCCGGCTGCTGGAGGCCGCGGTCGGGGCTGGGCTGATGGGCATCTGGTCGTCGGTGCTGTTCGGTTCGGGTGGCGCCATCCAGAACCAGCGCTGGCAGGGCACCCTGGAAATGATCATGCTGGCGCCCCGGCCGCCGGCCCTGGTGGTGCTGCCGATCACGCTGGCCACCGCGCTCACCGGCACGTACGCCATGCTCGCCACACTGGCCTGGGGCCGGCTGCTGTACGGCATTCCGCTGGCCTTCGCCCACCCGCTGGCGTTCGCGGTCGCGGTACCCGGCTGCATCATCGGGCTCGGCATGTTCGGGCTGTTGCTCGCCTCCACGTTCGTCCTGCTGCGTAACGCCAACGCGCTGACCAACACGCTGGAGTACCCGATCTGGCTGGTCTCCGGGATGCTCGTGCCGATCACCGCGCTGCCCGGCTGGACCGGCCCGATCGCCGCCGTGCTGCCCACCACCTGGGGAGCGCGGGCGGTCCGCGAGGCGGCCACCGGCAGCGGGCCGGTCTGGCCGTCGCTCGGCGTCTGCCTGGTGATCAGCCTGGCCTGCCTGGCGCTCGGCGCGATCATGATGACCCATGTCGAGCGGCGGGCCCGCGCGGCGGCCACCCTCGCCCTGGCCTGAGGAGGCGACGATGCCCGCACTGCTCCGCCTGATCGGCATCGGTGGCGTGATCGCCTACCGTGCCCTGTTCAACTGGACCACCCCGGCGATGTTCGTCGGCACGCTGCTCGTCGGCCCGCTGTTCCAGCTGCTGTTCTTCGCCTACCTGGGCCGGCAGCTCGGCGTCGCCGACGACGGCTTCTACATCACCGGCAACGCCGTGCTGGCGGCCTCGGTGGCCTGCGTGTTCGGCGGCACGATGGCCGTCTCCAACGAGCGGCGCTTCGGCACGCTCGGACACGTGCTGCTCTCACCGCGCAGCCGCACCGCGGTCTTCCTCGGCCGGGTCCTGCCGTACGCGGCGAACGGCCTGCTGATCGCGGTCACCACACTGACCGCGGCGTCGCTGCTGCTCGGCCTCCGAGTGCCGCTCGACGCACTGCCGGGACTGCTGCTGGCCCTGGCGGTCGCGGCGCTCGCCTGCGGCTTCTTCGGCCTGACCCTGGGCGCGATCGGGCTGCGCTTTCGCGACGTCTGGTTGGTATCGAACGTCTCGGTGGCGCTGCTGCTCCTGCTCACCGGCGTCAACGTGCCCGCCGCCGGGCTGCCCGCCTGGATGCGCGTCATCGGCGAGCTGCTACCGATCACCCACGCCGCCGAGGCGGCCCGCCGGTTGGTCGCCGGCGAGAGCTTCCGAGCCGCCGCACCCCAACTCGCCGCCGAGCTCGCCGTCGGCGCCGCCTACGCCGTCCTCGCCGCACTCCTGCTCAAGCTCTTCGAAGCCGAGTCCCGCCGCCGAGCCTCCCTAGACACCCTCTAACCCGCTCCACCCCACCCACCCCACCCCCCCCGGCCCCGGCCCCCCACCCCGTTGATCATGAAGTTGTTGCCCGTCGCCACGGCGAGTCGTGACAACAACTTCATGATCAATCGCGGAGACCGGTCTAGCGGCCGGACATGACCGCGAGCGGCGGTACGGGTGACGCGGGCCGGAACGCCGGTTGTCCGGTCGGCATGAGCGGAGTCACACCCACCGCTGTCACGGCACACCCCGGCCGGTCCGTCGTGAGGGTGTCGAACCGATCAGGGGAGGTAGTCATGCAGCGGATGAACCCGGGCGAGGTGGCGCCGAAGGCGTACCAGGCCGTCATGGGGTTGGAGAAGTACGTCCAGTCGAACGTCGACCACACCGTGCTGGAGCTGATCAAGCTGCGGGCGTCGATGCTCAACGGGTGCGCGTACTGCGTGGACCTGCACAGCCGGGACGCGCTCGCCAACGGCGAGTCGAACCGGCGGCTGTTCGCGGTGGCCACCTGGCGGGAGGCGCCGTTCTTCGACGAGCGGGAGCGGACCGCACTGGCGCTCACCGACGCGGTCACGCGGCTCGGCGAGCACGGTGTCTCGGATGAGGTGTGGGACGCCGCCGCGAAGGTCTGGTCGGAGAAGGAACTGGCCGACCTCGTCATGGCGATTGCCACAATCAACGTGTGGAATCGGATCGGGGTGACCCTGCGGTTGGAGCCTCCGGCGCAGGTGTGAGGACCGAGGCGGCAGACGCGGCCGGTGCGCTCCAGGCGCACCGGCCGATGCTGCTCGGGCTCGCCTACCGGCTGCTCGGCAGCCGGCACGACGCGGAGGACGTGCTCCAGGAGACGTACCTGCGCTGGCTCGGCGTGGACCGGTCGACGGTGGCCGAGCCCCGCCGCTACCTGTCCCGGGTGGTCACCCGCCTTTCGCTGGACCGGCTGCGCGTCCGGCAGGCGGCGCGTGAGACGTACGTCGGGACGTGGCTGCCCGAGCCGGTGGGGACCGCGCCCTCGCCGTTCGGGCCGTTGGACCGCGCGGAGCTGCGTGACTCGCTGTCCGCCGCGCTGCTGCACGTGCTGGAACGGCTCACCCCGCCCGAGCGCGCGGTGTACGTCCTGCACACCGCCTTCGACCTGCCGTACGCCGAGATCGCCGAGATCCTCGATCGGACCCCCGAGGACTGCCGGCAACTGCACCACCGGGCCACCGCCCGGGTGCGACAGGAGCAGCGCCGCTTCACCGCCAGCCGGGCCGAGCGGGAACGTCTGCTGGACGCGTTCCTGGCCGCCGCCCGGGACGGTGACCTGGCGACGCTCACCGACCTGGTCGCGGCGGACGCCACGGCGTGGAACGACGGCGGCGGTCGGGTACGCGCCGCCCGCAACCCCGTCACCGGTGCAGACCGGGTCGCCCGGTTCTTCGCCGGGATCTACGGCCGGGCCCGTGAGTGGACGATGCGCCGGGTGGAGCTGAACGGGGAACCCGCCGCCCTGATGACCGGTGCGGACGGCAGCCGGCACACCTTGACCGTCAGCGCGGCCGACGGTCGGATCACCGGCGTCTACGTGGTCGGCAACCCGGAGAAGCTGCCACCGGTCGACTGAGCGCCGGCGGCGCGGCTCAGCCCAGCTCGGGGAACCAGAGCGCGATCTCGCGCTTGGCGCTGTCCGGCGAGTCGGAGGCGTGCACCAGGTTCTCCCGGTTGGACAGCGACAGGTCGCCCCGGATGGTGCCGGCGGCGGCCTTGCGCCCGTCGGTCGCGCCGACCAGCCCGCGGACCACGTCGATGACCTGGTCGCCGGAGAGCACCAGGGCGACCAGCGGACCGCCGGTCATGAAGCCCTTCAGCGGCGGGTAGAACGCCTTGTCGACGTGCTCCGCGTAGTGCTCGTCGGCGAGCGCCGCGTCCATCGTCCGGTGCGCCATCGCGTCGATCCGCAGCCCCTTGCGCTCGAAGCGGGAGAGGACCTCGCCGACCAGGCCGCGGCGAACCGCGTCGGGCTTGATCAGAACGAGGCTGCGCTCATCCGGACTGTTGCTGGACACGCTGGGTTCCTCCTGTACGCGCTGAACGCTCGGGATCGGTACGGTCAGCCTAGCGACCCGGTCCCGGCGCCGGCGCGGCGGCCGGTCTTTCCCCCGGTGGCCGATCCGGCCTAGCCTGACCCTGACCCCGGGAGGTCCACTGTGGCGAATGGCGGGAATCGAACCATCGCGCCGGTACGCAAGTTGATCGGCACGGTGCTGGGCACCGTGGCCACGTTCGTCGTCCTCTTCGGGCTGGGCATGATGAGCTGGGCCATCGTGGCGCTCGGGGTCGCCCTGCTGGTGCTGGCGATCGCGTTGGCCACCGTGCGCGGCGGTGGCCGCACCTGGGTGGTCGGTGTCGGGCACGTGCACAGCGCGTCCGAACCACCCACCCAGTACGCGTTCGGCCGCTGTGAGCTGCAACTGGTGATCGACGCCCCCGGTCTGCCGCCCCGGTCCAAGAAGATCATCGAACCGCGGGTGCCGGTCTCCAAGTGGCCGTCGCTGGGCCAGACCCTGCCGATCCGGGTCGCGCTGGACGATCAGCGGCACGTCAAGGTCCTCTGGGACGAGATACCCACCCACGCCGAGAGCGCCGCGGCCGTCGCCGACCTGCCACCCGAGTTCGCCGACGCCGAGGCCCTGGACGAGGTGCTGATCCAGCAGGACGCCCCGCCGTGGGCCGACCGTGCGCCGGACGACGACTTCCGCGACCCGCTCGGCGACCCGCTCGGCGATCCGTTTCGCGACCCACCCGGCCCGGACCCGCTCCGTGACGACCCGGGCGTCGCGCCCCCCGAGGAACGCGAGCCGGTGGTGGTGCACCAGAGCCCCGGCGGCCCGGTAGTGCTGGAGGGCGTCGTGGTCGAGCAGACGGCCGGCGGCCAGTCGGCCGGCGGCGGGCTGCCCCGGCGGGCCACGCCCGCGCCGCGCCCGCCCGCCGAAGAGCGTTTCGACCAGCCGGAGGCCGCCCAGCGCTTCGACCCACCTCCGGCGCAGCGGGCCGCTCCGGGCATGACAGACCCGCTGGACCCGCTCGACCTGCCGCTGGACGATCCCACCCCGCCCGGCGCCGCGCGCGAGACCGTCACCGCCGAGGAACTGGACGAGGCGATCTTCGGGTACGACACGGAGGCCGCCGCCGACCCGACCGCACCGATCAGCGGGGTCGGCCTCACGCTGCTGGTCACCGACCTGTCCCGGTCGCTCGGCTTCTACCGCGACGTGCTCGGCTTCACCGAGGTCGACCAGGGCGCCGGCAACGCCGTGCTCGCCTCCGGCACGACCCGCCTGGTGCTGCGTGAGGTGACCGGGGCGGCGCCGATCAGCCGCCGGCTGGTGCACGTCAACCTTGAGGTGGACGACATCGAGGCGGCGTACGGGCGGCTGCGCGGGTCCGGTCTGCGCTTCACGTACGCGCCCCGCGTCGTCAACCGGGGCACCAGGCTGGAGGTGTGGGCGGCGGCGTTCCGTGACCCGGACGGCCACGGCATCGCCCTCACTCAGTGGCGCGAACGCGCCGACGCCTGACCGCGAGCGCGGGGCGGTCCAGGTCGGCCGTCAGCCGAGGATGACCCTGCGGACGTGCAGCGCGTACGCCCAGACCAGCGCGAAGATGACGCCCAGCGCGAACAGCGACCAGTGCAGCAGGCCGGCCAGCAGCAGCAGGCCCTGGACCACGGTGCCGGCGTGCCACGCCCACGGGCGGCGCATCATGCCGGCGAGCAGGATGGCGACCACCGCCAGGGCCACCACCGCGGCGATCGCGGCCCCGCCCAGGTCACCGCCGACCACGCGGATCGGCTGGATGGCCAGCACCAGCACCAGCGCCTCCAGGCTGAGGGTCCCGGCGCCCAGGCCGCGTACCGCCCGTTCCGGGTTGCGCAGCCCGGACCGCCGGGGCTGCTCGCCCGAGGGTTGTTCGCCCGGCGACCCGGTCGTGGGCTGGTCCGCTGGTGGATGCTCGGTGCTGCGGCGGTCCCGCTCCGGGCCGGTCATCGCTTCAGCAGCCGACGGGCGTCGGCCACCGTCACCACCGACCCGGTGATCAGCACCCCGACCCCGCTGAGTTCACCCGGGACGTCCTCCTCGGCCAGTGCCACCGCCACCTCGATCGCGTCCGGCATCTCCTCGGCCACCTCGACCCGCTCCTCGCCGAAGATCTCGACGGCCAGCGCGGCGAGTTCCGCCGTCGGCATCGCCCGCGGCGAGCTGTTGCGGGTGACCACCACCAGGTCGACGACCGGCTCCAGCAGCTCCAACAGGCTGGGCGCGTCCTTGTCGGCGAGCACGCCGACGACCGCCACCAGCTTGCTGAAGGCGAACTCCTCCTGCAACGCGGTGACGGTGGCGGCCATCCCGTGCGGGTTGTGCGCGCCGTCCAACAGCACGGTCGGGGCATTCCGGACCCGCTCCAGGCGACCCGGGGAGCTGGCCGTGGCGAAGCCCTCCCGGACCGCCTCAATGTCCAGCTGCCGCGTGGTCCCGGCGCCCAGGAACGCCTCCACCGCGGCGAGCGCCACCGCGGCGTTCTGCGCCTGGTGCGCGCCGTGCAGGGGGATGAACACGTCGTCGTAGGTGCCGCCGAGCCCCTGGAGGGTGAGCACCTGGCCGCCGACCGCGATGGCCCGACTCAGCACGCCGAACTCGGCGCCTTCGCGGGCGATGGTCGCGCCCACCTCGGCGCAGCGTTCGAGGAGCGGACGCGCCGCCTCCTCCTCCTGCGCCGCCGCGATCACGGTGGCGCCCGGGTGGATGATGCCGGCCTTGGCGAGCGCGATGTCCTGGAGCGTGTCGCCGAGCCACTCGGTGTGGTCCAGGCCGATTGGAGTGATCACGCAGACGCCGGCCTGGATGACGTTGGTCGCGTCCTCGGCGCCGCCGAGGCCCACCTCGACCACCGCGATGTCGACCGGCGCGTCGGCGAACGTGGCGAACGCCAGCGCGGTGGTCATGTCGAAGTACGTCAGCGGCTCGTCCGAGCCCGCGTCGACCAGCTCCGCCAGTGGCCGGATCTCCCGGTACACCGCGGCGAACCGCTCCTCGCTGACCGGCTCGCCGTCCAGGCTGATCCGCTCCCGGACGGTCTCCAGGTGCGGGCTGGTGTACCGGCCGGTGTGCAGCCCGAACGCCCGGAGCAGCGAGTCGATCATTCGCGCGGTGGAGGTCTTGCCGTTGGTGCCGGTCAGGTGGATCGCCGGGTACGCCCGCTGGGGGCTGCCGAGCAGGTCGAGCAGTGACTCGATCCGGTCCAGCTCGAAGACCATGCGGGTGAAGCCGCGGGCGGCCAGCTCGGCCTCGACGGCGGCGAAATCGGTACGGTCGGTCACGAGGGAAGCGTCTCCAGAGCAGCGTCGATCCGGACCAGGTCGGCCTCGGCGGTGGCCAGCCGGTCGCGGATTTTCGCGACGACGGGCTCGGGGGCCTTGCCGACGAAGGCCGGGTTGTCGAGCTTCGCCCGGGCCTGCGCGACCTCCTTCTCGGCCGCGGCGCGGTCCTTGGTCAGGCGGGCCCGTTCGGCGGCCACGTCGATCGACCCCCGGGTGTCCAACGCGACACCGACCGCCCCGGGCATGGCCAGCGTGGCGCTGGCCTGGAAGGCGTCGCCGGCCGGGTCCAGTCGGACCAGTGAGCGGATCAGCGGCTCGTGGGCCGCGATGCTGGCCCCCGCCAACCCGTCCAGCCGGGCGGCCACCCGCTGGGTCGGGCGCAACCCCTGGTCGGAACGGAACCGGCGGATCTCGGTGACCACCCGCTGCACGCTGACCAGCTCCGCCTCGGCGGCGTCGTCGATCAGTGAACGGTCGGCCACCGGCCATGCGGCGGTCTGCACCGTCTCACCACCGGTCAGCGCGAGCCACAGCTCCTCGGTGACGAACGGGATGACCGGGTGCAGCAACCGCAGCAGCTGGTCCAGCACGTGCCCGAGCACCCGGCGGGTGGTCTCGGCCCGCTCGCCGCCCTCGGCGAGCACCGGCTTGCTCAGCTCGACGTACCAGTCGCAGACGTCGTCCCAGGCGAAGTGGTAGAGCAGGTCACACACCTTCGCGAACTCGTACGCCTCGAACTGCTCGTCGACCTCCGCGGTGACGTGCGCGAGCCGTGACAGGATCCACCGGTCGACGGTGGAGAGCTGCTCGGCCGCGGGCAGGTCGCCCGCGGTGTGCGCGCCGTTCATCAGCGCGAACCGGGTGGCGTTCCAGAGCTTGTTGCAGAAGTTGCGCGAGCCCTGGCACCAGTCCTCGCTGACCGGGACGTCCTGGCCGGGGTTGGCACCGCGGGCCAGGGTGAACCGGGTGGCGTCGGCGCCGAACCGGTCGATCCAGTCCAGCGGGTCGACCACGTTGCCGAACGACTTGGACATCTTCTTGCCGTGCTCGTCGCGGACCATGCCGTGCAGGGCCACCACGTCGAACGGCTGCTGGCCGTCCATCGCGTACAGGCCGAACATCATCATCCGGGCGACCCAGAAGAAGAGGATGTCGTAGCCGGTGACCAGGACGCTGGTCGGGTAGAACTTGGCCAGGTCCGGGGTCTGCTCCGGCCAGCCGAGGGTCGAGAACGGCCAGAGCGCGCTGGAGAACCAGGTGTCCAGCACGTCCTCGTCCTGGTGCCAGCCCTCCCCCGTCGGCGGCTGCTCGCCGGGGCCGACGCAGACGATCTCGCCCTGCGGGCCATACCAGACCGGAATCCGGTGCCCCCACCACAGCTGCCGGGAGATGCACCAGTCGTGCATGTTGTCGACCCACGCGAAGTAGCGCTTCGCCAGCTCGGCCGGCTCGATGCGGACCCGGCCGTCGCGGACCGCGTCGCCGGCGGCCTGGGCCAGGGGCGCGGTGTTGACGAACCACTGCAACGACAGCCGCGGCTCGACGGTCGTCTTGCACCGTGAGCAGTGCCCGACCGCGTGCACGTACGGCCGCTTCTCGGACACGATCCGGCCCTGCTCGCGCAGCGCGGCCACGATCGCGGGACGTGCCTCGAAGCGGTCCAGCCCCTCGAACGGGCCGGGCACGGTGATCACGCCGCGCTCGTCCATCACGGTCAGCGCGGGCAGGTCGTGGCGCTGGCCGATCTCGAAGTCGTTCGGGTCGTGCGCCGGGGTCACCTTCACCATGCCGGTGCCGAACGACGGGTCGACGTGCGCGTCGGCGACGATCGGGATGCGGCGCCCGGTCAGCGGCAGCTCGACCTCGGTGCCGATGAGGTGCTGGTAGCGCTCGTCATCCGGGTGCACCGCGACGGCGGTGTCACCCAGCATCGTCTCGGCACGGGTGGTGGCGACCACGACCTCGTCGCTGTACCGGATGGAGATCAGCTCACCATCGTCGTCGGTGTGCTCGACCTCGATGTCGGAGAGCGCGGTCAGGCAGCGTGGGCACCAGTTGATGATCCGGTTGGCCCGGTAGATCAGGCCCTCGTCGAAGAGCTTCTTGAAGATCGTCTGGACGGCGCGGGTCAGGCCCGCGTCCATGGTGAAGCGCTCACGGTCCCAGTCGACCGAGTCGCCGAGGCGTCGCATCTGGCCGAGGATCGCCCCGCCGGATTCGGCCTTCCACTGCCAGACCCGCTCGACGAACTTCTCCCGCCCGAGGTCGTGCCGGGAGAGGCCTTCGCCGGCGAGCTGACGCTCGACCAGGTTCTGGGTGGCGATGCCGGCGTGGTCCATGCCGGGCAGCCAGAGCGCCTCGAAGCCCTGCATCCGCTTACGCCGGGTCAACGCGTCCATCAGCGTGTGCTCGAACGCGTGGCCCATGTGCAGGGAGCCGGTGACGTTCGGCGGCGGGATGACGATGGTGAACGGAGGCTTGTCGCTGTCGGCGGAGGCCCGGAAGTGCCCGGCGGCTACCCACTGCTCGTACCGTCGCTGCTCTACCTCGGCGGGCTGGTACTGGCCGGCCAGGGTGGGGGCGTCGGGGCGTCGGGCATCGAGTCTGTCGGTCACCCGTGAAAGTCTACGGAGGGCTTCCGCGGACCTGACGTGCGCCACCTGCCATTCGCGTACGGTGTCGGCTATGTCCGACGCACATCTCACTGAGCGCCCGCTCGACGACGGTCGCGAGCCGGTGGAGCTGACCGAGGAGCCGATCCAGCTGAGCACCCGCGATCCGGGGGGTGACCCCGACGAGCGGCGTGGCGGGTGGTCCCGGCGGCGCCGCGTCGGCTGGGCGGTCGCGCTGGTCGTCGGCCTGGCCGGTGCGGGTGTGCTGGGCGCCGGCGGCTGGCGGGTGGTGCAGCAGAAGGACACCCGGCTGACCTCGCCGGACCGGGCGGCGGGCCTGACCCGGGACGACAGCGAACGCGCGAAGAGCACGGCGGACTACCTGCGCAGCGGCCTGGCCGCGAACATCGAGCTGGACCGCAGTTTCGGCACGGTCTACCGCGATCAGGCCGACGACAAGCGGTCGGTGCTCATCTTCGGGGGCACCACCCTGCTCTGGCAGCCGGAGCGGGACCTGGACAGTCTCTTCGGCCTGATGTCCGACGAAACCGGCAGGGTGACCGGCCTGCGCGAGGTGTCCGCGGGCGAGCTCGGCGGCGTGATGAAGTGCGGCAACACCAGCGGCGAGGGCGGTGACTTCGCGGTGTGTGGCTGGGCGGACCACGGCAGCGTGGTGATGGCGATGTTCCCGGGGCGGTCGGTCACCGACGCCGGCGGCCTGCTCCGCAACCTGCGCGCCGGCATGCAGACCCGGGGCTGAAACCTGAGCCGGCGTCCCACGCCGGCTGAGGTCTTTCGGGGTATGGAAATGCGTCAGGGCCACCCCTTGAAGGGGTGGCCCTGACCAATGTTTGTCCGGCGGCGTCCTACTCTCCCACACCCTCACGAGTGCAGTACCATCGGCGCTGGAGGGCTTAGCTTCCG
>NZ_JBSFYQ010000026.1:0-103698 GCF_053599855.1 Micromonospora sp. NPDC005161
CCACTCCGGGCTAACTGCCGTGATCACCTGCACCCCCGGCATCCTGCCCGATCGTCCTCAACAGACAGACGCCAGGGTTACGAGACATCCCTTAGTTTTCCCCGCGCTGGGAACCATGGACCCCTTGGTTCACAGCGACACCACGTTTCACAGATGCGGCGGTGCGCCCCGCCCGCCGCGATAGGGACCTGAGGAGAACTGGTGCCGCTCCCGTCACTGACCCCCGAACAACGCGCTGCCGCGCTCGAGAAGGCCGCGGAGATCCGCAAGGCCCGTGCTCAGCTGAAGGAGCAGCTCAAGCAGGGCAAGACCACCCTCGGTGCTGTCCTCGAGCGCGCCGAGAGCGACGATGTCGTTGGCAAGCTCAAGGTGTCGGCCGTCCTGCAGGCCATGCCGGGCATCGGCAAGATCCGGGCTACCCAGATCATGGAGAAGCTCAAGATCGCCGACAGCCGTCGCCTGCGTGGCCTCGGCGAGCAGCAGCGCAAGGCACTGCTTGGAGAGTTCGCCGCCAACTGAACCTGGCAGCGTGTAGAAACAAGCAGTGAGCACGGATGACGAGGCGCGCCCGGCGGCTCGGCTCACTGTCCTGGCTGGACCTTCGGGTTCCGGCAGGGAGAGTGTCGTCGAGCTCGTCCGGGCGCGTTCTCCGTCCGTGTGGATCCCGGTGCAGGCGACCACCCGGCCGCGCCGGGAGCGGGAGATCGACGGGGAGGACCGGGTCTTCCTCGCTCCCGCCGAGTTCGACCGCCGGGTGGCCGCCGGCGAGCTGCTGGAGTGGTCCCGGATGGGCCCGCACTGTCGGGGCACCCCGTACCCACCGCTGCGCGCCCGGCTCGACGCGGGGCAGCCGGTGCTCCTCCCGCTCGACCTGACCGGCGCCCAACTGGTCCGGGCGCGACTGCCCGACGCGCGGCTGGTGCTGCTGAGCCCGCCCGGTCACCGACCCGACGCCGCCGTGGCGGCGACCTTCGAGCACGCCCTGACCCACGACCTCACCGATCGGGTGGTCGTCGAGCTGGTAGGCTTACTCGGTTCTTCTTATCCGGATCCGGCCTGGTCGCCTGTACGCGGCTGATGGCCGGCCGCCGTTGAGACTCAGCACCGCGTCCGCGCGGCTCGAAAGACGCAGAGGTTAATTCGTGGGATCCATCGCCAACCCCGAAGGCATCACCAACCCGCCGATCGACGAGCTCCTCGAGAAGACGACGTCGAAGTACGCGCTGGTCATCTTCGCCGCCAAGCGCGCGCGCCAGGTCAACGCCTACTACAGCCAGCTCGGCGAGGGCCTGCTGGAGTACGTCGGCCCGCTCGTCGAGACCACCCCCCAGGAGAAGCCCCTCTCCATCGCCATGCGCGAGATCAACTCGGGCCTGCTCACCGCTGAGCCGACCGACCAGCCGTAAGCCCCCACGCGTCGATGTCCGCCGGGATCGTCCTCGGGGTCGGCGGCGGCATCGCCGCCTACAAGGCCTGCGAGCTGCTGCGACTCTTCACCGAATCGGGTCACCGGGTTCGCGTCGTGCCGACCGCGTCGGCGCTCCGCTTCGTCGGAGCGCCGACCTGGGCAGCTCTCTCCGGTCAGCCGGTCGCCGACGACGTCTGGTCCGACGTGCACGAGGTGCCGCACGTGCGGCTCGGCCAGCAGGCCGACCTGGTGGTGGTCGCGCCGACCACCGCCGACCTGCTCGCCAAGGCCGCCCACGGGCTCGCCGACGACCTGCTGACCAACACGCTGCTGACCGCGCGCTGCCCGGTGGTGCTGGCTCCGGCCATGCACACCGAGATGTGGGAGCACCCGGCCACCGTGGCCAACGTCGCCACGCTGCGCGCCCGCGGTGTCCGGGTCATCGAGCCGGCCGTCGGCCGGCTCGCCGGCGTCGACACCGGCAAGGGCCGGCTGCCCGACCCGGCGGAGATCTTCGCGGTCGCGCGTCGGGTCCTGGCCCGGGGTGGGCCGGCACCCGCCGACCTGGCCGGCCGCCGGGTGGTGGTCACCGCGGGGGGCACCCGCGAGCCGCTGGACCCGGTCCGGTTCCTCGGCAACCGATCGTCCGGCAAGCAGGGCTACGCGTTCGCCCGGGCGGCCGTCGCCCGGGGCGCCCGGGTCACCCTGATCGCGGCCAACGTCTCCCTCGCCGACCCGGCCGGAGTCGACCTGGTCCGGGTGGGCAGCACCGGCGAGCTGCGGGAGGCGACGCTGAAGGCGGCCGTCGACGCCGACGCGGTGGTGATGGCGGCGGCTCCGGCCGATTTCCGGCCGGCGGCGTACGCGCCTGGCAAAATCAAGAAGTCGGACGACGGCGTCGCGCCCACCATCGAGCTCGTCACGAACCCGGACATCGCGGCAGAGCTCGGCCAGCGCAAACGACCGGAGCAGGTGCTGGTGGTGTTCGCCGCCGAGACCGGCGACGCGGAGGCCAACGGCCGGGCGAAACTCGCCCGGAAGCGGGCCGACCTGATCGTGGTCAACGAGGTCGGCGTGGACAAGGTCTTCGGCGCCGACACCAACACGGTGACGGTCATCGGCGCGGACGGCTCGGTCAGCCGGCTGCCCGAGCAGGCCAAGGAGGATGTGGCCGACTCCGTCTGGGATCTCGTCGTGGCGCGGCTGGCCGGCCGCTCCTGACGGGTGGAACAGGGCGCGACCGATCCCGACACCCACCGCAGCGGTGACTAGACTGCCGCGGAACGACCTCACACGCTTAGGAGTGCCGTGACACGCCGCCTCTTCACGTCCGAATCGGTCACGGAAGGCCACCCGGACAAGATCGCCGACCAGATCAGCGATGGCATCCTCGACGCGTTGCTCGCCGAGGATCCGCAGAGCCGGGTCGCGGTGGAGACCATGATCACCACCGGGCAGGTGCACATCGCCGGTGAGGTGACCACCAAGGCGTACGCCGACATCCCGACGATCGTCCGCCGGACCATCCTCGACATCGGGTACGACTCGTCGAAGAAGGGTTTCGACGGCGCCTCCTGCGGGGTCAGCGTCTCCATCGGCGCGCAGTCCGAGGACATCGCGCAGGGCGTTGACAACGCCTTCGAGCTGCGCACCGGAGCCTCGGAGAGCGCACTGGACGCGCAGGGCGCCGGGGACCAGGGCATGATGTTCGGCTTCGCGTGCTCGGAGACGCCCGAGCTGATGCCGCTGCCCATCGCGCTGGCACACCGACTGGCCCGCCGGCTGGCCGCGGTGCGCAAGGACGGCACCATCCCGTACCTGCGCCCGGACGGCAAGACCCAGGTGACCATCGAGTACGAGGGGCTGCGTCCGGTCCGGCTCAACACCGTGGTCGTGTCCAGCCAGCACGCCGCGGACATCTCGCTGGAGTCGCTGCTCACCCCGGACGTGCGCGACCACGTCATCGCACCGGAGCTGGAGAGCCTCGGTCTGGACACCGACGGCTACCGGCTGCTGGTCAACCCGACCGGCCGGTTCGAGATCGGCGGCCCGATGGGTGACGCCGGGCTGACCGGTCGCAAGATCATCGTCGACACCTACGGCGGGTACGCCCGGCACGGCGGTGGCGCGTTCTCCGGCAAGGACCCGTCCAAGGTGGACCGCTCGGCCGCGTACGCGATGCGCTGGGTGGCCAAGAACGTGGTCGCCGCCGGCCTGGCCGAGCGGTGCGAGGCCCAGGTCGCGTACGCCATCGGCAAGGCGCACCCGGTGAGCCTGTTCATCGAGACGTTCGGCACCGAGACCGTGCCGGTCGCCTCGATCGAGAAGGCCGTCACCGAGGTGTTCGACCTGCGCCCGGCCGCGATCATTCGGGACCTCAACCTGCTCCGCCCGATCTACCAGCAGACCGCCGCGTACGGCCACTTCGGCCGCGAGCTGCCGGACCTGACCTGGGAGAGCACCGACCGGGCCGCCGACCTCAAGTCGGCCGCGGGAGCCTGACCGCCACCAAGCGCAGCGACCGGCGACCCGCGGAAGGGTCGCCGGTCGCACGCGTCTGTGTGGATGTCCCGCTGGCTCACCTGGACCGGCCGTTCGACTACCTGGTGCCGGCCGAGCTGGACGCCTTGGCGGTGCCCGGCACCCGGGTGAAGGTGCGCTTCGCGGGGCAGCTCGTCGACGGCTGGCTGCTGTCCCGCGCCGACGACTCAGGGCACACCGGCCGGCTCGCCTACCTGGAGAAGGTGGTCTCTCCGGAGCCGGTGCTGGCGCCCGAGGTCGCCCGCCTGGCCCGTGCGGTCGCCGACCGGTACGCGGGCAGCCTCGCCGACGTGCTCCGGCTCGCCGTGCCACCCCGGCACGCCCGGGTCGAGAAGGAGGCCCACGGCGATCAGACCAGCACGCCGGCCTCCTCCGACGAGCCCGCCCTCGACCCGCGCGGGTGGCGGGACTACCCGACCGGTCCGGCTCTCCTGCGCGCGCTCACCGACGGCCGGGCGCCCCGGGCCGTCTGGTCGGCGCTGCCCGGCGAGGACTGGGCCGCCCGCTACGCCGACGCGGTCGCCGCCACGGTCGCCGGGGGCCGCGGAGCGGTGGTCGTGGTGGCCGACGCCCGCGACCTCGATCGGCTGGATGTCGCGCTCACCGGCGTGCTCGGCCCGGGACGACACGTCACCCTCTCCGCCGCGCTCGGTCCGGCCCGGCGCTACCGCGCGTTCCTCGCCGCCCGGCGGGGGGAGGTGCCGGTGGTGATCGGCACCCGGGCGGCGATGTTCGCCCCGGTGGACCGGCTCGGCCTGGTCGCCGTCTGGGACGACGGCGACGACCTGCACGCCGAGCCGCGCGCCCCCTATCCGCACGCCCGGGACGTGTTGCTCACGCGCGCACAGCTCGCCGAGGCTGGCGCGCTGGTCGGCGGGTACGCCCGCACCGCCGAGGCGCAGCTGCTGGTGGAGACCGGCTGGGCCCGGGAGGTGGTGGCCGACCGGGCGACCGTGCGGGCCCGTATCCCGGCCATCGCGCCGACCGGTGACGACCCGCAGTTGGCCCGCGACCCCGGAGCGGCCACCGCCCGGCTGCCCAGCCTGGCGTGGACGGCCGCCCGCGATGCCCTCCGGGCGGACCTGCCGGTGCTGGTGCAGGTGCCCCGGCGCGGCTACCTGCCCTCGGTCGCCTGCGCGGACTGCCGCACCCCGGCCCGCTGCGCGCACTGCGCCGGGCCGCTCGCGCTGCCCTCGGCCGGCGGCACCCCGGCCTGCCGCTGGTGCGCCCGGGTGGCCGCCGCGTACGCCTGCCCCGAGTGCGGTGGCCGGCGGCTGCGGGCCGCGGTGACCGGGGCCCGGCGTACCGCCGAGGAGCTGGGCCGGGCGTTTCCCGGCGTGCCGGTGCGCACCTCCGGCCGGGAGGAGGTGCTGAGCGACGTGCCCGGCGGCGCGGCCCTGGTGGTCGCCACGCCCGGCGCCGAGCCGGCCGCCGAGGGGGGCTACGGCGCGGTGCTGCTGCTCGACTCGTGGGCCCTGCTGACCCGGGCCGACCTGCGGGCCGGCGAGGAGGCGCTGCGCCGCTGGCTGGCCGCCGCGGCGCTGGCCCGCCCGGCCCCGGCCGGCCGGGTGGTGGTGGTCGCCGACGGCGCGCTCGCCCCGGTGCAGGCGCTGCTGCGCTGGGACGCCGGCTGGTTCGCCGGCCGGGAACTGGCCGAGCGCCGCGAGCTGGGCTTCCCGCCTGCGGTGCGGATGGCCAGTGTCACCGGCCCGGCCGAGGCGGTGGCCGACCTGCTCGCCGCGGCCCGGCTGCCCGACGACGCCGAGGTGCTCGGGCCGGTGCCGGCCGAGGAGGGCCGCGAGCGGATGCTGGTGCGGGTGCCCCGGGCCCGGGCCGCCGCGCTCGCCGAGGCGCTGCACTCGGCGGCGGGGGCGCGGGCGGCCCGCAAGGCCGCTGACCCGGTCCGCCTCCAGGTCGATCCGCTGAGCCTGTTCTGAGCCGGACGGCGGCTGGCGGGCCTGGTCGGAGGCGGTGTCCCCGCCCACCGCGTCCGGCAAAGCGCTGGTGCCTGGGTGGTAACATCGCCCGTCATGCCCGGGCGGACGACGGCTCCAGGTCGCGGCGCGGCGTCAGACGCGCCGAGCTGTAGCCTTCGCAGGGTGGCAGCGACGATGGCGGGAACGCGTCGGTCGGACGCGATGTCGATGATCTCAAACAGCCGGTGATCAGGGGTGGACCAGTCGTGACCGTTCGACACTCGATCGTCTTCAACGGCGACCTCGGCAGCGGCAAGAGCACCGTGTCGGTGGAGATCGCCAAACGGCTCGGCATGCGCCGGGTGAGCGTGGGTGACCTCTACCGGGAGATGGCGCAGCAGCGACAGATGACCGCGCTGCAGCTCAACCTGCACGCCGAGCTCGACCAGGCCGTCGACGGCTACGTCGACCAGCTCCAGCGGGACATCGCCGCCTCCGGCGAGCGCCTCATCATGGACTCCCGGCTGGCGTGGCACTTCTTCACCGACGCGCTCAAGGTGCACATGATCACCGAGCCCGGTGAGGCGGCCCGCCGCGTGCTGGCCCGGCCCTCCGGGCCGGCGGAGAGCTACGCCACGATGGAGGAGGCCAAGGCCAAGCTGCGCGAGCGCAGCGAGAGCGAGCGCAACCGGTTCATCATCCGGTACGGGGTGGACAAGGCCCGACTGCGCAACTATGACCTGATCTGCGACACCACCCGTGCCTCCGCCGCCGAGGTGGTCGAGCACATCGTGGCCGCGTACGAGGGGACGCTCGGCGACGAGGTGCTGCGCGACGACCCGCCGCTGCTGCTGCTGGACCCGGCCCGGGTCTACCCGACCGAGGACATCGCGACCCTGCGCGGGCTGTGGGACTCCGAGTTCGTCGGCGACGTGGCCGAGGCCGGTGACGCGGCCCTGGAGCCGCTGAAGATCGGGTTCACCGGTGAGTACTTCTTCGTCGTCGACGGTCACCGCCGGCTCAGCGCCGCCCTGCAGAACGGCTTCTCCCTGGTCCCCGCCCAGCTCGTGGCGGAGGTCGACGAGCCGGTGGTCGGCGGGATGAGCGCGATCGACTACTTCGCCGCGCAGGTGCGTCCGGGCCTGGTCTACGACTGGGAGGCCGCCCACAAGATCCAGCTGCCGCTGCCGGAGCCCGCGCTCCTCGGCGGCGACGCGGTCCTCGCGGGCGACCCGGGCGCCAGCGCCTGACCGCGCGGTCGCCCGCGTCCGGGCACGGCGGGGCGGGAGACTGACGCGGGCCGGTTCGGCGTCGTTTTCTCCGCTCCGGAGGATGCCAGGCGTCGGCGGCGTGGGCATGATGGAGCCTCCGACGCATCGACGGGGAGGCCGGCCATGGAGGCTGCCGAGGCGCTCACACTGCTCATGTCGCCGCAGGGGCGGGTCGACCCGTACCCGACGTACGAGCGGCTGCGGGCGCACGGGCCGGTGGTGCAGGCCCTGCCCGGCCTGTACGTGGTGACCGGCTACCCGGAGGTCGACGAGCTGCTGCGTGATCCCCGGCTCGGAGTGCTGGACGACGCCCTGCGGGACCAGGTCTGGCCGAACTGGCGCGAGAGCGCGGCGATCTCGTCGATCGCCCGGTCCATGTTGCGGACCAACCCGCCCGACCACAGCCGGATGCGCCGGCTCGCCGCAGGCGCGTTCAGCCCGCGCCGGATCGCCGGGATGCGCGACGTGGTGCGTGCCCAGGCCGAGGCCCTGCTCGACGACATGCTGGACCGTGCCGCGGACGGCGCGACCGTCGACGTGCTGGCCGACTTCGCGTACCCGCTGCCGGTGGGGGTGATCTGCGCGCTGCTCGGCGTGCCGGCAACCGACCGGCCGCTGTTCCGCCGCTGGGCCGGTGACCTGACCGGGGTGCTGGAGCCGGAGATCACCGCCGAGGAGCTGGCCGTCGCCGACGCCGGCGCCGCCGAGCTGCGCGCGTACTTCGCCGAGCTGGTCGCCGCCCGCCGCCGCGCGCCGGCCGACGACCTGACCACCGCGCTGGTCCAGGTGCACGACACCGACGGCGACCGGCTCACCGGCGACGAGCTGCTGGCCAACCTGGTGGTGCTGCTGGTCGCCGGCTTCGAGACCACCACCAACCTGCTCGGCAACGGGCTGGTGGTGCTGCTGCGGCACCCCGAGGCCGCCGCCGCGCTGCGTGCCGACCCCGGGCTCGCCCCGGCGTACGTCGAGGAGCTGCTGCGCTACGACTCGCCGGTGCAGCTGACCACCCGGACCAGCACCGCGCCGGTGCGCTGCGGCGGGTTGGACCTGCCGGCCGGCAGCACGGCGCTGCTGCTGCTCGGCGCGGCCAACCGCGACCCGCGCCGGTTCCCCGACCCGCAGCGCTTCGACCCGACCCGCGACCAGGCGCACCCGCTCTCCTTCGGCGCCGGCCCGCACTACTGCCTCGGCGCCGGGCTGGCCCGGCTGGAGGCGCAGCTGGCCTTTCCGATGCTGCTGCGCCGGCTGCCCGGGCTGGCCCTGGCCGGGACACCCCGACACCGCACCCGGCTGACCCTGCGCGGATACCAGAGCCTGCCGGTGACGCTGGGCACACCCGCGGTGGCCGATCGAGGTACGCCAGCCGGCGCCCACCCGGGCACTCCGTAGACTGGTACGGCACCGCTCGTCTCACCCCATGAAGGAGCCGTCCCGCGTGACCGTCCAGCCCATCCGTCTGTTTGGGGATCCGGTGCTGCGCACGCCGGCCGATCCGGTCGTCGACTTCGACGTCGAACTGCGTAGGCTCATCGCCGATCTGACCGACACGATGCGGGAGCAGAGTGGCGCCGGCTTGGCCGCGCCGCAGCTCGGTGTGGGCCTGCGGGTGTTCGCCTTCGACGTCGACGACGTGCTCGGGCACCTGGTCAACCCGGTGCTCGAATTCCCCGACGAGGAGGAGCAGGACGGCCCGGAGGGCTGCCTGTCCATCCCCGGGCTCTACTTCGACACCAAGCGCCGGCAGAACGTCATCGCCAAGGGCTTCAACGGCTACGGCGACCCGCTCCAGATCGTCGGCACCGGGCTGATGGCCCGCTGCGTGCAGCACGAGACCGACCACCTCGACGGCGTGCTCTTCCTGGACCGGCTCGACGCCGCCGGCCGCAAGGAGGCGATGAAGGCGATCCGCCAGGCCGACTGGTACGACCCGTCGACCCCGCCGGTGGTCAAGGTCAACCCGCACGCCGCGGGCAGCCCCTTCGGCCTGGGTCGGTGACCCGGATGCGTGTGATCTTCGCCGGTACACCGGCCGTCGCCGTCCCCGCCCTGGCCGCCGTCGCCGCCTCCCGGCACGAGCTGGTCGCGGTGGTCACCCGGCCGGACGCGCCCGCCGGACGCGGGCGCGGCCTGTCCCGCTCCCCGGTCGGCGAGTGGGCCGACGAGCACGGCATCGAGGTGCTCACCCCGGCCCGCCCCCGTGACCCGGAGTTCCTCGACCGGCTGCGCGAGCTCGCACCGGACTGCGTGCCGGTGGTCGCCTACGGCGCGCTGGTGCCGCCGGCCGCGCTGGAGATCCCCCGGTACGGCTGGATCAACCTGCACTTCTCGCTGCTGCCCGCCTGGCGCGGCGCCGCGCCCGTGCAGCACGCGGTGCTGCACGGCGACGAGCTGACCGGGGCCAGCGTCTTCCAGCTGGAGCAGGGTCTGGACACCGGTCCCGTCTTCGGCACCCTGACCGACGAGATCCACCCCGGCGACACCTCCGGTGACCTGCTGGAGCGCCTCGCCGGGTCCGGCGCCGGGCTGCTGGTGGCGGTGCTCGACGCGATCGCCGACGGCACCGCCCGCGCCGAGCCGCAGCCGGCCGACGGGGTGTCGCTGGCACCGAAACTGACCGTGGAGGACGCCCGGGTGCGCTGGACCGACCCGGCCTTCGCGGTGGACCGGCGGATCCGGGCCTGCACGCCGGCCCCGGGTGCCTGGACGACCTTCCGGGGCGAGCGGGTGAAGCTCGGCCCGGTGGTGGCGGCAGCCGACGGCCCCGATCTGAAGCCGGGGGAGTTGCTGGTGGAGAAGGCCCGGGTGCTGGCCGGCACGGCCACCGTGCCGGTGCGACTGGGCGAGGTCCGGGCCGCCGGCAAGCGGGCCATGCCGGCGACCGACTGGGCACGTGGCGTCCGGGTCAGCACCGGCGAGGACTTCGCGTGACCGCCCCGGAGGGGACGCGCCCCACGCGCTCCGGCCCGCCCGCCGGTCGCGGTGGGGACCGCCGGCCGGTACGACCGCCGCTGGACCGGCCGCGACGCGCGGCGTACGAGGCGGTGGCCGCGGTGCACCGCGACGACGCGTTCGCCAACCTGGTGCTGCCCACCATCCTGCGCGAGGAGGGGCTGTACGGCCGGGACGCGGCCTTCGCCACCGAGCTGACCTACGGCACCCTTCGCCACCTGGGCACCCTGGACGCGATCCTGACCGACGCGGCCGGCCGGGACGTGGCCCGGATCGACCCGCCGGTGCGCGACGCGCTGCGGCTCGGGGCGTACCAGCTGCTGCACACCCGAGTGCCCCCGCACGCCGCGGTCTCGTCGACCGTGGACCTGGTCCGCGCGGTCGCGCCGGGCGCCACCGGGTTCGCCAACGCGGTGCTGCGCGAGGTGTCCACCCTCGACGTGGACGGCTGGGTGGCGAAGCTCGCCCCGCCGATGGAGACCGACCCGGTCGGACACCTCGCCCTGGCGTACAGCCATCCGCAGTGGATCGTGCGGGCGTTCTCCGAGGCGCTCGGCGGTGATCTGGGCGAGACGGCCCGACTGCTGATCGAGGACAATGAACGCCCGCCGGTGCACCTGTGCGCCCGGCCCGGCCTGATCGACCCGGTGGAGCTGGCCGACCAGGTCGGTGGGGCGCCCGGCGCGTTCTCGCCGTACGCCGTCTATCTGCCCGGCGGCGCGCCCGGCGACATTCCGGCGGTGGTCGACGGCCGGGCCCACGTCCAGGACGAGGGCTCCCAGCTGGTGGCCAGCGCGCTCGCCGACGCGCCGCTGGACGGCCCGGACGGGCGCTGGCTGGACCTGTGCGCCGGTCCGGGCGGCAAGGCCGGGCTGCTCGGCGCGCTGGCCGCGCAGCGCGGCGCCCGGGTGACCGCGGTGGAGGTGGCCGAGCACCGGGCCCGGCTGGTTTCCCAGGCGACCCGGGGTCTGCCGGTGACCGTCCTGGCCATGGACGGCCGTGAGGTCGGCGCCGACCCGAAGCTGCCGGAGGGGCACTTCGACCGGGTGCTGGTGGACGCCCCGTGCACCGGGCTGGGGTCGCTGCGCCGCAGGCCGGAGTCGCGCTGGCGTCGCCAGCCCTCCGACCTGCCGCCGCTGACCCGGCTGCAACGGGAGTTGCTCGGTGCGGCGCTGCGTGCGGTTCGTCCGGGTGGGCTGGTCGCCTACGTCACCTGCTCGCCGCACACGGTGGAGACCCACGTGACGGTGACCGAGGCGGCTCGCCGCAGCGGGATGCCGGTGGACTTCGTGGACGCCCGGCCGCTGCTGCCGGCCGGTATGCCGGGCCTGGGCGACGGTCCCACCGTGCAGCTCTGGCCGCACCGGCACGGCACCGACGCGATGTTCCTCGCCGTGCTGCGCCGGGGCTGAGTCGCACCGCTTAGTTGAAAGGAAGGGCCCCTTATTAACGCCAGGCGTTAATAAGGGGCCCTTCCTTTCATTTGCGGTGGGTCAGGTGACCGGGAGGCCCTTGGTGCCGGCGCCCTTCATCGAGCGGGTCAGGTCCCGGTCGCTGATCCACAGGAAGCACTGCACGCCACGGTTGCCGTTCTTCCACTCCTGCTCGTACGGCTGGTAGTAGATCGTCCCGGCGCGGAAGTCGAGCTGGGAGTTGTCCGGCACCTTGGCGTATCTGGCGGTCACCGTCTGGCAGGCCCGGTGGGTCCGCTTGGTGGTGCGGTTGAACTCGGCGTAGCTGACGTCCGGGGCCTGCCAGACGCCGACGAACTCGGCGTGGTGCCGGCTGGTGCAGGAGACCGGCACCATCTCGTCGATGTCGTCCTTGACCAGCTTGGGGTTGAAGCAGCGGTACGCCAGCGGCGCCGCGCCGGTCAGCGCCCCCCGCAGGCTGCCGGTGCGCAGGCCGACGGAGGTGTCGTCGATGCTGGCGAGCTCGGTGACGTCACAGCGGTACCAGCGGGCCCCACCGGCCCAGGCCGGCGCGGACGGCAGCACGACGGTCAGGCCGAGGCGCCCGGAGCGCCAGTCGGCACCCACCGCCTTGCTGACCGCCTTGTCGCAGCTGGCCTGCGCGGTCCGCATGCCGACCGAGCCGGGCGGTGGGGGCGTCCCGCGGTTCGCGCCCGGGCCGCTGAGCGTGCCGACGTGCATGGTCTCCACCCGGTGCGACTCGGTGCACGCCACCGGGTTGTAGCCGGTCAGGTAGCCGACCTGCTGGGCGGCGTGGTGGCAGACCTCGCCGGCGGGAACGAACTGCTGCGCCGCGACGGGCGCCGGCCAGTCGTCGATGAGGTTCCGGTCGACTCCGGCGGGCGCGCCGCACCCGGCCAGCGCCAGGGCCGCCGTCGTGCCCGCGGCGAGCGCCGCCAACCACCGTCGCATCCCCCGACCTCCCGCCGCTGGTGGTCTCCGGCCGGCCCCCAGCCGCCCGGTAGCGCCACGGCGCAGCAGCATACGGCACCGGTGCTCAGATGGCGGGTAGTCCCTGTGGGCCCGCATTGCGCATCGAGCGGGTGAGTTTGCGGTCGTCACTCCACAGGAAACAGCGCACCCCACGGTCACCCTCCTCCCACTCCCGCTGTGACGGTGGGTAGTAGATGGACCCGGCCCGGTACGGCAGGTCGCTGTTGTTCGGCACCGCGGCGTACGTGGCGATCAAGGCCATGCAGCGTTGGTGCGTCTGCTCGGCGGAGCGGGTGAAGTCCGCCCAGCTCATGTCCCGTTCCAGGTAGACGCCGACGAACTCGGCGCGGTGCGGCTCCGTGCAGAGCACCGGCGCCATGTAGTTGAGGTTGTCGCCGATCAGCTTGGGGTCGAAGCACCGGTGCGTCAGTGGTGTGTCACCGATCAACGCGCCGCGCAGGCTGCCGGTGCGGTTCACCGGCCGGGTGTTGTCGATGCTGTCGGTCTCGCTGAGGTCGCAGCGGAACCAGCGCGCGCCGCCGGTCCAGGCGGGTGCGGAGGGCAGCGAGAGGGACAGGGTGAGCCGCGCCGTGTGCCAGTCGCCGCCGAGCACCTCCCGGGCCCGCTGGTCACATTCGGCGCGGGCGGTCCGCAGTGCCTGCGACCCCGGCTGCGGTCGGGTGGCGGCGCGTGCGGCGGGGCCGACGAAGGTGCCGACGTGGATCGCCTCGGCCAGGTGGCTGCGCGCGCAGTCCACCGTCTCGTACGTGCTGGCCTGCACGATGGAGGTGATCCGGGGCAGGCAGGTGTCGGTGGCGGGGGTGAACGGTTTCGGGGTCCGCAGCGCCGGCCAGTCGTCGGTGAGGTCACCGTCGGCGCCTCGCGCCGGCCCGCAGCCGGTCAGCAGGATCGTCGTGGCGCCGGCCAGCGCCAGCGCTCCGAGCCACCGTCGCATCGTCCGCCCTCCCGGGAGCTGGCGACCGGTCACCGCGCCCCGCGGCGAGACCCCGGCGGGCGTGCAGCCTACGGCACCGTCCCGGTTGGAGTGTCGTCGCGTTTCCGTCGATCGGCCAGCCGTTGATGTCTGTTCGTCCGGATTCGGCGGTCCGGACCGGCTAATTCTGCACCACTGGTCACTACTGGATCACAGCGCGTCCCCGATGGTGCCGCGGTGGGGCGGCGGGTTGCCGCGTTCGTACACTGGCCCCGTGACCGTACCGCCGCCCATCGTCGCGCCGAGCATCCTGGCCGCCGATTTCGCCCGTCTCGCCGAAGAGATCCGTGCCGTCGAGGACGCCGCGGACTGGTTGCACGTGGACGTGATGGACAACCACTTCGTGCCGAACCTGACCATCGGTCTGCCCGTGGTGCAGAGCCTGCGCGCCGTCACCGCGCTGCCGTTCGACGTGCACCTGATGATCGAGGACCCGCGTCGGTGGGCCCCCGGCTACGCCGACGCCGGGGCGTACAACGTGACCTTCCACGCGGAGGCGTGCGACGATCCGGTGGCGCTAGCCAAGGACCTGCGCTCCGCCGGGGCGAAGGCCGGGCTGGCCATCGACCGGGACACCCCGATCGAGCCGTACCTGGAGCTGCTGCCCAGCTTCGACACCCTGCTGATCATGACGATCAAGGCCGGTTTCGGTGGGCAGCGGTTCATCCCGCAACTGCTGGACAAGGTCCGCGCCGCCCGGGGGCACGTCGACGCCGGGCACCTGGAGCTGCGGATCGAGGTGGACGGTGGGATCGCCGCCGACACCATCGAGCAGGCCGCCGCCGCGGGCGCCGACGCGTTCGTGGCCGGCACCGCCGTCTACGGCGCCGCCGACCCGGCGGAGGCGGTACGTCACCTGCGGGCGCTGGCGGAACGCGCGGCTCCCGGGGCCTGAGATGGACCCCGAGGGCGACCGCAAGGACATCATCCTCGTCGTGGATGACGACGAGGACATCGCCCGTTTCGTCGAGTTCAACCTGCGGCTGCACGGCTTCGAGGTGATCCACGCCAGCGACGGCCAGGAGGCCCTCGAGGTCATCGAGCGGCAGCGGCCCGACCTGGCCGTGGTCGACCTGATGATGCCCCGGATCGACGGACTGGAGTTGACCCGGCGGCTGCGCGCCGACCCGATGACCTCCGCCCTGCCGGTGATCATGCTGACGGCCAAGGGGATGACCGTCGACAAGGTGCACGGGCTCAGCGCCGGCGCCGACGACTACCTGGTCAAGCCGTTCGACACCGCCGAGCTGGTGGCCCGGGTCTCGTCGACCCTGCGCCGCAACAAGGAGTTCCGGGAGGTCTCCCCGCTGACCGGGCTGCCCGGCAACAGCCGGATCCGTCGGGAGATCAGCGACCGGGTCCGGCACGGGGTGGACTACGCGGTCGGCTACGTCGACATCGACCGGTTCAAGAGCGTCAACGACCGGTACGGCTTCGTCCGCGGCGACGACTTCATCTCCGCGCTGGCCCGCAGCCTGCACCGGGCGGTGGTGGCGGTGGGCCTGCCCCCGGCCTTCCTCGGCCACGTCGGTGGCGACGACTTCGTCATCGTCTGCGCCCCGGACCAGGTCCGCTCGCTGACCTCCCGGGCGGTGGTCGACTTCGAGAAGGCGGCCGACACGCTCTACGATCCGACCGACCGGGAGCGCGGCTTCGTCGAGCTGAAGGACCGGCGCGGCACGATCCGCCGTGCGGCCCTGGTCACCCTCTCCATCGGCGTCTCCCTCTCCGACGCCGGCAAGCGGTTCACCGACCCGCTCGAGGTGATCGCGGTGGCCTCCGAGATGAAGACGGTGGCCAAGAGCCAGCCCGGGTCGTACGTGGCGGTGGACCGGCGGCGCGGCGTCACGTGAGCGTGATCCGGCTGTGAAGTAGCTCGCCTCGGTAGCGACGGACCCCCGTTTGCGTGTAAGACTGCCGGAGTACCCACCACGCGCTGGCGGGACTCGGTGAAATTCCGAACCGGCGGTGATCCACGGTCCGACCGTGGTAAGCCCGCGACCCGGACGGCTGTGCCGCCCGGTGGACCTGGTGAGAATCCGGGGCCGACGGTTGGGGGCGGTTCGTCCGCGCCCAGACAGTCCGGATGGGAGACAGCGCGCGGGACGGACGGGTCCGAGCTGGCCGCTGGCTTCAGCGTGCCGTGCCGACCCCCCCCGGGGCGGCTGTGCCGCACCCGGAATCCGCCGCCGCATGCCCTGCGGCCCATGCCGCCTCCCTGACCGCCCGCGCGCGGACCGGCGAGTGAGAGGGCAGGGACACGGCGATGGCCAGCGTCTCCGTCGATGAGGCGATGCGACGCGCGATCGAGCTGGCGGCGCGCGGGCTGGGAACCACCAGCCCCAACCCAGTGGTCGGCTGCGTGCTGCTCGACGCGGACGGCGCGGTCGTCGGTGAGGGTTTCCACGCCTACGCCGGCGGGCCGCACGCCGAGATCGTCGCGCTCGCCCAGGCCGGGGAGCGCGCCCGCGGCGGCACGGCGGTGGTCACTCTGGAACCCTGCGATCACACCGGCCGCACCGGTCCCTGCAGCACCGCGCTGGTCCAGGCCGGAGTGGGCCGGGTGGTGATCGCCGTACCCGACCCGAACCCGGTGGCCACCGGAGGCGCCGCCACGCTGCGTGCCGCCGGGGTTCGGGTGGACCTGGGAATACGCGGCGACGAGGCCGAGGCCGGCAACGTCGCCTGGTTGACCTCGATGCGCCGGGGCTGGCCGTACGTGATCTGGAAGTACGCCGCCACGGTCGACGGCCGGTCCGCGGCGGCGGACGGCACCAGCATGTGGATCACCTCGGAGGCGGCCCGGATCGACGTGCACGCGCTGCGCGGCACGGTCGACGCGGTCATCGCCGGGATCGGCACCGTGCTCGCCGACGATCCCCGACTGACCGCCCGCAACCTGCGCGACGGCAGCCTGGCCATCCGGCAGCCGCTGCGGGTGGTCGTGGACAGCTCGGGGCGTACCCCGGCCGACGCCCGGGTCCGCGACGGCGCCGCGCGGACCTGGATCGCGACCGCCGCCGAGGTGGGCGCCGGCTCGCACGGCGGGGTGGACCTACCGGCGCTGCTCGCGGCGCTGCACCAGCGCGGGGTCCGCGCGGTGCTGCTGGAGGGCGGCCCCCGGCTGGCCGGGGCGTTCCTCGCCGCCGGCCTGGTCGACAAGATTGTCGGGTACGTCGCGCCGCGGCTGCTCGGGGCCGGCCCGACCGCCCTGGTCGACGCCGGCGTGAGCACCATCGCTGAGGCAATTGATCTGGAGTTCGTCGACGTTACGCAGATCGGTCCGGATCTCCGGATCACCGCGCTGCCCCGTAAGAGGGAGGGCTGACATGTTCACCGGCATTGTCGAGGAGTTGGGCGAGGTCGTCCGGGTGTCGTCGACGGCGGGCGATTCGGCGCTGGTCGCCGTACGCGGCCCCCTGGTCACCTCCGACGCCCGCCATGGAGACTCCATCGCGGTCAACGGCGTCTGCCTGACCGTGGTGGAGGCGGCGGACGGTGTCTTCACCGCGGACGTGATGGGCGAGACGCTGCGCCGCTCCGCGCTGGGCGCGCTGCGCCCCGGCGACCCGGTCAACCTGGAGCGGGCCGCCGCGCTGGGCAGCCGGCTCGGTGGGCACCTGGTGCAGGGGCACGTGGACGGTGTCGGTGAGCTGATCTCCCGGGAGCCGGCCGAGCAGTGGGAGACGGTCCGGTTCCGGCTGCCCGCCGCCCTGGCCCGATACGTGGTGGAGAAGGGCTCGATCACCATCGACGGCGTCTCGCTGACCGTTGCCGAGGTGGGCGCCGACGAGTTCTCCGTCGGTCTGATCCCGACCACGCTGAAGCTGACCACGCTCGGCGCGAAGGGCGTCGGCGATCCGGTCAACCTGGAGGTCGACGTGCTGGCCAAGTACGTCGAGCGGCTGCTCGGCGCCCGGCTCACCGACGCCGACGGTCACGGGGTGGCCGCGAGCACGGGCGGGCTGGCCTGATGGGCCCGCTCGGCTGGCTGCTGGACGCCCAGGTGCAGGTGGCCGGCTCGCCGGTGCTGCTCCGGGAAATCGTCGGCAACGTGTTCGGGCTGGTCTCCGCGCTCCTCGGCCTGCGTCGACTCGTCTGGGCCTGGCCGGTTGGCATGATCGGCAACGCGCTGCTGTTGACCGTCTTCCTCGGCGGGGTCTTCGCCACCCCGCAGGAGCACGACCTCTACGGGCAGGCTGGCCGGCAGGTGTTCTTCTTCGCGGTCAGCGTCTACGGCTGGTGGCGCTGGCGGCGCAACCGCCGGGCCGACGCCGGGCAGGCAGCGGTCGTCCCACGGTGGGCCACCGGGCGGGAGCGGCTGGCGATGCTGCTGGTCGCCGCGGTCGGCACCGCCGCGGCGTACCCGGTGCTCGCCGCACTGGGCTCCTGGGGCCCGCTGCCGGACGCCTGGATCCTCACCGGCAGCCTGCTGGCCACCTACGGCATGGCCCGCGGCTGGGTGGAGTTCTGGCTGGTCTGGATCGCGGTGGACGCGGTCGGCGTGCCGCTGCTGCTGCGCGGCGGGTTCTACCCGTCGGCGGCCATGTACCTGGTCTACGGCGCGTTCTGCGCCTGGGGCTTCGCCGCCTGGTGGCGCACCTCGCGCGCCACGCGGCCCGCCGTCTCACTCCCGCCCACCTACAAGGAGGCCGTCGCATGAGCAGCTTCGCGAGCATTGAGCAGGCGGTCGCCGAGATCGCGGCCGGCCGGCCGGTCGTCGTGGTGGACGACGCCGACCGGGAGAACGAGGGCGATCTGATCTTCGCGGCCGAGCTGGCCACGCCGGAGGTGCTGGCGTTCATGGTGCGGTACACCTCGGGCTACATCTGCGTCCCGCTGACCGAGAGCGAGGCCGACCGGCTGGACCTGCCGCCGATGCACCACACCAACCAGGACCGGCGCGGCACCGCGTACACGGTGACCGTGGACGCCCGGGAGGGAATCAGCACCGGCATCTCGGCGGCTGACCGTGCGCACACCATCCGGCTGCTCGCCGACGCGGCCACCGACCCGACGGACCTGGCCCGGCCCGGGCACGTGGTGCCGCTGCGGGCTCGCGAGGGCGGGGTGCTGCGCCGGCCGGGGCACACCGAGGCGGCGGTGGACCTGACCCGGCTCGCCGGGCTGCGCCCCGCGGGCGTGCTCTGCGAGCTGGTGAACGACGACGGCACCATGATGCGGATGCCGGACCTGGAGAAGTTCTGCGCCGAGCACGGCCTCACGCTGATCACCATCGCCGACCTGATCGCGTACCGGCGGCGGAACGAGAAGCAGGTCGAGATGGTCGCCGAGGCCCGGATGCCGACCCGCCACGGGGTGTTCCGGGCGCTCGGCTACCGCGCCGAGCACGACCCTGCCGAGCACATCGCGATGGTCCTCGGTGACCTCGGTGACGGCCAGGACGTGCTGGTCCGGGTCCACTCCGAGTGCCTCACCGGGGACGTGTTCGGCTCGCTGCGCTGCGACTGCGGGCCGCAGTTGGACGCCTCGCTGGCCCGCGTCGCGCGGGAGGGCCGGGGCGTCGTGCTCTACGTGCGCGGACACGAGGGGCGCGGCATCGGGTTGCTGCACAAGCTCCAGGCGTACCAGTTGCAGGACCTCGGGCGGGACACCGTGGACGCCAACCTCGACCTGGGTCTGCCGGCCGACGCCCGGGACTACGGGACCGGCGCGCAGATCCTCTACGACCTGGGTGTGCGCTCGATGCGGCTGCTGACCAACAACCCGGCCAAGCGGGCCGGGCTGGAGGGCTACGGGCTGACGATCACCGGCCGGGAGGGGCTGCCGGCCGGCGCGCACCCGGAGAACATGCGCTACCTGCGCACCAAGCGGGACCGGATGGGTCACCTGCTGGACGAGTTGGACGAGGTGAGCGAGGCGCCGCTGGGGCGTCCGGTCGCCAACGACGAGATCGGAGCATGACGATGGCGGGGTTCGGTGAGCCGGGGGTCGACGCGGTGGACGCGGCGGGGCTGACCGTCGGGGTGGTGGCGGCCCGGTGGCACGGGGAGCTGACCGACCACATGCTGGAGCGGGCGGTGGCCGCCGCCGAGGCGTGCGGCGCCCGTTCGGTGGTGGCCCGGGTCGCCGGCTCGGTCGAGCTGCCGGTGGTCGCCCAGGCCCTCGCGCGCCGCTGCGACGTGGTGGTCGCGCTCGGCGTGGTGGTCCGTGGCGCCACCGCGCACTTCGACTACGTCTGCCGTTCGGTGACCGACGGGCTGACCCGGGTGGCGCTGGACGAGGGCAAGCCGGTGGCGCACGGCGTGCTCACCGTGGAAAACATCGAGCAGGCCCGGGACCGGGCCGGGCTGCCCGGGTCGGCGGAGGACAAGGGCTGGTCCGCCACCGTCGCCGCGCTCGACGCCGCGCTGGCCGTCCGGACGCTCGCCCACAACGGCCAGCGGGTCGGCTTCAGCGGCTGACCGGCCGGCTGGAAGAATCGCGTTCCGTGAAGACGTTCGAGGAGTTGTTCGCCGAGCTGCAGGCCAAGGCCGCCGCCGGCACCCCGGGCTCGGGCACCGTCGCCGCCCTGGACAAGGGGGTGCACTTCATCGGCAAGAAGGTCGTCGAGGAGGCGGCCGAGTCGTGGATGGCCGCCGAGCACGAGGGGCCGCAGCGCACCGCCGAGGAGATCTCCCAACTGCTCTACCAGGTCCAGGTGCTGATGCTGGCCAGCGGTCTCGAACTCAAGGACGTCTACCGACATCTGTGAGTGCCCCACCCGTTGATCGCCATCCGGATCGAAGGAGCACTCCGTCATGCTGCGTGTCGCCATTCCCAACAAGGGCACCCTGGCCGAGCCGGCCGCCCAGATGCTGCGCGAGGCGGGCTACCGCCAGCGCACCGACCCCAAGGATCTCGTCTGCCGGGACGAGCCCAACGACGTCGAATTCTTCTACCTGCGTCCCAAGGACATCGCCACCTACGTCGGCTCCGGTGACCTCGACCTCGGGATCACCGGCCGGGACCTGCTGATCGACTCGGCCGCGCCGGCCGAGGAGGTCGTCGACCTCGTCTTCGGTCAGGCCACCTTCCGCTTCGCCGCCCGCCCCGACGACATCGCCTCGGTACGGGACCTGGGCGGGCACCGGATCGCCACCGCGTACCCGGGGCTGGTCGAGCGGCACCTCGGCGAGCTGGGCGTCAAGGCCGACGTGATCCGCCTCGACGGCGCGGTGGAGAACGCCGTCCGGCTCGGCGTCGCCGACGTGGTCGCCGACGTGGTGGAGACCGGCGCCACCCTGCGCCAGGCGGGCCTGGTGGTCTTCGGCGAGCCGCTGCTGCGCTCCTCGGCGGTGCTGGTGCGCAGGGCCGGAGCGCCGGGGCACCCGCAGGCCGAGCAGTTGCTGCGCCGTCTGCACGGCGTGCTGGTGGCCCGCCGTTACGTGATGCTCGCCTACGACGTGCCCGCCGGCCTGCTGGACCGGGCCAGCGGGCTGACCCCCGGCATCGAGTCGCCCACGGTGTCGCCGCTGCACCGCGAGGGATGGGTGGCGGTGCAGGCGATGGTGCTCCGCGACGACGTGCACCGGATCATGGACGAGCTGTACGAACTGGGCGCCCGGGCCATCCTGGTCACCAACATCCACGCCTGCCGGCTCTGACGGCTGCGGTGGCTCGGCGGGTGGTACTCGGCCGGGCGGGTGCGGGTGGCAGACTGGCGGGGTGAGTGAAACGGAGCTGGTCCGCCTGAAGCCCCGCCGTATCCGGGTGGTCTGCTGGTCCTCGGCGGTCGCGTTGGTGGTGGTGTTCGCTCTGGTGGCCACCTCGCTGAGCGGCCCGACCGGCGACGGCTACGGCAGTTTCCAGCGCGGCGACCAGGTCGCCATGATCGGTCTGGGCATCTTCGGTGCGCTGGGCTTCCTGCTGTTCACCCGCCCACGGGTGGAGGCCGACGCGCGCGGCGTCCGGGTGCGCAATGTCATCAGTTCGTACACGCTGCCCTGGGAGGTCGTCCGCGGCGTCCGCTTCGATCGCGGCGCGCCCTGGGCGAGCCTGGAGCTGCACGACGACGACCTGCTGCCGATGGTCGCCCTGCAGGCCGCCGACAAGGAACTGGCTGTCGACGGGGTCCGCGCGCTGCGCCGGCTGCACGAGGCGCACCAGAGCCGCCTCGCCGAGCGCGCCTCCGGCCGCTGACCCGACCAGGCCGGCACGATCCGGGCGACGGCACCGAAAGTGTGCGGATTCCCGGTCGGGGATCCGGGTCCGGTTTCGGGTCGGCCGGAGCCCGGGTGTAGAGTTGTCGAGTCGACCAGGCTGTCTCCGCGTGCGAGCAGACAGCCATGAAAGCGGAGCGCCTGCTCCCACCCGAGTCGCCGCTACGGTGGCCGGGTCCGGTCCCCGGTTTCGGGCACGTCCCGGTTCCGGATGCGCGATCCTGTGATCGTGCCGACCGGTCGAGCGGGCCCTGGCATACGCCGGGGCCTTCTGCTTTCCGGGTCGGTTCCCACCCGGGAGCCGCGGGGGTCGGTGACAGAGCAGAAACGACTCGAGGAGGCCCCATCAGCGTCGAACCACGCGTGAACGAGCAGATCCGGGCACGTGAGGTCCGACTGGTCGGCCCCGAGGGTGAGCAGGTGGGCATCGTCCCACTGGAGCGCGCCCTTCAGCTGGCCGCGGACGTCGATCTGGACCTGGTCGAGGTTGCGCCGATGGCGCGCCCGCCGGTGTGCAAGCTCATGGACTTCGGCAAGTTCAAGTACGAGAGCGCACTTAAGGCGCGCGAAGCGCGGCGTAACCAGCAGCAGACCGTCATCAAGGAAATGAAGCTCCGCCCGAAGATCGACCCGCACGACTACGAGACCAAGAAGGGTCACGTGGTGCGGTTCCTCAAGGCGGGCGACAAGGTCAAGGTGACGATCATGTTCCGCGGTCGCGAGCAGAGCCGCCCGGAGCTGGGTTACCGGCTCCTGCGTCGGCTCGAATCCGAGATCACGGAACTGGGATACGTCGAGGCCGCTCCGAAGCAGGACGGCCGAAACATGATCATGGTTCTCGCTCCGCATCGTGCCGTCAAGGCCTCCGCGGTCGCCGCTACGGCGTCTCGCGGTGCACCTCGGGACCGGGCAGGGGACGAGTCCGCCGCTCCGGTAGCCGATGAGACCGCGGCGGTCGGCGAGACCGCAGCAGCCGGTGACACCGGCCTCGCCGCCGATACCAGCGGCGAGTAACAGGGGAGAAGACGTTCCACATGCCGAAGATGAAGAGCCACTCGGGTATGGGTAAGCGGGTCAAGGTCACCGGCAAGGGCAAGATCGTTGCTCAGCAGGCCGGCCTCCGCCACAACCTGGAGAAGAAGCCCTCCACCCAGACCCGCCGGCTGACCGGCACGGTCGTGCTGGCCAAGGCCGACGTCAAGCGCATCAAGAAGCTGCTCGGCCGCTGACGCGCGCCACCTTTACGTAAGAAGGAGTTGAGATGGCACGCGTCAAGCGGGCTGTGAACGCCCAGAAGAAGCGTCGTACCCTGCTGGAGACCGCGAGCGGTTACCGCGGTCAGCGCTCCCGGCTGTACCGCAAGGCCAAGGAGCAGGTGCTGCACTCGATGCAGTACGCCTACCGGGACCGTCGTGACCGCAAGGGCGACTTCCGGCAGCTGTGGATCCAGCGGATCAACGCGGGCGCCCGGGCCAACGGGATGACCTACAACCGTCTGATCCAGGGCCTGCGTCTGGCCGGCATCGAGGTCGACCGCAAGATCCTGGCCGACCTGGCCGTCAACGACGCCGCCGCCTTCGCGGCGATCGTCGAGCTGGCCCGGGCCGCGGTCGCGGCCGAGGGCACTGGCGGCGCGGCGGCCCAGGCCGCCTGATCCCCGCGCACAAGAGCGAGGCGTCTCCCGTGTCGGCACCGCCGTCCGGGGGGCGCCTCGATCGTGCCGGAGGACCGCACACCATGGCCTTCACTCCGCGTACACCCAGGGTGGTCGCCGCCCGCCGGTTGCAGCGCCGTCGGGACCGCGAGGCCACCGGCCGTTTCCTGGCCGAGGGCCCGCAGGCGGTCCGCGAGGCCCTCGCGCGGCCCGAGGTGGTCACCGAGCTGTTCGGTACGCCCACCGCCCTCGACCGGTACGCGGAGCTGGCCGCCGCCGCGGCCCGCGCCGACGTGCCGGTCTCCGAGGTGACCGACGAGGCGCTCGCCGCGCTGGCCGAGACCGTGGCCCCGCAGGGGCTGGTCGCCGTCTGCCGGCACGTGGACGTGCCGCTGGAGCAGGCCCTCGCCGGTACGCCCCGTCTGGTGGCGGTGCTCGCCGAGATCCGTGACCCGGGCAACGCCGGCACCGTGCTGCGCACCGCCGACGCCGCCGGAGCGGGCACGGTGGTCTTCGCCGGCGACGCCGTCGACCCGTACAACGGCAAGTGCGTCCGGGCGTCCGCCGGCAGCCTCTTCCACGTCGACGTGGTCCGGGCCGCCGACCCGGTCGAGGTGGTCGAAGCGCTCCGTACCGCCGGTCTGACCGTGCTCGCCACCACCGGCTACGGCGACAGCGACCTGGACGACCTGGCCGATTCCGGACGGCTCGCCGAGCCCACCGCCTGGCTGTTCGGCTCCGAGGCGCACGGGCTGCCGGAGGAGCTGGCCGCCGCGGCCGACGCCCGGGTCCGGGTGCCGCTGCACGGGCGCGCGGAGAGCCTGAACCTGGCTGCGGCCGCCGCGGTCTGCCTGTACGCTTCAGCGAGAGCACAGCGCTGAGTGTCCACACCGGCGCACCTACCGCAGGGGAGAGCGTCCGTCGATGAACGCGCCACGGCGTTCGTTTAGCCAGCCCGCCGGTGTCGGCGGGCGGCGGGCCTGACCTGCTCCCTGCACGACTCCTACCGGCGGGCTGCGGCACAGCCGCGCGTCCGTAGACTCGCTTAGCCGCCCCGGTGAGGGCTGGCGCCGCCGTGAGGGAGTGCCCGTACGCCATGAGCTACCGCAACGATCCGTACGACCCGAAGCAGGTCGCCCTGCTCGACCCCGCCGCCCTGGCCGCGGCCGTCGCCGACGCCACGAAGGCGTTCACGGCGGCCACCGACCCGGACGCGCTGACCGCGCTGCGCCCCGCGCACCTCGGTGACCGGTCCCCGGTCTCGCTGGCCCGCCGGGAGATCGGCGCGTTGCCACCGGCCGCGAAGTCCGATGCCGGCAAACGGGTCAACGAGGCCCGCCGGGCGATCGAGACCGCCTACGCCGACCGCGCCGAGGTCGTGGAGCGCGAGCAGGCCGAGCGGGTGCTGGTGGAGGAGCGGGTGGACGTCACCCTGCCCTACGACCGGCGTCCGCGCGGCGCCCGGCACCCGCTGAGCACCCTGATGGAGTCGATCAGCGACCTGTTCGTCGGGATGGGCTACGAGGTGGCCGAGGGCCCCGAGGTCGACCTGGAGTGGGTCAACTTCGACGCGTTGAACATTCCCGCCGACCACCCGGCGCGCGGGCTGATGGACACCTTCCACATCGCACCGGAGGGCTCCGGCCTGGTGCTGCGGACGCACACCTCGACGGTGCAGACCCGCACGATGCTCAGCCGCAAGCCGCCGATCTACGTGATCGTGCCGGGCCGCGTCTACCGCACCGACGAGATCGACGCCACCCACAGCCCGGTGTTCCACCAGGCCGAGGGTCTGGTGGTCGACAAGGGCATCACGATGGCGCACCTGCGGGGCACGCTCGACCACTTCGCCCGCGCGATGTTCGGCCCGGAGGCGAAGACCCGGTGGCGGCCGCACTACTTCCCGTTCACCGAGCCGTCGGCGGAGTTCGACGTCTGGTTCCCGGAGCACCGCGACGGCCCCCAGTGGGTCGAGTGGGGCGGCTGCGGGATGGTCAACCCGCGGGTGCTGCGCGCCTGCGGCGTGGACCCGGAGGTCTACTCCGGATTCGCTTTCGGGATGGGCATCGACCGGACCCTGATGGTCCGGCACGGGGTCCGCGACATCCGCCATCTCTTCGAGGGCGACGTGCGGTTCAGCCGGGCGCTCGGGACCGGGGCGTAGGCGATGCGGGTACGAGACACGGGAACGGTGGTCTGAAGTCATGCGAGTTTCTGTCAGTTGGCTGCGGGAGTACGTCGACCTCCCCGCCGACCTGCCCACCGGTGACCTGGAGCAGGCCCTGATCGACCTCGGCATCGAGGTCGAGTCCGTGGTGGACCTGCGGGCGAGCGTCACTGGCCAGTTGGTCGTCGGCGAGGTACGGGAGATCGAGGAGCTCACCGGCTTCAAGAAGCCGATCCGGTTCTGCCGGGTCGACGTGGGTGACGCCAACGGCACCGGCGAACCGCAGGAGATCGTCTGTGGGGCGCGCAACTTCGCGCCCGGCGACCGGGTGGTGGTGATCCTGCCCGGCGGCGTACTGCCCGGCGGCTTCGCCATCGGCGCCCGCAAGACCTACGGGCACAACTCCAACGGCATGATCTGCTCGGCGAAGGAGTTGGGCCTGGGCGAGGACCACTCCGGCATCATCGTGCTGCCGCCGGACGTGGCGGCCAAACCGGGCGACGACGCGCGGCCGGTGGTCGGCCTCGACGACGTGGTGCTCGAGCTGGAGATCACCCCCGACCGGGGGTACGGGTTGAGCCTGCGCGGCCTGGCCCGGGAGCTGTCGCACGCCTTCGACGTGCCGCTGCGCGACCCGGCCCTGGTGCCCGCGCCGGCCGGCACCGAGGCGCCGGCGTACCCGGTGGAGGTGCGCGACCCGGTCGGCTGCGACCGTTTCGCCGCCCGCCTGGTCCGCGGCGTCGACCCGACGGCGCCCACGCCGTCGTGGATGCAGCAGCGGCTCGTCACCGCGGGCATCCGCAGCATCTCGCTGCCGGTCGACATCACGAACTACGTGATGCTGGAGCTGGGCCAGCCGATGCACGCCTTCGACGCCGACCGGATCGCCGGGCCGCTGGTGGTCCGCCGCGCCGAGCCGGGGGAGAAGCTGACCACCCTGGACGGGGTGCAGCGGGTGCTCGCCGGCGACGACATGGTGATCTGCGACGACACCGGTCCGATCTCGCTGGCCGCGGTGATGGGCGGTGAGACCAGTGAGGTCATCGCCGGCACCACCAGCGTGCTCTTCGAGGCGGCACACTGGGACCCGGCGATGGTCGGGCGCACCGCCCGCCGGCACAAGCTGTTCAGCGAGGCCGCGAAGCGCTGGGAGCGGGGCGTCGACCCGGCCCTGCCGCTGGTCGCGCTGGAGCGGGCCGTTCGGCTGCTCACCGAGCACGGTGGCGGCACCCCGGGTGCGGAGATCCTGGACATCGACCACGTCCGTCCGCGTACCCCGATCACCCTGCCGGCGGACCTGCCGACCCGGCGGGTCGGCGTCGAGTACCCGCCGGCGCGGGTGGTCGCCCTGCTGGAGCGGGTCGGCTGCACGGTGGCGCAGGGCGCGGACCGGTTGGCCGAGGACCCGGGCGCGGTCGGCGTCGCCAGCGGCGCCGGGGTGGCGCTCAGCGTCACGCCACCCAGCTGGCGGCCCGACCTGACCGACCCGGCTGACCTGGTCGAGGAGGTGGTCCGCCTCGACGGGTACGACCGGGTGCCGTCGGTGCTGCCGACCGCGCCGCCGGGCCGTGGGTTGACCCCGCGGCAGCGCCGGCGCCGGGCGGTCGCCGGGTCGTTGGCCGAGCGGGGGTACGTGGAGGTGCTCGCGCACCCGTTCGTGTCGCCGGAGCTGGCCGACCTGCTCGGCCTGCCGGCCGACGACCCGCGCCGGCCGGCGGTGCGGCTGGCCAACCCCCTGTCCGAGGAGGAGCCGCTGCTGCGCACCACGCTGCTCGGCCCGCTGCTCGGCATTCTCAAGCGCAACCTCGGCCGGGGGCACCGTGACGTGGCGCTCTACGAGATCGGGGCGGTGTTCCACCCGCGCGTCGGGGCTGGCAGCCCGCCGGCGATGGGCGTGGACCGGCGCCCCACCGACGAGGAGTTCGCGGCCGCCGACGCGGTGGTGCCGGCGCAGCCCGTGCACGTCGCGGTGGTGGTGACCGGTGACCTCGACCCGGCCGGCTGGTGGGGTCCGGGCCGGGCGGCCGGCTGGGCGGACGCCATCGAGGCGGCCCGCGACGTGCTGGCCGCCGTCGGCATCCCCGACGAGCGGGTCGAGGTGCGCGCCGCCGAGTACGCCCCGTGGCACCCCGGCCGCTGCGCCGAGCTGCGGGTCGACGGCACGGTCGTCGGGCACGCCGGCGAGCTGCACCCCGCAGTGGTGGCGGCGCTGGAGCTGCCCCGCCGGACCTGCGCGATGGAGCTGTCCCTGGACGCGCTGCCGTCCGCCCCGGTGACGCCCGCCCCGGCGGTGTCCGGCTTCCCGCCGGCGCTGATCGACGTGGCGCTGGTGGTGGACGGGTCGGTGCCGGCGGAGCAGGTGCGCCGGGCGCTGGAGGCGGGCGCCGGGGAGTTGCTGGAGGACGTGCGGCTGTTCGACGTGTACTCCGGTGAGCAGCTCGGCGCGGGTCGCCGGTCGCTGGCGTACAAGCTCACCTTCCGCGCGCCGGACCGGACGCTCACCGTCGAGGAGGCGGTGGCCGCCCGGGACGCGGCGGTGGCCGTGGCCGCCGAGCGCTTCGGCGCCACCCTGCGCGGCGCCTGAGGGGTGCCGGTGCTGGGATGGCTCGCGGTGGCCGCCGTGCTCGCGGTGGCCACCGCCGGCCTGCTCTGGGCCCGCCGGCACCTGCTGCTGGTCGCGGTGGTGGGGCGCAGCATGGAGCCGACGCTGCGCTCCGGTGACCGGGTGCTGGCCCGGCGGCTGCCGCTGGCCCGGGTCCGCCCCGGCGACGTGGTCGTGGTGGTGGCCCCGGCCTGGATGACCGCCGGTCACCCCACCCGTCCGGACGCGCCGGGCGGGCCCGGCCTGCTGATCAAGCGGGCGCACGCGGTGCCGGGCGATCCGGTGCCGGTGGACCGGGTGCCGCTGCTGCGCCAGTTCGGCGAGCGGGTGGTGCCACGGCGCGGCTGGTCGTGCTCGGTGACAACCCGCCGCAGAGCTACGACTCCCGCGAGTGCGGCTACATCCCTGAGCCGGACGTGCTCGGGGTGGTGGTCCGGCCGCGCCTGCGCGCGGACTGACCGCCGACGTACGCGGCGGCTCAGTACAGGGGACGGCGTGCCGCCCGGCCGAGGGCCGGACGCCACGCCGTCACCGCCTCAGCAGAGAGCGGTCATCGTGCTCGCGCCCGCGCTGCAGTAGTACCCGCAGCTGCCGCAGAACGTCTTGCAGCCCAAGTTCTGGCTGCACCGCTTGAAGTAACCCGCCATGGTCGGCGGGCAGCCGGACCGGTTCGTCGGGGGAGTCCAGCAGGTGGCGCAGCTGGCTGGCGTGGCTGCGCAGATTCGCCACCGCCGAAGCGGGTGCCCGCTCACCCCACAGCTCCTCCCGCAGCCGTTCGACGGGGACCGCCGTGCCGGCGTGCAGCAGCAGGGTGACCAGCAGGGCGGTGGGTCGGCCGGCCGGCGTCCGTACGGGCTGACCGTCGCGGCGTATCCGAACCGGACCGAGGATCTCGAACGACAGGCCCACTGCGTCCTCCGTCGGGTGCCCCCGTGGGCCGGACGGGCCGGCCCCACCACCGTCAGGCAGTCATGTTAGCCGATTTAACGAAGGTTCAGGTGCGGTCGGGACGACGGATCCGTCGATGCGCCGGCGGACCGCGGGCCGTGCCGCGGCTCCCGAGGGCGCTCAGCCCGTCGCGCTACGTCACCGGCTGCGTTCACCGCGGGGGCTATCGGCCGAAAGGGCACCGGCCTCGGCATGTTTGGCTACCCGCGAGTCACCTCCGAGCGGTTAGCCTGCTTGGATTCCGGCGACCACCGGAACACACCCCCACCACCCCCATGGGAGTTGATCCATGTTCGAGGATCAGGCCGCGCAGGTCACGACGGCCGACGTCTGCATCGTCGGTGGCTGCGGTCGGGTGGGTCTGCCGCTGGGCATCGCCTTCGCCGCCCGCGGCCTCTCCGTGGTTCTGTACGACATCAACGCCGAAGCGGTGGCCACGGTGAACTCGGCGCAGCTCCCGTTCGCCGAGCCCGGTGCGGCGGAGCCGCTGGCGGAGGCGGTCGCCGCCGGGCGACTGCGGGCGACGACCGATCCGGCCAGCGTGGGCGGCTCCGAGCACCTGGTGGTGGTCGTCGGCACGCCGGTGGACGAGCACCTCAACCCGGACCTCGGCGCGGTGCCCCGGGCCTTGGAGCGGTGCGCCGAGCACCTGCGCGACGGGCAACTCGTGGTGCTCCGCAGCACCGTCTACCCGGGAGTGACGGCGCTGACCGAGAAGCTGCTGGTCGGCAAGGGCATCCGGGCCGACGTGGCGTTCTGTCCGGAGCGGATCGCCGAGGGCCGGGCGATGACCGAGCTGTTCGCGCTGCCGCAGATCGTGGCGGCCCGGACGCCGGCGGCGCTGGCCCGGGCCGAGAAGCTCTTCCGGCACCTGACCGAGGAGATCGTGCCGCTGGAGCCGGAGGAGGCGGAGCTGGCGAAGCTGTTCACCAACACCTGGCGCTACATCAAGTTCGCCACCGCCAACCAGTTCTGGATGATGGCCAACGACTTCGGGCTCGACTTCGCCCGGATCCGGCACGCCGTGGCGTACGACTACCCGCGCGCGGCGGACCTGCCGATGCCGGGCTTCGCCGCCGGGCCGTGCCTGTTCAAGGACACCATGCAGCTGGCCGCGTTCAACCGCAACAACTTCGTCCTCGGCCACTCGGCCATGCTGATCAACGAGGGGCTGCCGCTTTACCTGGTGTCCCGGTTGGAGGACCGGTTCGACCTGTCTGAGATGACCGTCGGGATCCTCGGCATGGCGTTCAAGGGTGGTAGCGACGACCCGCGGGAGAGCCTGGCGTACAAGCTGCGCAAGATTCTGGCGTTGAAGACCCGGGAGACGCTCTGCACCGACCCGTACGTGGTCGACGAGCGCTTCGTCGACCTGGACGAGGTGCTGCGCCGGGCCGACCTGCTGGTCATCGCCGCCCCGCACGAGCAGTACGCGCGGCTGGAGACCGACACCCCACTGATCGACATGTGGGGGCTGACCGGGCAGGGAGTGCGGGTATGACGCCGCGGGTGTCGGTCATCGTCCCGGTCTACAACGAGGGCGAGGCGATCGTCCGCTGCCTTGAGCGGATGCTGCGGGAGATGCTGCTCCCGGCCGAGGTGCTCATCGTGCACGACATGCCGGAGGACACGACAGTTCCGTACGCCGAGCAGATCGCCCGGCAGGATCCCCGGGTCCGGGCCGTGCTCAACACCTACGGTCGGGGGCCGGCGAACGCGATCCGGTTCGGCGTCGACGCGGCCCAGGCTCCCGTCGTGGTGGTCACCATGGCCGACGGCTGCGACGACCCGCGCCAGATCGACGAGCTGGCCCGGCTGGTGGACCGGGGCGTGGTGGTGGCCGCCGCCTCCCGGTACATGCCGGGCGGCCAGCAGGTGGGCGGGCCGCGGCTGAAGCGGATGATGTCCCGGTGGGCCGGGCGCAGCCTCTACACCTTCGCCCGGGTCGGCACCCGCGACGCCACCAACAGCTTCAAGGCGTACGACACGGCCTTCGTCCGCGAGGTGGGCATCGAGTCCCGGACCGGGTTCGAGATCGGCCTGGAGTTGACCGCCAAGGCCACCCGGCTGCGGCTGCCGGTGGCCGAGATCCCGACCATCTGGCTGGACCGGCCGCTGGGCGAGTCCCACTTCGACCTGGGCCGGTTCCTCCCCGGGTATCTGCGGTGGTACTT
This sequence comes from Micromonospora sp. NPDC005161, assembly GCF_053599855.1. NCBI lineage: Bacteria > Bacillati > Actinomycetota > Actinomycetes > Micromonosporales > Micromonosporaceae > Micromonospora > Micromonospora sp. NPDC005161. Next base: position 31,195 of record NZ_JBSFYQ010000026.1, read on the forward strand.
CTTCGCCTACGGTCGGCGGCTGGGCCGGGCGAAGCCCGTCGCGGGCACCGTCACGGCGGACGTACCGGCCCCGCGCGACCCGCAGGACAACAGCACCGAGTACGAGAAAACCGCTTAGGAGCGCACGTGGCGAAGGTCCTGGTAACTGGTTCGGCCGGATTCATCGGTGGCTACCTCGTGGAGGAGCTGTTGGACCGGGGCCACGAGGTGGTGGGGGTGGACAACTTCTCCAAGTACGGCCCCGTGACGCACAGCTACGACGATCATCCCGGCTACCGCTTCGTCGAGGGTGACGCCCGCGACGTCGACCTGCTCACCGATCTGCTGGACGGTTGCGACCACCTGGTGGCCGGGGCGGCGATGATCGGCGGCATCTCCTACTTCCACGCGTACGCCTACGACCTGCTGGCCACCAATGAGCGGATCATGGCGGCGACCTGCGACGCGGCGATCCGGGCGCACCGGGAGGGGCAGTTGGCGAAGGTCACCTACCTCTCCTCGTCGATGGTCTACGAGTCGACCGAGCAGTGGCCGAGCCGGGAGGGCGACGAGCGGCGCGTCCCACCGCCGCTGTCGTCGTACGGGTTCCAGAAGCTGGCCGTGGAGTACTACGCCCGCGCCGCCTGGGAGCAGTACCAGGTGCCGTACACGATTGTCCGGCCGTTCAACTGTGTGGGCGTTGGCGAGGGGCGGGCGCTCGGCCAGGCCGAGGTGCTCTCGGGCAACGTCAAGCTGGCCATGTCGCACGTCGTTCCGGACCTGGTGCAGAAGATCGTCAAGGGGCAGGACCCGCTGCACATCCTGGGCGAGGGCAACCAGGTGCGGCACTACACGTACGGCGGCGACCTGGCTCGGGGGATCGCCACCGCGATCGAGCATCCGGCCGCCCGGAACGAGGACTTCAACCTCTCCACCGCGGAGTCGACCAGCGTGCTGGAGCTGGCCGAGCTGATCTGGCACAAGATCAAGGGGCCTGACGTGCCATTCCGGTACGTCAGCGACGAGCCGTTCCGCTACGACGTGCAGAAGCGGGTGCCGGACGTCACCAAGTCCCGTGAGGTGCTCGGGTTCACCGCGACCACGTCGCTGGACGTGATGCTCGACGAGGTCGTCCCCTGGGTGACCCGTGCCGTCGCGGAGGGTCGCCTCTGACCGTCGTCCCGTTCCGTTCCATTTCCGCCCGTCCGGCCCGGTGTCGCCCCCGCGACCCGGGCCGGACGTGTGTCCGGCGACACGCACCCCATTCCCATGCAATGGACTGCATGAACTTGCAGTGCCGCGATCATGGCTGCTAACCTTCGTTGCATAGTCATGCGGAGGTGAGTATGGGAATCCGAGTCGCGGTCGCCGGAGCGAGCGGCTACGCCGGGGGCGAGCTGCTGCGCCTGGTCACCGGGCACCCGGAGTTCGACCTGGTCGCCGCCACCGCGCACCGCCAGGCCGGGCACCGCGTCGACGTGGTGCACCCGCAGCTCACCGGGCTCGACCTGGTGCTCGGCGAGACCGACCCGACGACGCTCATCGACGCGGACCTGGTCTTCCTGGCGCTGCCGCACGGCGAGTCGGCGGTGCTGGCCGCCCAGATCCCGCCGCACGTGCGGATCGTCGACCTGGGGGCGGACCACCGGCTCGCCGACGCGTACCACTGGGCCCAGTACTACGGCGGCCCGTACGCCGGCCAGTGGACCTACGGCCTGCCCGAGCTGCCCGACCAGCGGGAGCTGATCGCCGCCTCCACCCGCGTGGCGAACACCGGCTGTTACGCCGCCGCGATCACCCTGGCGCTCGCGCCGCTGATCGCGGCCGGTGCGGCCAACCCCGCCGACGTCGTGGTGGTCGCCGCGTCCGGCACCTCGGGCGCCGGACGGGCGGCCAAGCCGCACCTGCTGGCCAGCGAGGTGATGGGGGACCTGTCGCCGTACCGGGTCGGCACCCACCAGCACGTGCCGGAGATCAAGCAGGCGTCCGGGGCGACCGGTCTGTCGCTCACCCCGGTCCTGGCGCCGATGCCACGCGGCATCCTGGCCACGGTCACCGCGGCGCCGACGCACGGCGTCGACCCGCAGCACGTGCTGGCGCAGGCGTACGCGGACGCGCCGTTCGTGCACGTGCTGCCAGAGGGCAGGTGGCCGCACACCGCGGCCACGCTGGGCTCGAACTCCTGCCACCTGCAGGCAACCGTCGACGTGGACTCCGGCCGCCTGATCGTGCTCAGCGCGCTGGACAACCTCGGCAAGGGCGCTGCTGGCCAGGCCGTCCAGAACGCCAACCTGATGTTCGGCCTGCCGGAGACCACCGGCCTGTCGGTCTGGGGGGTCACCCCGTGAGCGCGAGGAGTGCAGCGCAGCGGAGCCCCGCAGTCGCGAACGAAAGGCCAGCACCGTGAGCGTCACCACCCCACGCGGGTTCCGGGCCGCCGGCGTGGCCGCCGGCCTCAAGGCCAGCGGTGGCACCGACATCGCGCTGGTGGTCAACGACGGCCCGGACGCCGGCGTCGCCGGTGTCTTCACCACCAACCGGATCAAGGCCGCGCCGGTGCTCTGGACCCAGCAGGTCGTGCACGGCGGCGTGGTCCGCGCGGTCGTGCTCAACTCCGGTGGCGCCAACGCCTGCACCGGCCCGGCCGGCTTCCAGGACACCCACGCCACCGCCGAGCACGCCGCCGCCGCGCTGACCTCGGTCAGCCCGCGGCTGATGCTCGGCGCGGGGGAGGTGGCGGTCTGCTCCACGGGGCTGATCGGTGAGCGGCTCCCGATGCCGAAGCTGCTGCCCGGCGTCCGCTCGGCGATCCGGGGGTTGTCCCGCGACGGCGGCACCGCCGCCGCCGAGGCCATCATGACCACGGACACCCGATCGAAGACCACGGTGGCCCGGGGCAGCGGCTGGACGGTCGGCGGGATGGCCAAGGGCGCCGGGATGCTCGCGCCGGGGATGGCCACCATGCTCTGCGTCCTGACCACCGACGCGGTGGCCGGGCCGGCGATGCTGGACGAGGTGCTGCGCGCGGCCACCCGGGTCAGCTTCGACCGGGTCGACTCCGACGGCTGCATGTCGACCAACGACACGGTGCTCCTGCTGTCCAGCGGCGCGAGCGGCATCGAGCCGACGCCGGCCGAGCTGGCCGCCGCGGTCACCGCGGCCTGCCACGACCTGGCCCAGCAGTTGGTCGCCGACGCCGAGGGCGCCACCAAGCAGATTGCCATCGACGTGGTCGGCGCCGCCGACGAGGACGACGCGGTCGAGGTGGGCCGCACGGTGGCCCGCAACAACCTGGTCAAGACCGCGCTGTTCGGCAACGACCCGAACTGGGGGCGGATCCTCGCCGCGGTCGGCACCACCACCGCCGCGTTCGAGCCGGACGGGGTGGACGTGGCCGTCAACGGGGTGTGGGTGTGCCGGGGCGGCGGCGCCGCCGAGGACCGCTCGAAGGTCGACCTGACCGGGCAGGACGTGACCATCCGGATCGACCTGCACGCCGGCACGTCGGCCGCGACGATCTGGACCAACGACCTGTCCCACGCGTACGTGCACGAGAACTCGGCGTACTCCACATGAGCCTCAGCACCGACCTCACCCGCGCCCAGGTCAAGGCGGAGACGCTGATCGAGGCGCTGCCCTGGCTGGCACGCTTCTCCGGCTCCACGGTGGTGGTCAAGTACGGCGGCAACGCCATGACCGACCCCGAGTTGCAGCGGGCGTTCGCCGCCGACATGGTCTTCCTGCGGTACGCCGGTCTCAGGCCGGTGGTGGTGCACGGCGGCGGCCCGCAGATCTCCGCCATGCTGGGCCGGCTCGGCATCGCCAGCGAGTTCCGTGGCGGCCTGCGGGTGACCACCGCGGAGGCGATGGACGTGGTCCGGATGGTGCTGGTCGGGCAGGTGGGCCGGGAACTGGTCGGGCTGATCAACTCGCACGGGCCCTTCGCCGTCGGCCTCTCCGGCGAGGATGCCCGGCTGTTCACCGCGGTGCGCCGCCCGGCGTACGTGGACGGGCTGCCGGTCGACGTCGGCCAGGTCGGCGACGTCGAGTCGGTGGACGTGTCGGCGGTGACCGACCTGATCACGGCCGGCCGGATCCCGGTGATCTCCACGGTCGCGCCGGACGCCGACGGGGTGCTGCACAACCTCAACGCGGACACCGCCGCCGCCGCGCTGGCCGTCGCGTTGCAGGCCCGCAAGCTGGTCGTCCTCACCGACGTGGCCGGCCTGTACGCCGACTGGCCGGACACCACCAGCCTGGTCTCCGAGATCGCCGCGGACGACCTCGCCACGCTGCTGCCCAGCCTCGAGTCGGGAATGGTGCCGAAGATGGAGGCCTGCCTGCGGGCGGTGCGCGGGGGAGTCCCCGCCGCGCACGTCGTCGACGGTCGGGTGGCGCACTCCACGTTGCTCGAGGTGTTCACCTCGGAAGGGTTCGGAACGATGGTCGTGAGCGCGAGGAGTGAGCTTGCGAGCCCCGCAGTCGCGAACAAGGAAGGCTCGGTTCCGTCATGAGTACGCTCGTACAGCGTTGGTCGCAGTCCATGATGGACAACTACGGCACGCCGCCGATGGCGCTGGTCTCCGGCGCCGGCGCCGTCGTGGTCGACGACGCCGGCCGGGATTACCTCGACCTGGTGGGCGGGATCGCGGTGAACGCCCTCGGCCACGCCCACCCGGCCGTGGTGGCCGCCGTCTCGAAGCAGGTCGCCACCCTCGGGCACGTCTCCAACCTCTACGTGGCCGAGCCGCCGGTCGCGCTGGCCGAGCTGCTGCTGGCGCTCGCCGGCCGGCCCGGCCGGGTCTTCTTCGCCAACTCCGGCGCGGAGGCGAACGAGGCGGCGTTCAAGCTCTCCCGACGCACCGGCCGCAGCCACGTGGTGGCCACGCGGGGCGGGTTCCACGGCCGGACCATGGGGGCTCTCGCGCTGACGGGCCAGCCAGCCAAGGCCGACCCGTTCCGGCCGCTGCCCGGTGAGGTGACCCACGTCGACTACGGCGACGTCGCCGCCCTCGAGGCCGCGGTCACCGACGCGACCGCCATGGTGATCCTGGAGCCGATCCAGGGTGAGAACGGCGTGGTCGTACCGCCGGCCGGTTACCTCGCCGCCGCGCGGCGGATCACCGCCAGGCACGGGGCACTGCTGGTGCTCGACGAGGTGCAGACCGGCATCGGCCGTACCGGGCACTGGTTCGCCCATCAGGCCGAGGGCGTGGAGCCGGACGTGGTCACCCTGGCCAAGGGGCTGGGCGGCGGGCTGCCGCTCGGCGCCACGCTGGCGTTCGGCCGGGCCGCTGATCTGCTCACCCCCGGCTCGCACGGCACCACCTTCGGCGGCAACCCGGTCAGCTGCGCCGCCGCGCTCGCCGTGGTGGCGACCATCGCCAACGAGGGGTTGCTCGATCACGTGAAGAGGGTCGGCGAGCGGCTGCGCAGCGGGATCGAGGCACTGGGTCACCCGCTCGTGGCCGGTGTGCGCGGCGCCGGTCTGCTGCTCGGTGTGGCGCTCACCGCGCCGGTGGCGAAGGTGCTCAGCGAGGCGCTGCGCGAGGCCGGCTTCCTGGTCAACCCGGTGCAGCCGGGCGTGGTCCGGCTGGCCCCGCCGCTGATCCTCACGACCGCCCAGGTGGACGCCTTCCTCGCCGCGCTACCCGCCGCCCTGGCCGCGGCGGCTCCGGCAGCCGCCGGCAGCGCAGATCTTGGAGGGAAAGCGCCCCTGCAGGGGTCGGCATCTTCCAAGATCTCGACGCCGACCACGACCACGACGGGAACGACCGCATGAGCCGGCATTTTCTGCGCGACGACGATCTCTCGCCCGCCGAGCAGTCCACCGTGCTCGACCTGGCGGCGCGGATGAAAGCGGACCGGTTCGGCCATCGGCCGCTGTCCGGGCCGCGCTCGGTGGCGGTGCTCTTCGACAAGCAGAGCCTGCGCACCCGGATCTCGTTCGACGTCGGGATCGCCGAGTTGGGCGGGCACCCGCTCGTGGTGGACACCCAGGTCACCCACTTCGGCCGGGGCGAGTCGCTGGCCGACGCCGGGCGGGTGCTGTCCCGTTACGTCGCGGCCATCGTGCTGCGCACCGACGGCGACGACCGGATCGCCGAGGTGGCGGCGGGCGCGAGCGTGCCGGTGATCAACGCGCTCACCGACGGTTTCCACCCCTGCCAGCTGCTGGCCGACCTGCTCACCGTGCGCGAGCGGTGTGGCGGCACGGCCGGCCGCACCCTGACCTACGTGGGGGACGGCGCGAACAACATGGCGCAGTCGTACCTGCTGGCCGGGGCGACCGCCGGGATGCACGTGCGGGTCGCCGGGCCGGCCGGCTTCGCACCGGATCCGACCGTGGTGAGCCGGGCGGCGGAGATCGCCGCCGGCACCGGCGGGTCGGTGCGGGTGCTGACCGATCCGGCCCAGGCGGTACGCGACGCCGACGTGGTGGCCACCGACGCCTGGACCTCGATGGGGCAGGAGGACGACGGGCTGGACCGGATCACCCCGTTCCTGCCCTACCAGGTCAACAAGGAGCTGCTCGGCCAGGCCGCGCCGGAAGCGATCGTGCTGCACTGCCTGCCCGCGCACCGCGGCGAGGAGATCACCGACGAGGTGCTCGACGGCCCGCAGAGCGCGGTCTTCGATCAGGCGGAGAACCGGCTGCACGCCCAGAAGGCGCTGCTGGCGTTCCTGGTGGGCGCCGGGGCCGCGACGATCGGGGAGCCCCGGTGACCGCCCCGCTGACCCGCGCCGCGCGGCACGCCCGAATCGTGGAGCTGATCCGTGACAAGGCCGTCCGCTCGCAGACCGAGCTGGCCGACCTGCTCGCCGCCGACGGCGTCGGAGTCACCCAGGCCACCCTCTCCCGGGATCTGGAGGAGCTGGGCGCGGTCAAGGTGCGCGGCGGCGACGGGCCGGCGGTCTACCTGATCCCCGAGGACGGCCACCGGCCGCTGCGCGACGCCGAGGCGGCCCCCGCCCGGCTGGTGCGGCTGCTGCGCGAGCTGCTCAACGGGGTCGACTCCAGCGGCAACATCGCCGTGCTGCGTACCCCGCCGGGCGCAGCCCAGTACCTGGCCAGCGCGTTGGACCGAGCGGGCCTGCCCGAGATCGTCGGCACCATCGCCGGCGACGACACCATCCTCGTCGTGGCCCGCGAGGCCGTCGGCGGGGCCGCACTCGGCGAGAAGCTCGCCGGCTGGGCCCGCGGGGAAGACAACGTTGAAGGGAGCACGACACCATGACCGAGCGGGTCGTCCTGGCATACTCCGGAGGTCTCGACACCTCCGTCGCCATTCCTTACCTGGCCGAGCAGACCGGCGCCGAGGTGATCGCGGTGGCGGTCGACGTCGGGCAGGGCGGTGAGGACCTCGACGCCATCCGGCAGCGTGCGCTGGACTGCGGCGCCGCCGAGTCGGAGGTGGTCGACGCGCGCGACGAGTTCGCCGCCGACTACTGCCTGCCGGCCATCCGGGCGAACGCCCTCTACATGGACCGCTACCCGCTGGTATCGGCGCTGTCCCGGCCGCTGATCGTCAAGCACCTGGTGGCCGCGGCGCGCAAGCACGGCGGGACGATCGTCTCGCACGGTTGCACCGGCAAGGGCAACGACCAGGTCCGGTTCGAGGTCGGCCTGAACGCGCTCGCGCCCGACCTGAAGATCATTGCGCCGGCCCGGGACTTCGCCTGGACCCGGGACAAGGCGATCGCGTTCGCCGAGGAGAAGGGGCTGCCGATCGACGTGTCGGCCAAGTCTCCGTACTCCATCGACCAGAACCTGTGGGGCCGCGCGGTGGAGACCGGCTTCCTGGAGGACATCTGGAACGCGCCGATCGAGGACCTCTACTCGTACACCTCCGACCCGGCGCAGGACCGCGACGCCGACGAGGTCGTGATCACCTTCGACGGCGGCGTGCCGGTCGCCATCGACGGTGAGACGGTCACCCCGTACCAGGCGATCCTGGAGCTGAACCGGCGCGCCGGCGCGCAGGGTGTGGGCCGGCTCGACATGGTCGAGGACCGGCTGGTCGGCATCAAGAGCCGCGAGGTGTACGAGGCTCCCGGCGCGATCGCGCTGATCACCGCCCACCAGGAGCTGGAGGCGGTCACCGTGGAGCGGGACCTGGCCCGGTTCAAGCGGGGCGTCGACCAGCGCTGGGGTGAGCTGGTCTACGACGGCCTGTGGTTCTCGCCGCTGAAGGACTCGCTGGACGCCTTCATCGACGACGCGCAGCGGCACGTCAGCGGCGAGGTGCGGATGACCCTGCACGGCGGTCGGGCCACCGTCACCGGTCGGCGCTCCGAGGCGAGCCTCTACGACTTCGGAATGGCCACCTACGACACCGGCGACACCTTCGACCAGTCCCTCGCGAAGGGTTTCGTGCAGCTGTGGGGCCTGCCGAGCCGGATGGCCGCCGCGCGGAACGCCCGGCTGGGCGACTCCGGCCAGTGAGCCCCACAATGGGCGGCGTGGACGACAAGAGCCTGACCGAGAACAGCGCCGCCACCAACCGGACGAGCCTGTGGGGTGGCCGGTTCGCCGGCGGTCCCGCCGAGGCGCTCGCCCGGCTGTCGGTGAGCGTGCAGTTCGACTGGCGCCTGGCCCCGTACGACATCGCCGGTTCCCGGGCGCACGCCCGGGTCCTGGCGGGCGCCGGCCTGCTCGACCCCGAGGAGCTGGGCCGGATCCTGGCGGCCCTGGACGACCTGGAGGCCGCCTGCGCGTCCGGGTCGTTCCGGCCCACCGTCGACGACGAAGACGTGCACACCGCGCTGGAGCGCGGGCTCCTGGAGCGGCTGGGCAGCCTCGGGGGCAAGCTGCGCGCCGGCCGGTCCCGCAACGACCAGGTCGCCACGGACCTGCGGCTCTACCTGCGCGACCACGCCCGGGGTGTGGCCAGCCGGCTGGTGGAGCTGGCCGAGGCGCTGGTCGAGCAGGCCGAGCGGCACGTCGACACCGCCGCGCCCGGCATGACCCACCTTCAGCACGCCCAGCCGGTCACCTTCGGGCACTGGCTGCTCGCCCACGTACAGCCGCTGCTGCGCGACCTGGAGCGGCTGCGCGACTGGGACCACCGCGCGGCGATCAGTCCGCTCGGCGCCGGCGCGCTGGCCGGCTCCGGGCTGCCGCTGGACCCGGTGGCGGTGGCGAAGGAGCTCGGCTTCCGCACGTCGTTCGCCAACTCGATGGACGCCGTCGCCGACCGGGACTTCGTCGCCGAGTTCCTCTTCACCACCGCCATGATCGGGGTGCACCTGTCCCGGCTCGGCGAGGAGGTGGTGCTCTGGACCTCGCACGAGTTCGGCTGGGTGGAGCTGGACGACGCGTTCGCGACCGGTTCGTCGATCATGCCGCAGAAGAAGAACGCGGACATCGCCGAGCTGGCCCGGGGCAAGTCCGGTCGGCTGGTCGGCGGGCTGATGACCGTGCTGACCATGCTCAAGGGTCTGCCGATGACCTACGACCGGGACATGCAGGAGGACAAGGAGCCGGCCTTCGACGCGGTCGACACGCTGGAACTGTTGCTCCCGGCCCTGGCGGGAATGATCTCCACGATGACGGTCCACGTGGACCGTCTGGTGGCCGCCGCGCCGGTTGGCTTCTCGCTGGCCACCGAGGTGGCCGACTGGCTCGTCCGCAAGGGCGTGCCGTTCCGTGACGCGCACGAGATCACCGGACGTCTGGTGGCGCTCTGCGCTGTCCGGGACTGCGAGCTGGAGGAGGTCTCCGACGCCGATCTGGCCGCGGTCAGCGACCACCTCGACCCGTCGGTGCGCGACGTGCTCTCGGTCCGTTCGGCCCTCGCGGCCCGGACCACCCCCGGCTCGACCGGCCCCGGGCCGGTCGCCGACCAGCTCGCCGCCGCCGCGGACCGGCTGGTCGGCTGGCGGGAGTGGGCCACCGAGCGGGTCGTCCCGCGCTGATCTCGCCGTGGCGCCGGAGCTGCCCGCTTCCGGCGCCGCGGCCGGCTCAGGCCGTCGGGCGCTCCCGCTTCGGAAGCTTGGCGACGACCATGTCGTACGACGCGTCGACGGCCTCGGAGAGCTCCTCCTCGTCGATCCCGCCGTCCAGGCGCAGCGTGTTCCACCCGGACCGGCCGATGTAGGCCATCACCCGGGCGTCGTCGGGGTGCCGGTGCAGCCACTCGTCGGCCACCTCGCGGGTCGGGCCGCACTTCACGCCGATGGTCGGGTTGCCGTCCCCGTTGCCGAGGAACGCGAAGATCCGGCTGCCCACCTTCACCACCTCGTCGCCCTCCCACGGCCGGTCCAGCCACGCTCCCGGCTTGGCAAGGCAGTACGCCAGCATCTCCGCGCGCTCCATGGTGCCTCCTCCCGGAATCGTCGTGCGCACAGTCTGCCCGCCCGGCCGCTGGTCGGCGCGCGCCGTGCCGGTCGGGTCGCCACCTCTGAGGGGGTGGCGGGGTCAGCCGGTCTGGTCGGCCGAGCGGGCGGCGACCCGCTCGTAACGCTGCCGGGCGGCCTGCGCGCTGCCCAGGCCCAGTCCGTACGCGATGGCCTGCCAGGTCAGCCCCCGGTCGCGGGCCAGCGTCAACAGGCCGGCCTCCAGAGCGTCCAGCTCCGCGCGGACGTGCGGCAGCAGGGTCAGCGCGGCGGTGAGGTCGGCGCCGTCGACCGGCTCCTCCGTGGGCTCGCGCTCGGCCCCGCCCGCGGCCAACGCGGTGACCAGGGCCACCGCCTCCCACGGATCCAGCACGTACGGGTGGGCCCAACGCACTCGTCGGGCTTCGGTGCCGGCGTGCCGCTCGCTGATCCGTCGCAGCGCCTCGTGGGTGCGGTGGGTGCGGGCGCGGGCCGGGTCCGGCGCGGTGAACGGGTCGTCCGTCGTCATACCCCGATCACAACCCATCAACGAGGCATTGTCAACAGGTTGTTGAAAGACCTGCGCCCGGCTGCGGCGACCGGGCGGTGGGCTGGGTACCGTCGGGCCATGGACCTGCTGCCCGGTGACCGTGACGCCGACCTGGCGACGCTGGCGGATCTGCTCGCCGGCCCGCTGCTGCCGGCCGCGCGCGGGCTGCTCGGCTGTCTGCTGCACGCCGGCGGGGTCACCGTCCGGATCACCGAGGTCGAGGCGTACGCCGGGACGGCCGGGGACCCGGCCTCGCATGCGCACCGCGGGCGCACCCCGCGCAACGCCGTGATGTTCGGGCCGGCGGGGCACACCTACGTCTACTTCACCTACGGCATGCACTGGTGCATGAACGTGGTCACCGGGGTCGAGGGGGAGGCCGCCGCGGTGCTGCTGCGCGCCGGCGCGGTGGTCGACGGGCTGGACACGGCACGGGCCCGCCGACCGGCCGTACGTCGGGACGTGGACCTGGCCCGGGGGCCGGCTCGGCTCTGCGCCACGCTCGGCATCGACCGCGCCGCGTACGGCGGGTACCTGCTCGGCGACGGGCCGGTCCGGTTGCGCCCTCCGGCGGGACCGGTGCCGGCGGAGGCGGTCGCCGCCGGTCCACGGGTCGGCGTGACCGGAGCGCACGACCTGCCGTGGCGGTTCTGGCTGGACGGCGACCCGACGGTCAGCGCGTACCGCCGGCACGTGCCCCGCGCCCGGCGCTGAGCGACTACGGCGTGTGCCCTGGCGAATCTGTCGGTGGGTGTGGCCATAATCACCGCACCTGCTCACCGACGGTTCGGAGGACGTCATGGCAACGCTGCTCGCGATCGGCACGGCCAAGGGATTGTTTCTCGCCACCAGCGCCGACGACCGGCGCAGTTGGGAGATCACCGGCCCACACTTTCCGATGACCGGCGTCTACGCGGTCGCGGTCGACACCCGCCGCCCCACCCCGCGGCTGCTCGCCGGGGTGACCAGCTCACACTTCGGGCCCAGCGTGGCCACCAGCGACGACCTCGGCGCCTCATGGGACGAGCCCGACCAGGCCCCGGTCGCCTTCCCGGCCGACACGGGCGCGACCCTCGGGCGGGTCTGGCAGCTGATGCCGGCCGGCCCCGACGAGCCGGACGTGGTCTGGGCCGGCACCGAGCCCTCGGCGCTGTTCCGGTCCACCGACGGTGGCCGCAGCTTCGAGCTGGTCCGTTCGCTCTGGGACCATCCGCACCGCCCCGAGTGGGGGGCCGGGTTCGGCGGCCAGGCCGTGCACACCGTGCTGCCCCACCCGCGTGACCCGGCTCGGCTGCTGGTCGCGATGTCCACCGGCGGGGTCTACCGCTCGGAGGACGCCGGGGCGAGCTGGGCGCCGGGCAACACCGGCATCCGCGCCTACTTCATGCCCGACGAGTGGCCGGAGTTCGGCCAGTGTGTCCACAAGGTCGCGCGGGACGCCGGCAACCCCGAGCGGCTCTACGCGCAGAACCACCACGGCGTCTACCGCTCCGACGACGACGGCCGCACCTGGTCCTCGATCGCCGACGGGCTCCCCAGCGACTTCGGCTTCGCGATGGTGTCCCACCCCGGGCGTGCCGGGACGGTGTGGACGTTCCCGCTGGTGGCCGACAGCGAGCGGTTCCCCACCGACCACCGCTGCCGGGTGTTCCGCTCCGCGGACGCCGGCGGCAAGTGGGAGCCGCTGTCGGTGGGGCTGCCCGAGGGCCCGTTCTACCCGGCGGTGCTGCGCGACGCGATGTGCGCCGACGACGCCACCCCGGGCGGGGTCTACTTCGGCACCCGCTCCGGCGAGGTCTACGCGAGTCGCGACGAGGGCGACTCCTGGTCGTTGGTGGCGGCGCACCTGCCCGACGTGCTCAGCGTCCGGGCCGCGGCGGTGTGAGGTGGTCACCGTGCTGCTGCCCGGTCCGCTGCGCGGCGAGGCCGGCGGCGCCAGCCGGTTGAGCGTCACCGCGGTCGGGACGCTGGGGGCGGTCCTCGACGAGCTGGCCGCCGACCACCCGCGGCTGGCCCGGCGGATCCGCGACGAGCGCGGCGAGTTGCGCCGCTACGTCAACGTCTACGTCGACGGGGAGGATTGCCGGCACTCCGGCGGGCTGGCCACCCCGGTCGGCGATGACGCCGAGGTGCAGGTGCTGCCCTCGGTCGCCGGCGGCTGAGCCGGCCGGGCGGCGGTCAGGCCAGGTCGTAGTCGAGCAGGTGGGCGTGGCCGCCGTCCGGGCCACCGATGATCTGCCCGCCGCCGCGCAGGCCACGCAGCTCGCCGGTGCCCGAGTCCGGCACCACGGTCCAGGCCAGGGCCGAGCCGTCGCTGCCCGCGGTGTGGTGCAGCACGAAACCGCCGACCCGGCCGGCGAGCGAGCCGGTGAACCGCTCGAACCCCACGTACGCCGCCGGCGTCTCCACCGGCGTGCGGCACATCAGGATCCGGGTGCGGCTGGTGCCCCTCGGCGCGTTCGGTCATGCCGACATCCTGTCCCCGAGTGGCTGACACCTTCCGTCACGTTCCGGGCGGCGTGACCGGCCGCGGACGTGACCGGCGCCACCGGGGAACCGTCCGCCAGCGGAATAGTTGCGCCGTCAAATAAGTTGTGCGCAATGTTCGGGTACCACGACGGACCCGGTAGTCACGCGAGGAGCTGGTCATGCAGTTCGGAGTCTTTACCGTCGGCGACGTCACGGTCGACCCGACCACCGGTCGGGAGCCGACCGAGCATGAGCGGATCAAGGCGATGGTCGCCATCGCGTTGAAGGCCGAAGAGGTCGGTCTGGACGTCTTCGCCATCGGCGAGCACCACAACCCGCCGTTCGTGCCCTCGTCGCCGACCACCATGCTCGGTTACATCGCGGCGCGTACCGAGCGGCTGTTGCTGTCGACCGCGACGACGCTGATCACCACGAACGACCCGGTGAAGATCGCCGAGGACTACGCGATGCTCCAGCACCTCGCCGACGGCCGGGTGGACCTGATGATGGGCCGTGGCAACACCGGCCCGGTCTACCCGTGGTTCGGCAAGGACATCCGCGCCGGCATTCCGCTGGCGATCGAGAACTACGACCTGCTGCGCCGGCTGTGGCGCGAGGACGTGGTCGACTGGAAGGGGCGCCATCGCACTCCGCTGCAGTCGTTCACCTCGACGCCGCGCCCGCTCGACGGGGTGCCCCCGTTCGTCTGGCACGGCTCGATCCGCAGCCCGGAGATCGCCGAGCAGGCCGCCTACTACGGTGACGGCTTCTTCGCCAACCACATCTTCTGGCCCAAGGAGCACACCCAGCGGATGATCGAGCTCTACCGCGAGCGGTACGCGCACTACGGCCATGGCTCCGCCGACCAGGCCATCGTCGGCCTCGGCGGGCAGGTGTTCATGCGGCGCAACTCGCAGGACGCGCTCCGGGAGTTCCGTCCGTACTTCGACAACGCCCCGGTCTACGGCCACGGGCCGTCGATGGAGGAGTTCACCCGGGAGACCCCGCTGACCGTGGGCAGCCCGCAGCAGGTCATCGACCGCACGCTGGGCTTCCGGGAGTACGTCGGCGACTATCAGCGGCAGCTGTTCCTGATGGACCACGCCGGGCTGCCCCTCAAGACGGTCCTGGAGCAGCTCGACCTGCTCGGCGAGGAGGTCGTGCCGGTGCTGCGCAAGGAGTTCGCCGCGCTGCGTCCGGCGCACGTGCCGGAGGCGCCCACGCACGCGTCGCTGGTCGCCACGGCGGGCGGCGCCAAGGACAGCACCGTCCACGCCGTCGACGACGTGACGGGCAAGGCGCCGGAGGTGGCGCGATGACCCACCGCACCCTGGCCGTGGTCTCCGCGGGGCTGAGCCAGCCCTCGTCGACCCGGCTGCTCGCCGACCAGCTCGCCGCGGCCACCCGCGACGAGTTGGTCCGGCGCGGCTCCGAGGTGGAGCTGCGCGTCGTCGACCTGCGGGAGTACGCCCACGACGTGGTGAACAACATGCTCACCGGTTTCCCGCCGACCGCACTGCGCGGGGCCATCGACGCGGTGACCGGTGCTGACGGGATCATCGCCGTGACCCCGATCTTCAGCGCGTCGTACAACGGGTTGTTCAAGTCCTTCTTCGACGTGCTGGACGCCGAGTCGCTGGTCGACCGGCCGGTGTTGATCGGGGCCACCGGCGGCACCGCCCGGCACTCGTTGGCGCTGGAGCACGCCGTCCGCCCGATGTTCAGCTACCTGCGGGCGGTCGTGGTCCCCACGGCGGTCTTCGCCGCCCCGGAGGACTGGTCCGACGGCACCGCCGACGGCGCGCTGCGGGCCCGGATCAGACGTGCGGCCGGGGAGTTGGCCGACCAGGTCGAGCGCCGGCTACCGGCTACCGGCCCGGCCGACCCGTTCGCTCTCACCACCGACTTCCTGCAGATGCTCGGCCGGGCCGACGACGCCCCGGTCACCCCGCCCGGTCGTACGGGTGCGCCACCAGCACCGGGCAGTGCGCGTGCTGGATCGCCGCCTGACTGACCGAGCCGAGCAGCATTCCGATGAATCCGTGCCGGCCCCGGGTGCCCACGACCAGCAGCGACGCGGTGCCGCTGGCCTCGATGAGCCCCTGGGCCGGCCCGGCCGCCCGGACCGGATGTTCTCGCACCAGCAGGCCGGGATGCTCCGCCCGAACGGTGAGGGAGGCGTCGGCCAGCAGCCGTACCGCCTCGGCCTGGTACGCGGCCTGAGACTCCTCCACCCCGTCCGGCACCGACCGGTCGCCGGCCGCCGGGCTGACATGCACCAGCACCAGCGGGACCTCGCGACGTGCCGCCTCGTCGGCGCCGTACCCCACGGCGAGCCGGGATGACTCCGACCCGTCCACGCCGACCAGCACCGGCGCGTCCACCGGGATCGGCTGCTCATCCGGGCGCACGACCAGCACCGGGCAGTGCGCGTGCGCGGCCACCTGCGCGCCGACCGAGCCGAGCAGCAGGCCGGCGAACCCGCCAATCCCTCGGCTGCCCACCACGACGAGCTCGGCCCGGCGGGATTCCTCGACCATCGTCGCGCCGGGGCCGCCGGCGATCTGGCGCACCTCGACGGTGAGGCCGGGCCAGCGGTCGGTCAGGTCGGCCGCCGTCCGCTCCAACATCTTCTGCGCCTCCTCGGAGGGCGCCGGCACCCCGAGGTCGTACGGGTTGAGCGGCACGCCGTACCCGAGTGGGTGCAGGTAGCCGTGCACCAGAAGCAGCGGCCGGGCCCGGAGCAGGGCGGCGCGGGCCGCGTGCTCCGCGGCGACGAGGCTGGACGGGGATCCGTCCACACCCACCACGACAGGTCGGTTCATCGGCACTCCCAGGGTCGGTCAGGTCATTGTCGACCGCGCACCACCGCCGCGGTGCAGGGACGCGCCGTCTGGCCGGCGCAGGACGCGGTGTCACGCCCGGTCCGGCGTGGGTCCGCGCCGGCCGGGAAGGGGCCGGCGCGGACGAGGGAACAGCGGAAGGATCCCGCCTCGTCCCACCCTCCCGCCGCGGAATCACGCACGGCAGAGGCGTTGCGCCCGTGGTGCCCGGGACCAATGGCCCTCGCGCCGTGTACCCGGAAGGAGTCGGATGGAGCAGGGACCGGCGATGGCCGCGACGGAAGGGACCGCACCATGACCCCACTGGATCTGCTCCGGGAGCATCCCTTCCTGGCCGGCCTGCCCCAGGAGTGGCTGCCGAGACTCACCGGGTACGCCCGACCGGTGGTGTGGCACCCCGGGCACCGGGTGTTCCGCGCCGGACAGCCGGCCGAACGGTTCTGGCTGATCTCCGGTGGAGAGGTGGCGCTGGACTTCCCGGTGCCCGGTCGGGGCGACGTCGGCATCGAGACCATCGGCGCGGGCGGAGTGCTCGGCTGGTCCTGGATCTTCCCGCCGTACCGGTGGCAGTTCGGCGCGGTCGCGGTGCGCCGCACCACGACGCTCGAGTTCGCGGCTGAGGGTGTTCGGCGGCTGATCGAATCCGATGATGCCCTGGCTCGGCAGGTCAACCTCCGGTTCATGGCCGTCGTGGTGGACCGCCTCCAGGCGTCGCGGGGCCGACTGCTGGAGCTGTACGGCTACCCGAGTCAGTAGACGCACCGGTCCGCAGGTACCCCCGCCGGACGGTACGGTCGGCGGGCCGGAGGTCCCGCCGCGTACCCTCGCCCGATGACCTCCGACGTGCAGCTGCGCCCGGTCCGCGAGGACGACCTCGTCGAGTTCTTCCTGCACCAGCAGGATCCGGAGGCCAACCGGATGGCCGCGTTCGGCCCCGTCGACCCGTCCGACCACCGCGAGTTCGCCCGGCACTGGGCGCGGGTGCTCACCGACCCGGCGAACCGGGTCCGCACCGTCGAGGTCGCCGGCGAGGTGGTCGGCCACGTCACCGCCTTCCCGGTGGGTGACCGCACCGAGGTCAGCTACTGGATCGACCCGACCCGCTGGGGTCGGGGTTACGCCACCGCAGCCCTGGCCGCCCTGCTGCGCGAGCTGCCCCGGCCGGTGTGGGCCCGCGCCGCCAAGGACAACGCCGCGTCGCTCGCGGTGCTCCGCAAGTGCGGCTTCGTGGTGGTCGCCGAGGACTCGGGGTACGCCAACGGCCGCGGCGCCGAGGTCGAGGAGTGGCTGCTGGAGCTGCCCGCCGACGCCCCTGAGCAGGGTGGGCACTAAGGCGTGTTGCATAAGCCGGTCAGAGCCACTCGGTGATGATCGTGATGTCCGGCTGGCCCGGGTCCAGGTCGGCGCATCGGCGGATGAGCTTGGGGCTACTGAGCCCGGTCATCGAGTCGCACAGCGCCGGGTCGGCGTCAACGAGGACGGCTTTGAGCTGGTTGATGGCCTGCGCTCGTGATTTGGTGGCCGAGGCTTTGGCCAGCTTGAACAGCCGTATCCGCTCGACATGGCCGTCGCCTGCCTTCGCGAGGGCGGTAGCTCTGCCGGAAAGGACTGCTCGAGCTGCTGCTTCGGCATCGATGGCGTCGGTCTTGCCGCGGCGGCGCCGGGCCTCGGTGAGGCCTGCGCCCTGCCGCGTCAGCTCCCGATAGGTCCGGCCTGTATCCGGCGGTGGTGGGAAGCGTCTGACGTCCGGTGTCGGGCAGGCTGGCGAACAGGTGTGGGTACGGCGGGGTGCCGCACAGGTCGAGCGCGAGGGCCTTCAGTCGCCGCGATGCTACTTGCGCACGAGCATCGAAAAGCGAGATCATCACGCATGCTCGACCCCTCGCCCGAGGACGACCGGGCTTCACCGACGGTTTCTACGCCGGATTTCGTGGGTCGTGATCGGGAGCTGGCGGCGCTCAGGGCCGCCTTGGCCCGGCCACCGGCGATCGTGCTGGTAGAGGGCGAGGCGGGGATCGGGAAGAGCCGACTGCTGCGAGAGTGGTTGGCCGCGCCGGACCAGCGCACTGCCTTGGTCTCGGTGTGCCCACCGCTTCGCGAGTCGCTGACGTTGGGGCCGATCGTCGACGCGTTCCGTGGGATCGACCGCCCGGTGTCGCGATTGCCGCTCACCGAGCTTGCGGGTGCGTTACGGCCCCTGTTCCCTGAATGGTCCTCGGACCTGCCGCCCGCACTGCCGCCCTTGGACGATGCGAAGGCGGCACGGCATCGCCTGTTCCGCGCCCTGGACGAGCTGCTGCGGGCCCTGCGTGTCGACGTTCTCGTGCTCGAGGACGCGCACTGGGCCGACGAGGTGACCTTGGAGTTCCTGCTGTTCGTCACCTCCCGACAGCAATCGGACGGGCCGAGCCTCGTGATCTCCTATCGGCCGGAGGAGGTGGACGTCGGATCGCTGTTGCTGCGGCTGACGTCCCGGTTGCCTGCTGGCGTGACCCAGCTGAGGATCGCCCTGGCGCCGATGCGACCCAACGACACGGCAGCGCTGGTGTCCTCGATGCTGGACGGCAACCCGATATCGCAGGAGTTCACGACGTTCATGCACGAGCGGACCGGTGGCGTTCCTCTGGCGCTGGAGGAGTCGGTTCGCCTCATGTGCGACCGCGCCGACCTGGTCTTCCGCGACGGACAGTGGGTCCGGCTGAAGCTGCGCGAGCTACAGGTGCCGCCAACGGTGCGCGACTCCACCCGGGAGCGGGTGGGCCGTCTGTCGCCGACGGCGCAGCAGGTGTTGCGAGCCGCGGCGACGTTGGCTGAGCGGACATCGGTGGCCACGATCGCGGTGACCGCCGGTCTGTCACCAGCTGCGTGCCGCGGCGCTATCGCGGAGGCGGCCAACGCCGGCGTCCTGGACGGAGACGACCGCGGCCAGTGGCGATTCCGGCATGTGCTGGCCGCCACGGCTGTCTACGAAGCGATCCCGTTGACCGACCGCAGACACTTCCACCTGCTGGCCGGCCGGGCCTTGGAGGACATCCATCCGCCGCCTGTCGCACGCCTTGCCCACCACTTCCGTGAGGCGGGCGAGACGCAGTCCTGGGCGCGGTACGCCGAGCAGGGTGCCGAGCTGGCCATGGCCTCGGGTGACCACACCAAGGCGGTCGACTTGCTGGTCGATCTGTTGTCGTGGGCCGTGTTGCCGCCGACGGATCGGGCACGAGTCGCGCGCATCGCCGGAGTTGCCGCACTGGGCCGTCGTGAACCGGTCGACGAGGTCTACCACCGCGTGATCCGTACCTTGCGCTCGGTGCTGGAGACCCCCGGTCTCTCCGCCCGCCAGCAGGCCGAGATCCGCAACCCCCTGGGTCGGCTCCTGATCACCGGGGGTGAGGCGCAGGCCGCACTCAGCGAGCTCGAGCAAGCGGTGGCCAACCTCGACCATGACCCGGTCGAGGCGGCACGGGCAATGACCTATCTAGGATGGGCCTATGCGGGACCGTGGCCGGCGTCGACCCATCGGCGTTGGCTGGATCGCGCCGCTGAGCTCACCGCCGAATCCGATTCTCCCGCAGAGCGGCTGAACCTGGCCGGCAACCGAGCCGCTGCGTTGCTCATGCTCGGCGAAGAGGAGGCCTGGGACGTCGTCGCTGACCTGCCCATCGACGGCGCGACCTCGGCGGAGCGTCTCGACGTGGCCCGCATCCACGCAAATGTCGGGACCGGCGCACTGATCTGGGGTCGGTACGCCGACGCGGAAAAACACCTCGCCGTGGCCATGCGCCTTGCCGAGGCCGAGCAGGCGTCCCGACTGCAACACAACGTCCGACTCGAACAGGCCAACCTGGCGTGGCTCACCGGCCGGTGGGAGGGTCTCGCGGAGCGAAGCGCGGCACTCGCCGATGCCGACCGAGACCGGCCGGCGTACTACCTCGGCAGCATCCGCCTCGCGGCCCGGCTGGCAGCCGCAGCCGGACGGCGGCGCGCTGCGGAGGAGCAGTTCCGGCTGGTCCTCGAGGAGTCTGCCCGTCTCGGCGCAGCCGACGACACGATGGAGGCCGCCGCTGCGCTGGCCAGACTGTGGCTGACGGACGGAAACAGCGGCCGGGCGCTGCAGATCACGAACGAGCCGATGGACACCGTCCGGAGAAAAGGCATCTGGGTCTGGGCGACGGACCTCGTCCCCGCCCGGATTGAGGCGCACCTCGCCGCGGGCGACCTGAAGGCCGCTGCACGCCTGGGCGACCAGTTCGCCAGAGGACTGCGTGGCCGTACGGCGCCTGCGCCTCGCGCCGCCCTCACCGTATGCCGTGCTCTGCTGGTCGCCGCAGCCGGAGACCACGCCCGCGCGGCGACGGCATACGACCGGGCGGCGCGCGCCTGGAACGCGTTGCCGCGCCCCTACAACGCCATGCTCGCCCGCGAGCGTCAAGCCGAGGCGCTCATGGCGCAAGGCCAGATCGAACAGGGCCGAGAGCTGCTGGCCGCACAGTACGAGCAACTGTTCAGGCTCGGAGCCCGCGGCGATGCGGACCGTGTCGCACAGCGGCTTCGCGAACACGGCGCCGA
Source organism: Micromonospora sp. NPDC005161 (assembly GCF_053599855.1). Classification (NCBI taxonomy): domain Bacteria; kingdom Bacillati; phylum Actinomycetota; class Actinomycetes; order Micromonosporales; family Micromonosporaceae; genus Micromonospora; species Micromonospora sp. NPDC005161. The sequence continues at coordinate 51,916 of NZ_JBSFYQ010000026.1, forward strand.
GGTTCCGCGATTGTGGCGCGGCGGTCGACGGGGGTACGGCGACCGGCTCTCACCTCGTGAGCTCGACGTGGTCCGACTGGTTGTCGCCGGCATGACGAACCGGGAGATCAGCCGGATTCTGGCCAAGTCACCGGCCACGGTGGATCAACAGCTGCGTGCGGCGATGCGCAAGTTGAAGGTGACCTCCCGGACCGCGCTCGCGGTCAAGGCAGTGGAGGCCGGAGTGTTCGCAGAAGAGGACTCCCTCGACGACCCGTCGTGAAAATTGACGTATCCACTGGATAGCGACGGCCACTCGTCCCCCCGAGCATGACTCCATGTTCCATAGCCCTACGGCAATGCATGCCTGAGCGACCTGTCGCGCGTGACGACTCCGCCATCGAGCACCAGCCACCACCCGAGCTGTCCCGCGAGCCGCGCGTCAGCGCCCCCGACGCCCCCGACGCCCCCGACGCCGACGGTGCCGACGACCACAAGAACCACGACCCCTATCAACCCCTGTAGGTCAAAGGACCCATATGAGACTCAAAGCCCTCGCGGCTTCGCTGGCCGTAGCGGTCAGCCTGAGCATGATCTCGCCACCACCGGCGTCGGCCGCTGAGCCGGATCCCGGTGCGGCCGCCAGCAAGATCGCGTCGGACCTGAAGGGCCGCTTCCGCACGGAGCCGGTCTCCGACTTCTGGATCACGTTCGACACCAAAGCCGACCTCGGGCCGGCGAAGAAGATCGCCGACTGGACCACTCGCGGTCAGTTCGTCTACGACGCGCTGAAGGCCTCGGCCAAGGTCTCCGCGGCGTCCGTCTCCGCCGAGCTCGACGCGGCGGGCGTGAAGTACACGTCCTACCCGCTCGTCAACGCCGTGCTCGTCAAGGGCGGCACGCAGAAGCTCGCGCTCGACGTCGCCTCGGTCGGGCAGGTCGCCAAGATCCACGCGTCGCCACAGGTCGCGCTGGTCGAGCCCGTGGACGAGAAGAGCCCAGCTGACCAGGCTGCGCGCCCCGCCGCCCCGAAGGCCGCCGCCGAGGCAGGCACCGCCACATGGGGTCTGGACGCCATCCACGCCCCCCAGGCCTGGGCCATGGGAGCCACCGGTGCGGGCATCACCGTGTCCAACCTCGACTCGGGCGTCCAATTCGACCACCCCGCTCTGATGCACCAGTACCGCGGCACGAAGCCCGACGGCACCGTCGACCACAACTACAACTGGATGGCCACCCGGGGCACGTGCACCGGCGCACCGTGCGACGACAACGGACACGGCACGCACACCATGGGCACCATGGTCGGCGACGACGGCACCAACCACGTCGGCGTCGCGCCGGACGCGCAGTGGATCGCGACAAACGGATGCTGCGACAGCAACGGCGTCGAGTCGTTGCTCCAGTCCGGCTGGTGGTTGCTCGCCCCGACCGACGTCCAGGGGAACAACCCTGACCCGTCCAAGCGCCCCCACGTCATCAACAACTCGTGGGGCCAGACCGTCGAGCACAACTTCGACGACTTCTTCCAGGCCATCGACGAGGCCTGGAGCGCCGCGGGCATCTTCAGCGCCTGGTCATCGGGCAACACCACGCCGTACGCGGCCTGCGACACCGTCTCCTCGCCCGGCTCCGCCGAGAGTGCCTACTCCGTCGGCGCGTACGACTCGAGCGGCACGCTCGCGTCGTTCTCCCGCAAGGGCGAGGGTGAAGGTGGCCGGATCAAGCCCGAGATCTCCGCTCCGGGCGTCGCCGTCCAGTCGTCCTACCCGAACAACAGCTACACCGAGATGTCCGGCACATCGATGGCGGCTCCCCACCTCGCTGGCGCCGTCGCGGCGCTGTGGAGCTATGACCCGACCCTCATCGGACAGGTCGAGGAGACCCGCCGCCTGCTCGCCGAGTCGGCCGTCGACGTCGATGACACCGAGTGCGGCGGCACCGCCGCCTTCAACAACAAGTACGGCGAAGGCCGGCTCGACCTAGTCCGCCTGCTCGAGCTCGCGCCCCGGCAGGGCGGCACCCTCACCGGTGTTGTCACCGCCAACGGCGCCCCGGTCCCCGCCGCCGAGGTGACGATCAGCGGACCGTTCAGCCGGTCGATCGGAACCGACAAGGACGGCCGGTTCACGACAAACCTCCCGGTCGGCGACTACCAGCTCAGCACCAAGGTCTTCGGCTACCTGACCGCGACCGCCAACGTCACGATCTCCCTCGGCCAGGACACCTCCGTCAAGCTGCCGCTCACGGCCGCCGCGAAGCACGACATCAGCGGCAGGGTCGTCGACGACAAGAAACAGCCCGTCCCGAACGCCGACGTCTCCGTCAAGGACACGCCGCTGAAGCCGGTACGCACGGATGCCAACGGCGCGTTCACGATCGCCGCTGTCCCCGAGGGCGGGTACACGCTGAACATCAAGCCCAACGCCTGCTACTCGCCCACGACCGTCCCGCTGACCGTCGGCGCGCAGAACGAGTCGCGCGAGATCCCCGTCGGGCTCGTCGTCGACAAGGGCGGCTACAGCTGCGCCGTCTCCGAAGGCGAGTACCTGCGCGGCACCGACCCGGTCGCGTTCACCAGCGGCGTGTGGGCGACGGTGAAGCTGCCGTTCCCGATCGCGCTCTACAACGGCAGCCACGACACCCTCGGTATCAGCCTGCGCGGCGTGATCTCCCCGGACACCGGCACCGGACCCGGCAGCGGCGGTGCGGGCATCTTCCCGTTCTACGTCCAGACCCCCGTCGAGTTCGCCCCCGGCGGGGGAGTCTTCACGGCAGCCACCAAGGTCAACGGCGAGGACGCGTTCGTCGTCGAGTTCCGCAACGCCAAACTCTGGGCCTATCCGACCCGGTCGGAGTACACGGAGCCGGTCAACTATTCGGCCACGCTCACCCGCTCCGGCACGGTGATCTTCGGGTACGGCGACGGCATCGGGACCAACGACCTGGTGACCGCCGGCGCGCACGCCATCACCGGCATGCAGGGCTGGGCCGGCGTCGACGGCATCCGGTTCTCCGACAGCGCCCCGGTGCTGCACGACGAGATGATCGTCACCTACGACATGCCTGACTTCGGGTACCTCGACGCGACCGTCGTTGACCAGAACGACGGGCTGCCGGTGGCCGGGGCCAAGGTCTCTTTCACGAACAAGAATGGGCTCGTCGAGACCGTCACGACCAACGGCACCGGCATCGTGCATCGCCAGCTTCCGGTTGGCGACTACACCATGACGGTCGACGCGCCGAACTACACGACCGCGGCATACCCCTTCTCCCTCGACAAGCTCTACGCGAAGGCCAAGATCGACGCGCGTCTGACCACGAGTGTCGCCGGCCTGAAGGCTGACGGCCTCGACGCGCTGTTGGGTACCGACCAGAACGGTGTGGGCTCGCTGACGCTGACCAACAACGGTTCCGCCCCACTCACGTACAACCTGGGCGAGGCCGCGCGCCACCCTGACCTTGACGACGCCGGCGCCACCGGGCGCACCGGGAAGGGTGCGGCCAGCACGATCGACCTCACCACGTGGAAGGCCGGTGCGAGCGGCATGAAGCCGTCGAACGTCGACGGCAAGGCTGCGACGGCGAAGGCTGCGGAAGCACAGGCGGCCGGCAAGGTCGGCCCGACCTCCGGCGGGGACGTCATCACCCGGATCGCCATCCCGGGCACGATCGCTGAGAAGGAGCCCTCCGGCGTCGGGTACGACGGCGACGTCTGGGTCCACGACTACAACGCGCGGACCAACACCGCCTACAAGGTGACGGGCAAGCCGACCGGGAAGGTCTTCGACGCGTCGTGGAACCCCGCGTACCGGGCGTTCGACATGGCGCTCGACACCAAGACCGGTGACATGTGCCAGATGGAGGACAGCCCGGCCAGCTACATCCACTGCTTCGACCGGGAGACCGGGAAGGAGACCCGGCAGATCAAGGGTGACTGGTCCACGCTGCAGCTGACCGGACTCGCCTACAACCCGACGGAGGACGTGTTCTACGTCGGCGGCCGGGCGAACGGCATGATCGGCACGGTCGCCGGGACGTCGCACGACAATGCGGGTGCGCTGCTGTCCTTCTGCGCGCCGCCGCTGCCCGAGGTGATGGGCCTGGCCTACAACCAGGCGTCCGACACCATCTGGTACACGGACCTCACCTCGAACAGGCCCACCCGCCTGCTGCAGGTCGACCCCGACGACTGCTCGCTGGTGAACGCGTGGTGGTTCCCGGGCCAGAAGGTGAGCCAGGGCGGCGGCCTCGAGACCGACTCGACCGGGGCGCTGTGGGCCGCGGACCAGGTCGCCGACGACGTCGTGCTGGTCGACGTCGAGGACGACCTGATCACTGACCTGCCGTGGCTGTCGCTCTCCTCGGCCGGCGGCACCCTTGCCCCGGGTGAGTCGACGACCGTCAAGGTCTCGATCTCCTCAAAGGACGCCAAGCCCGGAGTCCTCGGCGCGAACATCGTGGTGAGGTCCGACTCCGGACGCCAGTCCAAGACCTACGTCCCCGTGACGCTCACGACCACGAAGTATCAGGTCGGCATCAACGCCGGCGGCTCAAAGTTCACCGATGGCTCCGGCTACACCTGGTCCGGCGACCAGGCCGCCGGCAAGAAGGCGTGGGGCTACGAGGGGAAGACGAAGGTCGCCTCCACGAAGGCCGGGATCGAAGGCACGACGGACGACGCCCTGTTCCAGTCGCAGCGCACCACGCCGGACAAGCAGCTGTTCTACAGCTTCCCCGACGCGCCCAAGGGCACCTACGCGATCGATCTCGGGTTCGCCGAGATCGAGAAGGTGGCCAAGGGCAAGCGGGTGTTCGACGTCCTCGTGGACGGATCGCTGACGGAGTACGCGTACGACACGGCCGCGGCCGTGGGGCCGAACGCCGCCGACTGGCGCACCGCCGTGGTGAAGCACGAGGGCGGTCCGCTGACCGTGGAGCTGCGGGGCTCGAAGGGCCTACGGGCCCCGACCATTGCCGCGCTGCGTGTGACGCTCGACCCGCGCGCAGACAAGGCGGAGCCGGAGCCCCAGCCCGAGCAGCCGGAGCCGGGCCCCGTACCGGTGGCCCCCGCCGGCCGCTCGTACTCGATGAAGGTGACCGACGGGCTCTACCGCCAGGGCACGGAGGTGTCCGGGTGGCACGGCGATGATGTCTGCGGCGTGCTGTGGTTCGACTCGAGCTTCCTGTTCCCGTTCTACGACACGGCCTGGGACGGCGTGTGCGTGACGACGAACGGCCAGCTGATCTTCGACCAGGCCAGCGCCGTGGGGAACAACACGGAGCTGCCGTCGCCATACGCCTTCGACGCGATCTATCCGCTCTGGGACGACCTGGTCGTCGACGACCAGGCGGACATCTACTTCGGCAAAACCGAGGTGGACGGGCTGGCCGCTGAGGTCATCGAGTGGCGCAACGCCACCTTCTACAGCGACCAGACGGCTCGCGTGAGCTTCTCGGTCACCCTGATCGAGGACGGACGGATCCAGATCGGGTACGGCGACGGCGTCGGCGGCGACAACCCCGTCAGTCGCGGATCGTCGGCGACGGTCGGGGTGGAGAGCCTGGCGCGCAACCCCGCCAGCCAGTACTCCTTCGACCAGCCCGTTCTGAAGGCTGGCCTGGGGCTGGAGTACACCCTCCCGGCGTCGGGCACGATCGAGGGCACGGTCACCGACGCGAACGACGGCAAGCCGATCGCGGGCGCGATCGTCACGCTCAGGGGGCCGAGCGGTGACCGGGTCATCACGGCCGACGCAAAGGGCCGGTGGAAGGCCCAGGCGCTGGTCGGCGAGAACACCGTGGAGGTCTCGACGCCGAACTATGTCACCGCCAGCCGCCCGGTGACCATCGCCAAGAAGGATCAGGCCGAGGTGATCGACACGGCGTTGACCGCGGGCGTCGCCACCGTCACCGGAGGTGACCTTGACTGGCTCGTCGGCCCGGACCAGAAGGCGACGGCCGACGTGACCGTGACCAACACCGGCTCCGCCCCGCTCGAGGTGCGGATCAGCGAGCAGAAACGCACCGGCGACGGCGGGCACGAGGCCGCCGACCTTCCGTGGCTGACCCTCACGGGCGCGGCCGCAACCGGCACGGTCAAGCTCGCGGTCGGCGAGTCCACCACGGTCACGGCGACGGCCGACAACGCCGACGTCGAGCCCGGCGTGCTCGTCGGGGACGTGCTCGTGGCGTCGAACGCCGGCAAGGGCGAAGCTCAGCTCAAGCCGGTCCGCCTGGCGACCTCCGCCTACTGGAAGGGCGTCGACGTGGGCGGGTCCGGGTACGTCGGTGCCGACGGCTTCGTCTGGTCGCCCGACCAGGAGGTCGGCTCGCGGCCGTGGGGCTACGTCGGCGGCAAGGCGCGTGCCACCAAGGCCGACATCGCCGGCACGGAGGACGACGCGCTGTTCCGCACCCAGCGGACCGGCGAGACGTTCAGCTACGTGTTCAAGAACGCGCCCGCCGGGAAGTACCGAATCGGCCTCGACTTCGCGGAGATCGAGAAGGTCAAGGCCGGCAAGCGTGCCTTCGATGTTCTGGTCGACGGCAAAGCCGTGCTCCACGACCACGACGTGCAGGCGAGGGCGGGTGCGCTGACCGCGGACGTGAACGCGGTCACCGTCGAGCACGCCGGTGGCGATCTGAAGGTCGAGCTTCGCCGCGAGATCGGCGAGGGCGACCCGATCCTCAACGCCCTGAAGGTCCAGGAGGACCCGCGCCTATGAGATAGCCAACCAATCCGCCAGCAGTGGTCAGAGCCTCCTCGGAAAGGATCGTCGTGGAGGCTCTGACCACGACTACCGGGTTTGCAGCTTTGGCCCGTACTCGCGCACTTGTAGTCTCACCAGGTGAACTGGTTGGATCTGGTCGGCTGGGCCGGCTCTGCGGTGCTGGTCTGGTCTCTGCTGCAGTCACGCATCCTGCGGCTGCGCGGGCTCAACCTCGTCGGCTGCCTCGTGCTGATCGGTTACAACGCCGCGATCGAGGTCTGGCCGATGGTCGGGCTGAACATCGTGCTCGCGGTGATCAACATCTGGTACCTGCGCGGGATGCTGGCCACCCGGCACGACGAGCAGACCTACCAGGTGGTGGAGGTTGGCGTCGGCGACCAGTTCCTGGCGCACACACTGCGGGTGCACGGGCCGGACATCGCCCGGTTCAATCCCGACTTTCGCTGGAACCCGGATGCCCCGGGACGCTCCGCGTTCCTGGTGGTCACCGCCGACGAGGTGGTCGGGGTGGTGCTGTCGCACGCCGAGGCCCCCGGGGTCGCCCAGATAGACCTGGACTACGTGACCCCGAAGTTCCGCGACTTCACGCCCGGCGAGTTCGTCTACCGGCGCAGTCGCCTCTTCACCGAACGCGGCTTCCACCGCGTGGTCAGCCCGCCCGGGATGGTCGCCCCCTACTACCACCGGCTCGGCTTCCGCCCCGACGGCGACTCGTACGTCCTGGACCTGCCCGCGCCATCGGGGGCCGAACCGGCCTAGCCTGATGGGGGCGGAAAACCTCCAGACGGAGTCGGATGGTTTCCGGCTTCTGACCGCCGTCGGCGTTGCCTAGCGTCGTTCCTATGATCGAACTACGTGAGCTGACGAAACGCTACGGCGGCCGGGTCGCCGTCGACGGGCTGAGCGTCCGGGTGCAACCGGGGGTGGTGACCGGCTTCCTCGGCCCGAACGGATCCGGCAAGTCGACGACGATGCGGATGATCCTCGGCCTGGATGCCCCGAACCACGGCGAGGCACTGATCGGCGGGGTCCGGTACCCGGACCTGAACTGGCCGTTGAAGACGGTCGGCGCGCTCCTCGATGCCGGGGCCTTCCATCCCGGCCGCAGCGCCCGCGCGCACCTGACCGCGCTGGCCGCGAGCAACGACATCTCCGGCTCCCGCGTCGAGCAGGTGTTGCGCATCGTCGGGATGTCCGACGCGGCAGCGCGGCGTGCCGGTACGTACTCGCTCGGCATGCGCCAGCGGCTCGGCGTCGCCGTGGCCCTGCTCGGCGACCCGGGCGTCCTCCTGCTCGACGAGCCGGTCAACGGGCTGGATCCGGAGGGCATCCGCTGGATCCGGGACCTGCTGCGCGGACTCGCCGCCGAAGGCCGGACGGTGTTCGTGTCCAGCCACCTGATCGCCGAGATGGCGCTGACCGCCGACCGGCTGGTGGTCATCGGTCGCGGCCGGCTGCTGGCCGAGACGACCGTCGCCGAACTCGCCGCCGGCGACGACAGCCTGGAGGACGCGTTCTTCCGGCTCACCGCACAGGCCACCGACTATCGCGGAGTGGGAGCGTCATGAACAGGTACGGATTCCGGCACGCGGTCCGGATGGAGCGGATCAAGCTGAGCAGCGTCCGGTCGACGTGGTGGTTGGCGATCGCCGCGGTGGTCTCGATGGCCGCGGCCGGGGTCGGGGTGGGACTCGGGTACCGATCGCACACCCCGGTCGCCACCGCCGCCCAGATCCTGAACAACAGCCTCGGCGGCGCCATCGTGGCCCAACTGCTCCTCGGAGCGCTCGGCGTCCTGGTGGTGACCGGCGAATACGGCAACGGGATGATCCGCTCGACGTTCGCCGCCGTCCCGCGGCGTCGGATCGTCCTGGCCGCGAAGGTCGCCGTGTGCGGCGGCGCGGCCCTCACCGTCGGCCTGGTCGCGAGCTTCGCCGGCTATCTGGGCGGGCAGCTCGCGATCCGCGGCACCGCCATCCCGGCCGCATCCCTCGCAGACCCGGCGATCCTACGCGCGGTCGTGTTGACCGGCGTCTACCTGGGCGTCACCGCGCTGATCGGGGTCGGCATCGGGACGATCGTGCGGCACTCCGGCGCCGCGATCGGCACGCTGTTCGGTCTGATGTTCGTGCCGATGATCGTGGCCGGCCTGTTCGGTGAGAGCGGAATCCAGGTCGGCCGCTTCGTCCCGCTGTTGATGCTGCTCAACTCGATCGCGGTGACCTCGCCGGTACCCGGGCTGTTCTCCAGCTGGATCAGCGCGCTGCTCATGTGCGGGTACGCGGCGGTGGCGATTCTGTGCGGCGGCGTCCTGCTCCGCCATCGCGACGCGTGACGAGCGACAATGGGGCTGATGACCGCGCTGCGTGCTCCGTTCACCACACTGGCCCTGCGTCGGGCGGTGTTCTGCGTCGTCGGCGTGCTCAGCGCGGCCGCGGTGCTGAGCGTGCCGGCGATCGTGCCGGCCCTGGGCGTCCTCATCCTCTGGGCGACCGGAGCCATGTCCAAACAGCCCGCACCTGCCGTCGCACCGATGTTCCTGGTCCTGTTTCCGGTCACCATCGTGCTCCTGGTCGTGCTGGCCGCCCCGATCGGGCGCGCGATGGCAGCCGTGCATCGCTCACTCGCCGGCCGGCTGCTCGACGTGCACGTGGACGCGCCGCCGCCCCGGCCCTCGAAGCGGATCAGCGCCGTGGTCTCCGACGGACCGGGCTGGCGCGCCGTCGGTTACGGCCTGCTCAAGGTGCCACTGGCCATCCCGGAGGGCTACGGCGCGTTCTGCTACGTGTTCGGCCTGGTCAACCTCAGCTACCCGGTGTGGTGGCCGCTGTTTCGCAACCACCCGGCCGGAACGCGCCTCGGACCGGTGTGGGCGCTGACGCCGTTCGGCGCCATCGGTACGCGGACGTTCACCGGAACGTTCCTCATCGCCGCGGCCGGCCTCGCCATGCTGCTGGTCGCACCGTGGTTGATGCGGGCCGGTACGAACCTGGACCTTGCCGCGATGCGACGGCTGCTCGGTCCGCGTCGGCTCGCCGAGCGGGTACGCGAACTGCAGGTCACCCGGGCCCGCGCGATCGACGACGCGGCCGCGATGATGCGCAGACTGGAACGGGACCTGCACGACGGCGCGCAGATCCGGCTGGCCACGCTGGCGATGAACCTCGGCATGGCGACCGAGAAGCTCGGTGTCGACGGCCCGCCACCCGACCTCCCACAGGCCCGCGAACTGGTCGCGCTCGCCCACCGCGGAGCGAAGGATGCCCTCGCCGACCTGCGCGACCTGGTGCGTGGGATCCACCCGCCGGTCCTCGACAACGGTCTCGGCGACGCGCTGGCGACGCTCGCGACGAGCAGCGCCATCCCGGTCGCGGTGAACGTCGAGCTGCCCGACCGCCCGGCGCCCGCGATCGAGACCGTCGCCTACTTCTGCGCCTCCGAACTGCTCGCGAACGCGGCCAAACACAGCCGGGCGACCCGTATCGGGCTCGGCGTCGTCCGATCCGGCGAGCAACTGATGTTGACCGTCACGGACGACGGCATCGGCGGGGCGAACCCGGACGGCCCCGGCCTGTCCGGCCTGGCCCGCCGCATCGCCGTCGTGGACGGCCGGATGCGTGTACACAGTCCGACCGGTGGTCCGACCCGGGTCGAGATCCAGCTGCCCACACACGTGTGAACGGAGGCGACGACATGCGGGTGGTGATCGCGGAGGATGCCGCGATGATGCGCGAAGGGCTGGTCCGGCTGCTCACCGACCGCGGTTTCGAGGTGTGCGCGGCGGTGGCCGACGCGGATGCGTTGCGGTCCGCGATCGCCACCAGCATGCCGAACGTAGCCATCATCGACATCCGGATGCCACCGACGCACACCGACGAGGGACTGCGCGCCGCGATCGACATCCGACGCGACCATCCCGACGTCGGTGTGTTGATGTTCTCCCAGTACGTGGAGACCCGCTACGCGACCCGCCTGCTCGCCGACCGGCCGACCGGCGTCGGATACCTGCTCAAGGACCGAGTCGCCGACGTCGCCGATTTCGTGGACGCGCTGACCCGCGTGGCATCCGGCGGCACCGCGCTGGATCCGGAGGTGGTCGGCCACCTGATGCGGGCCGGGCAGCACACGGCCGGGGTGGCGTCGCTGACCCCCCGCGAGCGCGAGGTGCTGTCGCTGATGGCCGAGGGACGATCCAACGCCGGAATCGCGGCGGCTCTTGTCATCACCTCCGGAGTCGTGGAGAAGCACGTGGCGAACATCTTCGCGAAACTCGGTCTGCCGTCCTCGGAGAGCGACAACCGCCGCGTCCTGGCCGTCCTCCGCCACGTCGGCGGCGGCTGATGCTGAGCTCCTGCGCTCATGACCGCCCGGGGCAGGATCGGCCGGCCGGTGCTGATCGGCGCCACCGGTGGCACCGCCCGGCACTCGCTCTCCCTGGAGCACGCCGTGCGGCCCATGTTCAGCTACCTGCACGCCGTGGTGATGCCCACCGCGGTCTTCGCCGCCCCGGAGGACTGGTCCGCCGGCAGCGCGGACGGCGCGCTGCGGGCCCGCATCGACCGCGCCGGTCGCGAGCTGGCCGAGCAGGTCCGGCAACGCCCGCCGGCGGCCGGCCCCGCCGATCCGTTCGCCCTCACCACCAGCTTCGAGCAGCTGCTCAACCGCACCGAGTCCTGACCACCGCCGCACCCGCCGGGGCGTCCACCCCGGCGGGCTGCGGTCACCTCTCGTGGCGGTGGACGACCAGCACCGGGCAGTTGGCGTGCTGCACCACCGCCTGGCTCACCGAGCCGAGCAGCAGACCGGCGAAGCCGCCCCGCCCCCGCGAGCCGACCACCAGCAGCCCGGCCTGGCCGCTCGCCTCGATGAGCGCCTGCTCCGGCGCTGGCGCCCGGACCGGACGTGGCCGCGTTCGGCCCGGCGGACCCGGCCGACCACCGGGAGTTCGCCCGGCACTGGGCGCGGGTGCTCACCGACCCGGAGATCCTGGTCCGCACCGCAGAGGTCGACGGGGCGGTGGTCGGCCACGTGAGCGCCTTCCCGGACGGCGAGCGCACCGAGGTCACCTACTGGATCGACCCGGCCCGCTGGGGGCGGGGCCACGCCACCGCGGCCCTGGCCGCGCTGCTGCGCGAGCTGCCGCAGCGGCCGGTGCACGCCCGCGCCGCCAAGGACAACGCCGCATCCCTCGCCGTGCTCGGCAAGTGCGGCTTCGTGGTGGTTGGCGAGGACCACGGGTACGCCAACGGCCGCGGCGCCGAGGTCGAGGAGTATTTGCTGGAGCTGCCCGCCTAACGGGTCCGACCGGTGGCCAATGCCTCAGCCAGGGCCGAGCGCCAGTCCGCCAGCGGCCGCAGGTTCGCCGCACGCCAGCGGTCGTGGCCCAGGACGCTGTACGCCGGACGGGGCGCGGACCGCCGGTAACCGTCGCTGGTTGTCGGCCGGATGCGGTCCGGGTCGAGGCCGCGCAGGTCGAACACGGCGCGTGCCAGGCCGTACCAGGTCGTCTCGCCCGAGGCGGTGCCGTGGTAGACGCCGGGGGCGGCGTGGCCGGCCAGCGCCGCGCCGGTCAGCGCGACGAGCTGCTCCGCCAGCCGGTATGACCAGGTGGGTTGCCCCCGCTGGTCGTTCACCACGTCGAGCCGCTCGCGTTCCCCGGCGAGCCGCAGCATGGTCGCGACGAAGTTGGGCCCGTGCGCGCCGTAGAGCCAGGCGGTGCGCACGACGTAGCCGGCGTCGGGGAGCAACCGGGTCACGGCGAGCTCTCCGACGAGTTTGCTGCGCCCGTACGCGTTGACCGGACAGGTCGGGGCGTCCTCCGGGTACGGCTCGGTGGCGTCGCCTCGGAAGACGTAGTCGGTGGAGATGTGGATCATCCGCGCCCCGGTCGCGGCGCAGGCGCTGGCCAGGTTGGCGACCGCGTCGCCGTTGACGGCGGTGGCGGCCTGCTCCCGGGCTTCGGCCCCGTCGACGTCGGTCCACGCCGCGGTGTTGATCACGAGGTCGTGCCCGGCGACGGCGTCCCGCACCGCGTCCGGGTCGGCGATGTCGAGGTCGGCGCGGGTGGTGGCGGTGACCGACAGGTCGTCCCGCGGCCGCAGCGCGGCCAGCAGATCCCGCCCCAGCATGCCGCCGGCGCCGGTGACCAGCAGGCGACTCACGCGGCGACGGCCGGCCTGTTGGCCGCCTTCAGCGGCGCCCACCAGGCCCGGTTGTCCCGGTACCAGCGCACGGTCTGCGCCAGACCGCGCTCGAGGTCGATGCTGGGGGCGTACCCTAGCTCTTCGCTGATCTTGGTGATGTCCAGCGAGTAGCGGCGGTCGTGGCCCTTGCGATCGACGACCGGTACGACCCGGTCCCAGCCGGCGCCGCACGCCTGCAGCAGCCGGCCGGTGAGTTCCTTGTTGGTCAGCTCGGTGCCGCCGCCGATGTTGTACACCTCACCCGCACGGCCCTTGTGCTGGACCAGCGCGATGCCTCGGCAGTGGTCGTGCACGTGCAGCCAGTCGCGGATGTTCCCGCCGTCGCCGTAGAGCGGCACCGTGCCGCCGTCGAGCAGGTTGGTGACGAACAGCGGGATGATCTTCTCGGGGAACTGGTACGGCCCGTAGTTGTTGGAGCAGCGGGTGACCACCACGTCCATGCCGTGGGTGCGGTGGTAGGACAGGGCGAGCAGGTCGGAGCCGGCCTTGGAAGCCGAGTACGGGGAGTTCGGCGACAGCGGCCAGGTCTCTGTCCAGGAGCCCTCGTCAATGGAGCCGTACACCTCGTCGGTGGAGACGTGCACGAACCGCTGCGTGCCGTGCCGCAGTGCGGCGTCGAGCAGGGTCTGGGTGCCGAGCACGTTGGTGACGACGAACGGCGCGGCGCCCTCGATGGAACGGTCCACGTGGGACTCGGCGGCGAAGTGGACGATCACGTCATGGTCGGCGACGACCTCGTCGACGAGGGCACTGTCACAGATGTCACCCGGCACGAGCCGCAGCCGTCGGTCATCCCGCACCGGCGCCAGGTTCTGCCGGTTTCCGGAGTAGGTCAGCTTGTCCAGCACCGTGACGGCGGTCGGCTCGACCTGCGGGTCCCTCGGGCCGGTGCTGCCCGGCGCGGCCAACAGCATGCGCACGTACTCCGACCCGATGAATCCGACTCCGCCGGTGACCAGGATTCTCACGGGTGACTTCCTTCCGTCGAGGCGGGCGTCGTACCGGAGGTCCGGCCGGCCAGCTGGGACCGGCAGGTCGGGTAGTCCGGGAGCTGGCCCGCTGCCCGCGCTTCGGCCAGGGTCGGCGCCGTGGCATCCCGCGCCGACAGCAGCGGCGCCTCGGTCGGCCAGCTGATCGCCAGCTCCGGGTCGAGCGGGTGCACGGCGTGCTCGGCGGCTGGGTTGTACCTGGTGGAGCAGAGGTAGCTGAGGGTGGCATCGTCGGTCAGCGCGCAGAAGCCGTGTCCCAGGCCCTCGCTTAGGTAGACCGCGCGACGGTCGTCGTCGTCGAGACGGACCGCCTCCCACCGCCCGAACGTCGGCGAGCCCATTCGGACGTCCACCACCACGTCGATGACCGCCCCCCGGACGCACGTCACGTACTTGGCCTGGCCGGGGGGCACGTCGGCGAAGTGGATGCCACGGACGACGCCGTGCGCGGAGATCGAGAGGTTGGCCTGGGCGAGCCGCAGCGGATGGCCGACCACGGCGGCGAGCCGGTCGGAGCGGTACCACTCCAGGAACAACCCGCGCGGATCGCCGTGCTGCTGCGGGCTGATCTCCCAGGCCCCGTCGATGCTCAACGGCCGGATCTTCATCGGCGTACCTCCCGGCGGTGGTGCTGGTCCAGCAGGCCGAGCAGGTAGTCGCCGTATCCACTCCTGGACAGTGGCTCGGCCAGCGTCCGCAGCTGGTCGTCGTCGATCAGGCCTGCCCGCCAGACGACCTCCTCGACGCACCCGATCTTCATGCCCTGGCGCTCCTCGATGACCCGGACGAACTCGGCGGCCTGCATCATTGACGTGAAGGTGCCGGTGTCCAGCCAGGCGGTGCCCCGGTCCAGCACTGTCACGGACAGCTCGCCCAGCTCTCGGTAGATCTCGTTCAGCGCTGTGATCTCCAGCTCGCCACGGGCGCTGGGCGTGAGCTTGCGGGCGAAGTCGACCACCCGGTTGTCGTAGAAGTACAGCCCGGGCACGGCGTAGCGGGACTTCGGCCCCGCCGGCTTCTCCTCGATCGAGAGCACTCTGCCGTCGGCGTCGAAGTCGACCACTCCGTACGCCCCGGGGTCAGCCACCTGGTAGGCGAAGATCCGACCGCCGACGAGGTCTCCGTGACCGGCGAGCTGCCGGCCGAGCCCGACGCCGTGGAAGATGTTGTCGCCGAGCACCAGGGCCACGGATTCGGCGCCGATGAAGTCGGCGCCGACGAGGAAGGCCTGCGCGATTCCCTGCGGGCGTGGCTGTACGGCGTACTCCAGCCGCAGCCCCAGTTGGGCCCCGTCACCGAACACGCGACGGAACTGGTCCTGATCCTCGGGTGTGGTGATCATCAAGATCTCGCGTACGCCCGCCATGATCAATGTGGACAGGGGGTAGTAGATCATCGGCTTGTCGAAGATTGGCATGAGTTGCTTGGACACTGCACGGGTGATCGGCCACAGCCGCGTTCCGGTGCCGCCGGCGAGAAGTATTCCGCGCATGGCGCGAGGCTACCGGCCGCGAAGGGTCACCTGGGGACCGGAAACCGAACGATTCTGACAACGTCCGAAAGTGTCACCGCCGCCTCGTTCGGTTGACCAGGGCAACTGGACGGCCATTGTGAAACGCCGGTTCGGTATGCGGTCGGCCGCCAGTCAGCGCGTGCGTAGTCGGCAATTCGACTTTGGCTCAGAAATGCCGAACACGATGCTGGCGCATTGAGTCCGTGGTCAGCATGCTCACCTCAGTCGGTCCCGCCTACGCCTCTGGGAAGGGGATCCCGGACGCATAGTCTTCGCGGGTACCACCAACTCGAGCCGGACGACGAGCCGCAGGGGTGTGGCTGGTCGGCCCGTGTACGTGGGGCGGTGTGCATTGGTAGAAATCGCGCAGGTCATTGACGACACGACTAGGCGGCAGGGTGAGTGGGCGCCGATAGGCCATTCGGTCAATCCGCTGCGGACTGGATGGCAGTCCCGTTACGTGGCCACACTCTGCCTCGTCGACCTCGCGGCCAGTGCCGGGTCGGCCGGGGTGGCGCTGAGCCTTAGATTCGGCCCGGCGACGGCGGAGCCGTACAACCGTGGTCATCTCTGGCTCACCCTTGCGCTGCCGTTCGCCTGGGTGCTGGCGCTCACCCTCAACCGAGCGTATGAATCGCGCCATCTATTCGTAGGAAATGATGAGTACGTCCGGGTCTTCCAAACCGGTCTCGCCGTTACCGCCATGTTGGCGGTCGTCTCCCTCGCGTTCGACTTCCGACTCGCCAGAGGCTACGTGATCATCGCAATGCCACTGGTCACCGTCGCCGGCGTCGCGATGCGCTACCTGGTCCGCCAGCAGCTTCACCGGTCGTGGGCCCGCGGTGAGCGGCTGCACCGGGTGATCCTGGTCGGGCACGAAACCGCCGTCGCGGAGATGACCAGGAGGCTGCGCCGCGAGTGCTACCACGGGCTCGGCGTGGTCGGCGCCTGTCTCCCGCATCTGCCGGTGGCAACCGCGGAGCCACGCGCCAGCGGGCTGCCGCCGATCCTCGGCACCTTCGCGGACGTTCCGGCGGCCGTCACGGGCGCGGGCGCGGACACGATCGTCGTGCTCTCCTGTCCCGAGATGGCGGGATCCGCCCTGCGCCGGTTGGGATGGCAACTCGAACGCGACGAGGTCGACCTGATCGTCGCCAGCAACCTCGTGGACGTGGCCGGCGACCGCACCACCGTCCGACCCGTCGACGGCCTGCCGATGCTGCACGTCGAGCACCCTCGGTTGAAGGGCGGCCGGCGGGTCGTCAAGGCGGTCTTCGACCGGGTGTCGGCGTTCCTGCTGCTGATCGTCGCCGCCCCGGTGCTGCTCGCGATCGCCGTGCTGGTCCGGATGAGCCCGGGTGCCGGCGGGCCCGCCATCTTCCGTCAGGTGCGGGTGGGCAAGAACGGCCGGCCGTTCCGCATCTACAAGTTCCGGACCATGTACGTGAACGCCGAGGAACGCCTGGCGGAACTGCTCGACCGCAACGAGACCGACGGGGAGCTGTTCAAGATGCGCCAGGACCCCCGGGTGACCCGGGTCGGGCGCTGGCTGCGCCGGCTCTCGCTGGACGAGGTCCCGCAGCTCGTCAACGTGCTCAGGGGCGACATGTCGCTGGTCGGACCGCGGCCGCCGCTGCCGGGTGAGGTGGCCAACTATCCGTCGGACATGCGCCGGCGTCTGGTCGTCAAGCCCGGCCTGACCGGGCTGTGGCAGGTTTCCGGCCGGTCGGACCTGTCCTGGGAGGAGTCCATCCGACTCGACCTGTCGTACGTGGAGAACTGGTCGCTGACCATGGACCTGGTGATCCTGGTCCGCACGCTGAGCGCCGTCGTCCGGAGCTCCGGAGCCTACTGACCGCGCCGCACCCCGTCATCGCACGACTGGCGCACGCGCTGTCGGTCGCGTCCTGATCCGTCTGGAGGAAACCATGGACACCGGGTGCATCGAACCGGTGGGTTGCACTGCCCCCAAGCTCACCGTCATCGGCACCGGCTACCTGGGGGCCACCCACGCGGTGTGCATGGCCGCGCTCGGCTACCAGGTGCTCGGCGTCGACGTCGACGCGAACAAGATCGAGCGGCTGGCCGCGGGCGAGGTGCCCTTCTTCGAACCCGGGCTGCCCGAGTTGCTGGCGAAGGCGCTGGATTCGGGGCGGTTGCGCTTCACCACGTCCCTGGCCGAGGCGGCCGACTTCGGCGACGTCCATTTCCTCTGCGTAGGGACCCCGCAGGGGGCCGGTTCGTACGCGGCTGACCTGCGGCATGTCGAGGCGGCGCTGATCACGTTGGCCTGTGGCCTGCACCGACGTGCGCTGGTCGTCGGCAAGTCCACGGTTCCGGTCGGCACCGCTGCCCGGCTCACCGACCTGATGCACGCCGTCTCGCCGGCCGGCGATGCCGTGGAGCTGGCCTGGAACCCCGAGTTCCTCCGTGAGGGCTTCGCCGTCGACGACACGATGCGTCCCGACCGGTTGGTGTTCGGCGTTTCCTCCCGGTGGGCCGAGCGACGCCTGCGCGAGGTGTTCGCTCCGATGGTCGACCAGGGCTGCCCGGTGCTGGTGACGGATCCGCAGACCGCGGAGCTGGTCAAGGTCGCGGCGAACGGCTTCTTGGCCACCAAGATCTCGTACATCAACGCCATGGCAGAGGTGTGCGAGGCCAGCGGCGCGGACGTCCACGACCTGGCCACGGCCCTGGGACTCGACGAGCGGATTGGCAGCCGGTTCCTGCGTCCGGGGCTGGGCTTCGGTGGCGGGTGCCTGCCCAAGGACATCCGCGCGTTCATGCACCGGGCCGAGGAGTTGGGCGTGGGGCGGGCGGTGGCCTTCCTGGGCGAGGTGGACGGGATCAACCAGCGCAGCCGGGAACGCATGGTGGACCTGGTACGCGATCTTGCCGGCGGGGACCTGCGCGGGGTCCGGGTGGCGGCCCTGGGCGCGGCGTTCAAGCCGAACTCTGACGACATCCGGGACGCGCCCGCGCTCGACGTCGCGAGCGCCCTGCACCGGGCGGGGGCACGGGTGCGGGTCTTCGACCCGGTGGCCATGGCCAACGCGCGCCGGGCGTATCCGGCGCTCGAATACGGTGACAGCGCCTTCGATGTGGCGACCGGCGCGGACGTGGTGGTGCTGCTGACCGAGTGGTCGCAGTTCCGGGAAATCGACCCGGCGGCGCTGCGTACGGTGGTGGCGAGGCCGCGTATCGCCGACGGCCGGCACGCCCTGGACCCGGCCCGATGGCAAGCGGCGGGTTGGGAGTACCGGGCCCTTGGCCGCCCGTGAAGCGCCGGAGCGTACCGACGGCTGGGCCCGGCCGTCCGAACGGTGCCGACGGGCCACCACAGGTCCACATGCGCAGACGGCTAACCGACACCGGCCCCGGTTCACCTTTGCGTCGGGAGCGGGCACGATGAACCGCGGCGAAAACAGCGTTGTCCAGGGAAAGGCGACCGATGCAGATCTCCGTTGTCCGTCCGAGTGACCTCGGCCCGGCCGAGGTCACCGAGTGGCGGCAGATGCAGGAGTCCCAGCCGAGGCTGCAGAATCCCTTCCTCGCCCCGGAATTCGCCCTCGCGGTCGGTCGTAGCCGCCCCACTGCCCGGGTGGCGGTGCTGCAGGACGGCCCGAAGATCGTCGGCTTCTTCCCGTATGAGGTGAGGCATCGGGTCATCGGAGTGCCGATTGGCTCCGGCATCTCCGACTGTCAAGGCCTGGTGCACCGTCCCGGCCTGGACTGGGACCCGGTCCGGCTGTTGAAGGCGTGCGGGCTGGCCGTGTGGGAGTTCGACCATCTGCTGGCCGATCAGGCACCCTTCGCGCCGTACCAGGCTCGGGTGGCCGGGTCTCCCATCATCGACCTGTCGAAGGGCTACCAGAGCTACGTCGACGACCGGATGACCGACGGGAACCTGATTCGGCAGGCGCTGCGCAAGCAGCGCCGCATGGTGCGCGAGCTCGGCGAGGAGCGGTTCGAGTGGGAGGACCGCAGCGAGGGCGTGATGCTCGCGCTGCGGCGCTGGAAGTCGGACCAGTACCGCCGGACGCAGCAGTACGACCGGTTCCGGACGCCGTGGATCCAGGCGGTGCTCACGGAGTTGTCCCAGTCCTCCGCGGCCGGCTGCCGGGCCGTCGTCTCCACGCTCTACGCCGGAGACCAGCCCGTCGCCGCCCACCTCGGGCTGCGGAGCCGGTCGGTGCTCGCCTACTGGTTCCCCGCGTACGACGTCGACCTGGCGCGGCACTCCGCCGGCATCCTGCTCTGCCTCCGCATGGCCGAGGCCGGTGCGGCCGATGGGATCGAGCACATCGACCTCGGCAAGTCCGAGGCGCTCTACAAGAGCCGGCTGTCAAATGACGAGGTGCCGGTGGCCGAGGGACGCGTCGGCCGGTCGTGGGCGGTGGCCGGCGCCCGGCGGGCACAATTCGCGCTGGCGCGCTCGGTGCGCACCGGCGCCGTCGGGGCTCGACTCCGCAGCGGCGGGACGGGCCGAATCCTGCGCGGTCTCCGCGCCAGGCTGCACGAGCGGTGACACCCGGCATTTCATGGATGGGAGCACCTGATGAGCGTTACCGAGGTGAGGGTTGCCGTCGTTGTGGTGACCTACAACAGCGAGCGGCTGCTGCCTGATCTCCTCGCGGCACTGGGCCCGGGGCTGGGCGGGTTGTCCTGGCACCTCACGGTCGCCGACAACGCCTCCGCCGACGGCACCGTGGCGGCCCTGCGTCGCCTGGCGCCCGAAGCGACCGTGGTCGAGATGGGACGCAACGCGGGCTACGCCGCCGGTATCAACGCGGCCGTGGCCGCGGCGCCGCCGCACGCGGCGGTGCTCGTGCTCAACCCCGACGTCCGGCTCCGGCCAGGCTGCGTCGAGACCCTGCTGGCCGCCCTCGGCACGAACGGCACCGGCATAGCGGTGCCGCATATCGTGGATGGTGTCGGCGCGCTCATCACGACGCTGCGCCGCGAACCCACCATCCTGCGGGCCCTCGGGGACGCCATTCTCGGGGCTCGGAGAGCCGGCCGCTATGCCGTGATCGGCGAGGTGGTGACCGACGATCGCCGGTACGCCCGGGAGACGGTCACCGACTGGGCCGAGGGTTCCACGCTGCTGATCAGTCGAGAGTGTTGGCAGCGGTGTGGCCCGTGGGACGAGTCCTTCTTCCTCTACTCGGAGGAGACCCACTTCGCCCTGCGGGCCCGGGACGCGGGTCTCGTCACGCGCTTCGTACCCGGTGCCCGCGCCGTGCACCTGGAGGGTGACTCCCGGCACTCGCCGAAGCTGTGGGCGCTGCTCACGCTCAATCGGGTACGCCTCTACCGCCGTCGGCACGGCCTGGCGTCTACCGCGGTCTACTGGTTCGTGCTCCTGGCTCGTGAGGCCAGCCGCGCCCTGCTCGGTCGGCAGACCAGCCGGGCAGCAGCGCGGGACCTGCTCAGGCCCGCGAAGATCCGGGAGGTGCCGGGGCCGGCGACCGTGCACTCCGCCGGGTGACGCCGGCTACCGCCAGCGCTTGGCCACGCTCACCAGCTCGCCCCGGATCCGTCGGGGCCAGCCTCGGCTGGCCCCGACGGCAGCCCGCAGAGTGGCGGGCGTGTCGTCGCGGCGGACGCTGAATCTCGGCTGGAGCCATGCCGCTCGCCTGGCCGGCCGGCGATCACTGGTGAAGACTGCGGTGTAGCCCAGCCGCCGGAGCTCGCCGAGCGCCCGCCGGTCGTACTGCCCGAGCGGGCAGGCGGCCGTCGTGATGTCCTGCTCGACCACCTCGACGAGACGGTACCGGGCCGTCACGAGCTCGTCGTACGTGGTCTGCTCGTCCATTCCGCGCCACGAGCGGTGGTGCAATCCGTGCGTGCCGATCGTCATGCCGTGACCCTGCAGTTCCCGTACGTCGTCTGCGTCCAGGCTGCCGGCCGTCCCGAGCCGCCCCGCCAGGACGAAGAACTCGGCCGACAGGCCGCGGGCGGTGAGCCCGGGCAGACCGATCCGCACGTCGGAGAGGTTGCCGTCGTCGAAGCTGATCCGCGCCGACGGCCAGCTGAGCAGGTCGTCCAGGATGGCGTGGAACTGGTCCGGCCGGATCCAGTAGCGCTCCTCGCCGGGCTCGAGGTCCCGGCGCGGCTCGCCGATGCCGTGGAAGCAGATGTTGACCGTGGTGCCGGTCGGCACGTGCCTACCGTCGGACTGGGGCATGCGCCTCTTCCTGTCGGGACGAGTCGTCGCGCCCCCAACCGGCCGCGCCTTCAGCGTGGCTCCGGGCGGACAGCGCGGCGAGGACCGTGATCGCCACATAGCAGAGCGCCGCCGGGGCGAGCCAGGGCCGGGGGAGGACCACGTCACGGAGCCAGGAGAGGCGGGCCGCGGGGTGGACGCGCGCCCCGACCTGGCCCTGGCCGGCGGCGGCACGCATGGCCGAGTTGCCTCTGCGGACCCGGCTTAGCCGGCGCACCAGGTCCCCGGTGCGCCGCGGGGTCGCCACCCGTGAGCTCACCGTGTCGACCTGCCGTTTCTCGGCTGCCCCGAACAAGGAGTCGAGGAAGAGGTCGTCGGCCACGAGCGCCGGGAACCGGTCAAAGCGATGCCGACCGGCCTCGGACAGTCCGATCACGCCGCGCCCGAAGAGACCGTCCCGGAAGACCGGCAAACGGCGGTGGACGCTGAAGTAGGCGCGCACCAGTATCGGCCGGCCGGTTAGGTCGAGCTCCCGGCGGACCGTCGCGGCCAGGTGCGGTCCGTCAAGCGCCGCGGCGACGGCCCGTACCCCCTGTGTGGAGAGCACAATGTCGGCGTCGAGATAGATGCGCGGGAATCCGCGCGTGGCCTCGTCCCCCGCGTTCAGGGCGGCCGGCTTGCCGGCCTCGGCGAGTTCGACGACCCGTACCCCCGGTCGCGCGGCGGCGATGGCGGCGGTCTCATCGGTGCAGCCGTTGGCGACGACGGTGACCTCGAACTCGCCGGGCGCGGCCTCGGCCAGCAGGGCATCGAGGCAGCGGCCGATGACGGCGCGCTCGTTGTGGGCGGCGATGACGATGCTGGTCACCGCGTGGTTACCCGGTCCTCGGTCGCCGCCGACGGGTGGTGCTCGGCCGGCGCCGCGTCGCCCGCCCGCGTGGCCGGTCCGGCCACCGCGCCGGCGGGGGAGGCGGGCGTGGCAACGCCGTCGGGGAGTCGCTTGGCGAGGAGCCGGCGCCACACCGCGACGTAGGCGTCGGCCTGGTGCTCCCAGGCGAGGGTCTCCCGGAAGCGGGCCAGCCCGACGGCCCGCATCTGCGCCCGGCGAGCCGGATCGTCCAGCAGCTCGTCGATGGCCTCGGCGAACTCCTCCGGTGCACCGGTGGGGACGTAGGCGCCGGCCTCACCCACGCTGCGACGGGTCTCGAGGAGGTCCACCGCCACGACCGGCACACCACGGCCGAGGTACTCGACGGTCTTGGCCATGGTGGACAGTTCGTTCATCCGGGTCGGCAGGTCGGGCTGGATCGCGACCGTCGCGGTGCGCAGCAGTTCGTCGACGGCCACGCCGTCGAGCCAACCGGTGAACTCCACGACGTCCGTCAGGCCCCGGTCCGTGGCGAGCCTGGTCAGCGCCGGCATGCTCTCGCCGTCGCCGGCGAGCACCATGCGCCAGCCGGTACGCCCGCGGCGACGGATCAACTGCTCGGCGGCCAGCACGGCTCCCTCCACGTTGTCCTGTGGTCCGAAGACACCGAGATAGACCACCTTCTGGTCGGCCTGGCGGCCATCCGCCGGGTCGGTGGTTTCGCCCGGCTCGGCGACCTCCCCCCGGGTCGGACCGTTGCGGACCACCGTCACCCGTGCCGGCGAGACGCCACGCCGTACGGCGTTGTCCCTGAACGACTCGTTGGTGGCCACGACCTCGGTGGCCGTATGCAGGGTCAGCCACTCGAAGGCCCGGAGAACCCGGAAGGCCCACTTGTTCGGGGTGCCGACGCGGGACGCGTAGACCTCGGGGCATAGGTCGTGGTGGTCGAAGACCCAAGGGCGGCCCAGGGCCCGCAGCAGCAGCGCCAGCGGCCAGTAGACATCGGGCGGGTTGCACACCTGCACCGCGTGCGCCCGTCCACCGAGCACCTCGGCCAGCAGGCGGACGGCGATCCAGAGGAACGACCAGGCGAATTCGACGCCGTACGAAAGTACCCCGTGGCCGTAGACAAAGGTTGGATAGGGGCGTAGCCGAGTGCTCCGACTGCCCGGCAAAGTGCGCAGGCTTTTGTCGCCACGTGGCGCGATGACGGTGACGTCGAAGCCATATGCCTCGAGGCTCAGGCATTCCCTGATGACTCGGCGATCGCGTTCGGCGGGAAGGTTGGCCACGAGGATGGTGATGTGGGGCCGGGAATTGATCACGTCCGGGTCACCTCGGTTCACGTTCGAGCTGATTCCCTGCGTACGCTCCCCGCCGCTGATTGAGTAAACAATCAACCGTTGGGTCGCCCGGCGTGTCGGGATGTTTACAGAGGACTCACCGAATGTGCCCGTTTCCTGGCCCTGACCTGCGGCAACGTCGGCAACTCTGATGCGGACGATCGGTCACCGGGTCACGTTCACCGATCGGCGCGTGCCGCGGCGGCGGAGAAATTCGTCGGTCCAGAGGGTCACCGCCAGGGTCGCGATGACGCCGAGCAGCCCGGCGCCGACCAGGGCCCGTGACGGCGAGTGGGGCTGCAACGTCGCGCTCGGCGGGACGAGGACGGCGGTGGTGATGCGCAGTTGCCGAGCCACCTTCCACCGGTCCTGCAAGCTCTTGAGCTCCTGCTCGAAGGCGTCCCTGAGCACGGCGAGCGCGCGCAGCCCACTCTCCTCGTCGGATGCGATCGTCGTCATGGTCATCGAGCCGATCACGTACCGGGGCTCCTGGTTGGTGCCGGTGTTGCGGGGCTGGAAGGCGTACGGACCGGTCACTCCCGCCGTCCGCAGGCGCGCCTTCGCGTCGGGCGTGCTCAGCCGCTGCGCCACCGCCGCTCCGGTGATCGAAATCGACGGGTAGAGCCCGGTCATCGGGTTGGGCGCGTAGGGCGAGACCGGCGGCTGCATCACGACGACCTCCGAGGCGAGGTAACGCGGCGTGACCTGGGGCGCGCCCAGGCCGGCCAGCGCGGTGACCACCAGGCCGGTGGCGACGAGATACCACCGCCGACGCAGCGTCGCCAAGACATCAGACATATACACGCCCTTCGGGTCCTTTCTGGTCCGCTCGCCGCTTATGCTGTGTGACGACTCAGGCGTGGAGGATGCCACGGGGCATGGACGAATGCAGCAAGCAACTCGACCGGATCGGCGGTAGCCGTCGTGCCTCCGGTCTGTATAGCTTGACTTCGACCTTCGGCGCGGAACCGTCCCCGGTGTCGAGGAATGCTCTTTCAATTACCGACGACTGACGTCCTAGAGAAGTTGGAGGGGCGTCGTGGACCTAGGCGAGATCCTCTCGGTGGCTCGCGCCCGCTGGTACATCCTCCTGCCGATGATGGTCCTGGCGGTCGGGCTCGGCATTGCCGCCTTCGTGCTGGTGCCGACCTCGTACCAGTCGACCACCACCGTCAGCCTGCTCAGCTCGCCGGTCGCGACCGATGCAGCCACGCCGGGCGAGCACAACGACAACCCGTTCCTCAACTTCAACGGTTCCCTGGTCGCCACCGCCGACTTCCTCGGTCGCAGCCTCCAATCCACCGATGCCCAGGCGGAGCTGCTCAAGATGGGGGTGACCGAGGACTTCGAGGTCGGGCTGGCCGAGGGCGCGCAGGGACCCTTCCTGACCTTCACCATCACCGGCACGGACCAGGCCCACCTGCTCGCCTCGACCGCGACGATCGCGCGGTACGCCGAGGCCAAGCTGGCGAAGATCCAGTCGGAGAACGACGTCAAGGAGCGGGACATGATCCGGATGACCGAGATCATCCCGCCACAGAAGCCCGAACCGCAGCTCAAGGACAAGCTCAAGTTGGTGATCGCGGCCGGTGGCGGCACCGCCGCGCTCGCCCTGCTGCTGACGTTCGTGGTGGAGAGCCTGGCGCGGTCCCGCCAGCGACGCCAGGAGCTGGCCGCCGCCGCCGCGCCCGCCCCGGTCGCTGCCGGCGGCTCCGCCAACGTGCCCGGCCGACCGGCCCCGGCCCGGCCCCCGCAGCGGCCGCCGAACCCCGAGCGGGACGACCGTGCCGCCCAGGGAAAGCCCGCGGTGGCCACGAACGGCGTCGAGGGTCGCGGCAATCGCGGCGGAGCCGACGAGACGGTGATCCTCAGGCGGCCCGGGACGGGGCCGGCTCCGCGGCCGGAGAGCGGGGCGTGGAAAGCCTCGCCGTCGGGGCCGCCGTCCACCACGTACCGGTCCTCGGAGAGGTCCCACCACAGAGGCCAGAATGTCGACCGGCTTAACGGAACCTAGTTTTTCCGCCGCGGTCCCGGCGCCGCGGCGAGCCAGCCGGGTCTACCTCTCCCAGCAGCGCCTCGCCAGCCTCGGACCCCATTCGCTGCTGACCCTCTACGTCGTTTTCCTGATGCTCGTGCCGTCCCGGTTGGTCTTCCCTGGCATCGGGGCAACCGGGACGGTGGCGAGCCTGTTCGTCCTCGTCGGCCTGGTGTGGTTTCTGGCCAGTTGGCTGATGCGGCGGGCTCGGCCGGCGCCGTTCACCCGGGCGCCCCGGCTCGCTCTCTTCGGCGTCGCGGTGGCCGTGCTGCTCAGCTACGTCGCCGCCGCCCGACGGGACGCGGAGCCGCTGGAGGTGAGCGCCGCCGATCGGGGGCTGATCCAGCTCCTGGTGTGGACGTCCATCGTGCTCCTCGCCACGTCGATCCGGAACTACGACCACCTCGACCGGCTGTTGCGGGTCTTCGTGCGGTGCTGCACCGTCATCGCGGTCGTCGCCCTGGGCGAGTTCGTGCTGGGGACGAGCCTGACCGCCTGGATCCAGATCCCGGGGATGTCGAGCGGCGCCCAGGAACTGGTCACCAGGGGTGCCTTCGTCCGGCCCACCGCGACCGCCGCGAACACCCTCGAACTCGCCGCCGTCATGGCCCTGGCGCTGCCGTTCGCCCTCCAGCAGGCATTCCACGGGGGTGAGCGCAAGGCGATGCGCCGCTGGTTGCCGGTCGTGCTGATCGCGATGGGCGCCATCACCACCGTCTCCCGGACCTCCGTGGTGGGTCTGGGCGTGGTGCTGCTCGTGCTCCTGCCGACCTGGAACGCGCGGCGGATCGGGTGGACGTTCGCCACCGTGCTGCCGTCGCTGGCCGTGGCGAGGCTGGCGCTGCCGGGCCTCTTCGTGACGATCATGGGCCTCTTCACCGCGATGTTGAACGGCGGCGACAACAGCACCCAGTCCCGCACCGCGACGAGCGCGGGCGTCAACGCCTACATCGTCGAGCGACTCTGGACGGGCCGGGGTTTCGGCACCTTCCTGCCGCTGATGTACCGCTACACCGACAACCAGTATTTGCTTGCCCTGTTGGAGATGGGCGTCGTCGGCGTGGTGAGCATCGTTCTCGTCTACGTCACCACGCTGCACTGCGGCGGCGCCGGCCGGCGGCGGTTCACCGATCCGGCCCGCCGGGAGACCGGCCAGGCCTTCGTAGCTGTCGGATTCGTGATGCTGGTGGTGACCTTTACCTTCGACACGCTTAGCTTCCCGATGGTGGCCGGGACGTCGTTCCTGTTTCTCGGTCTTTCGGGCGCGTACCTCGGCATCGCCCGCTCCGAGGAGTTCAAGAGGGGAGACCCGGCTCTGTGACGGACCTGAACCAGAAGGTCGCCGCGGCGACCCGATGGAGCATGATCAACACCATCGTACGTCGAGGGGGCACGTTCGCGACCGGCGTCGTGCTGGCGCGGCTGTTCTTCGGGCCGTACGAGTGGGGGCTGTACGCCGTCGGGTCGCTGGTCCTGGCGATGCTGCTCTCCCTGAACGAGATGGGCGTCAGCCTGGCCCTCGTGCGCTGGAACGGCGACATCAAGCGGTTCGCGCCGACCGTCCTGACGTTGTCGACTATCTCCAGCAGCGCCTTCTATCTCGTGCTCTTCGTCACGGCGCCGACGGTGGCGCGCCTGCTGGGGTCGCCAGAGGCGACGGCGATGCTGCGGCTGCTCTGCCTCACCGTGGTCATCGACGGCATCGCCTGTGTGCCGATCGGCAAGCTGAACCGGGAGTTCCAGCAGTTCCGGCGCACCGTTGTCGACGTCGCCAACTTCCTCGTGAACACCGCCGTCACGATCGCCCTGGCCGCCGCCGGGATGGGGGCGATAGCCTTCGCGTGGGGCTCGCTCGCGGGCAACATGGTGGCGCTGGTCGGGTTCGCGCTCTGTGCCCCCGACATGCTGCGATTCGGCTGGGACCGGACGCAGGCCGTCCGGTTGCTGCGGTTCGGGCTTCCCCTGGCGTCGGCGAGTCTGCTCACCCTCGGCATCGTCAACGTCGACTCCGTCGTCGTCGGCTCGGTGCTCGGTCCGGCCGCGCTCGGCCTGTACGCGATGGCCTTCAACATGTCGAGCTGGCCGGTCCGGATCGTGTCGGACACCGTCCGCCGGGTGTCGTACGCCGGTTTCTCCCGCCTCGCGGATTCGCCGGAGGCGTTCGCCGCCGGCTTCCAGCGGGCGCTGGCCATGGTGCTGGCCGCCGCCGTGCCCTGCTGCGTGCTGCTGGGGGTGCTCGCCGACCCGGTCGTCCGCCTGGTGTACGGCGACCAGTGGGCCGGGGCGGCGGTGGCGCTGCAGTTCCTGGTGGGGCTGGGCCTGATCCGGGTCGCCGTCGACCTGGCGTACGACTGCCTGGCCACCCGGGTGCGCAAGACCCTGATGCTGATGCAGGCCTGGTGGCTGTTCAGCCTGACTCCGGTGCTCCTGTTGTTCGCCCACCGGCTCGGCATCGCGGGCGTGGCCGCCGGGCAGGTGGTGGTGGCCGGTCTGCTCGTCACGCCGGTTTTCGTCGTGGTGCTGTCCCGGTTGGGCATCCGGCCCGCGCTGATGCTGCGCGCCTGCGTCCGGCCGGCGCTCGGCGGGGTGGCGGTGGGCGCCCTGGCCTGGGGGATGCACCTCGTCCTCGGCGGCGGCTTCCTCCCGCTGGCAATCATCGGGCTGGCCGCAGTGGCGGTCTATCTGCCCTTCGTCCGGCCGCTGCTGCGAAGCGGCCGGGCGGACCGGTCGCAACCCGGCCGCGAGGCGGAGCCTCACGGTGAAAAGCCGTTGGCGACGGTCACACGGAGCTGAGTGGAGACTCATAGATGAGTTGGGTGAAGCGGCGCCTGCGCGCCACCTTTGGCTGGCTGCCTCTCGAGGAGTTGCGCAACAAGGTGCTGCTCGGGCACACCGCGGTCGGGCTCTACCGGTTCGAACGGTCCGAGATCGCCCGGTTGCTGGCCACGCTGCCCGGCGGCGTCAAGCCCCGGGCCCTGGTGGCGACGATCGTGTTGACCTACAAACGGCCGGATGGATTGCGGCGGGCGGTGGAGTCGGTGCTGGCCCAGACCGTGACCGACCACGTCGTCATCGTGGTCGACGACGGCGGCGGCCAGATCCCCGAACTGCCGGCCGACCCCCGCCTGCACGTGGTCAGCCTGCGCCGCAACATCAACGTGCTGGGGATCAGCCGCAACATCGGGATGGGCCTGGCGGATTCCCGGTTCGTGGCGTTCCTCGACGACGACAACGCCTGGCATCCGCATCACCTGCAGACCGCGCTCGCTCGGCTGCAGGACGACGACCCGTCGCGCCCACGGCCGGACGGGGTCTACACCGCGATGCGCCGGGTGACGCCGGACGGGCTCCAGCGCGACATCCTCTCCGTGGCGTTCGACCGCAAGCTCGCCTGGGAGAAGTGCTTTTTGGATTCCAACCCCTTCGTGGCGAGACGGTCGTCGGACCTGGTGTTCAGCCGGCTGCGCCGCAGTTCCACCGTGGCGCCGAAGGAGGACTGGGAGCTGATCTACCGGTTCAGCCGGCGCCACCGGGTGGAGCACATCTCCGAGCCGACGGTCGACTACGTGATCAACCCGAACAGCTACTGGACGGCCTGGGAACGGACCTAGGTCGGGCGTGCCGGAGGGAGGTCGGGTGTCGATGCCCGGGAAGAGGCGTAGCACCGGCAGGCGTTGGCCGGTCCTGGCGGCGGCCGGCGCGCTCCTGGTCGGGGCCGCCGTCACGGTGGTGGCACTGGAACGCGGCGTGGCCGAGCCGACCGGCTGCGCGATCCCGGCGCGGTGCCAGGCGGCCACCGCTGCCGGGGCCACGTCCGCGCCGACCCGCACCACGCCGGCCACTCCCGCGCCGACCCCCACCGCGGCGGGATCCGCACCTGCCTCCGCCACGGCGCGGGCAGCCGACCCCACCGGTGGTGGCCGCTATCCCGCTCGCTTCTCAGTCGGCGCACCGGGCGTCGGGCGTTACCGGCAGTCGGACGCCCAGCTGCCCGTGCCACGCGGCTACCGGGTGTACGAACCGCACGACGGGGCCAGCAAGGAATGGGACCTGTACGACTGCAAGGGCACGGTCAACCTGGACCGGATCTACTTCCGTGCCTTCATCTACATCGGCACCGACTGCCACGGCACGGTCAACATCACGAACTCGATAATTGCCCCGCCGCCGGGCTCGGCCAACCGGGCCATCCTGGTCAACGCCAACTCTGCCGGCCGCCTCACGCTGAACATCAGGAACACGACCATCCGGCCGGAGCCGGTCGCCGGCGGGCAGCAGAACGCCGCGCTGACCGATCACGCGATCAACGACTGTGCCACCTGCACGATCCGGATCAGCGGGGTGGACGTGGCGAACACCGGCGGCATGTGCCTGTGCGGAGCCAACGTCACCATCGAGCGGAGCTGGCTCCACGACAACTACATCGCCCACCTCGCCGACCCGTCCCAGGCGCACACCGGGGGCGTCTTCCCGTACGGCGGCAGTGGACCGGTGACCATCAGCAACAGCCGCCTGGAACCGGGGGTCGACGCCTTCACCGGAAAGGAGGTGCCGGGCTACTGGAAGGCGATTACCGCAGTGTTGTTCACGCAGAGTGAGGGCACCTCCACTTTGCGGGATTACCTGGTGCGGGACAGCTTCATCTCGCTCGGCGCATTCGGCCTGTACGCCCAGGACGGGATCGGCCTGCGGCTGCGCGACAATGTCTTCGGCCCCACCCATTGGGGGCACACCAGCCAATGCGGTGCGGACTGCTCGGTCACGTATGCGGAGTGGTTCAACAATGTCGTGGGTTCGATTGACGGTACGCCCACCGGTAAGGCGGTGCCCCGACCGTCCTGACCGGATTCCGTCCGGTCGGCTGCGCGTGGCGAGCCGAGTGGCTGCGCGTCGGGAACGATCATCCGCCGAGACTCGGCGCGATACTGACCGAATGGTGTCGCGGCGCGACACCTGCAGATCTGGTATCTCCCCGGCGCTTACGTACGCTCAGTAGCGTCCGGCGGCCCTCCTTTGAGAAGCAGGCGATCTGTAATGAGGTCTCGGGTGTTTCGGGCCGCGGTAGCGGCCGCCACGGGAGCAGCCTTGGTGCTGATTCCCGCGTCAGCGAGTTCAGCCGTGTCCGATCCTTGTGGCACCGGCTCCAACCCTGTTGTCTGTGAGAACTCGAAACTGGGCACACCGCTTGACGACTGGTACGGCGAAAGTGCCTGGGGCGATATCGAGGGATTCGGCACCCGGATGAGTGTGCAGCCGGGCGAGACGCTCCAGTTGAAGGTGCAGTCCCCGACCACCTTCGAGGTCGACATCTACCGGCTCGGCTACTACGGCGGTGACGGTGCGCGGAGGATGCCGACCTCACCGACGAGCAGTTTCCCCGCCCGGACCCAGCCGGCGTGCCTGCACGACGCGGGCACCGGACTGGTGGACTGCGGCAACTGGACCACCAACGTGACCTGGACGGTGCCGTCGAACGCCGTCTCCGGGGTCTATCTCGCGACGCTCGACCAGCCCAACGGCGCGGGCTTCGCGCACGTGCCGTTCGTTGTCGTGGATCCGGCGAACCACTCCGACATCCTGGTGCAGACCTCGGACCAGACCTGGCAGGCGTACAACGACTGGGGCGGTCAGGACCTCTACGGCGGGGGCGGGCCGGCGTACGACGGCCGGGCCTACAAGGTGAGCTACAACCGTCCCATGCGGATCGCCGGGGACAACGGCG
Organism: Micromonospora sp. NPDC005161; assembly: GCF_053599855.1. Classification (NCBI taxonomy): domain Bacteria; kingdom Bacillati; phylum Actinomycetota; class Actinomycetes; order Micromonosporales; family Micromonosporaceae; genus Micromonospora; species Micromonospora sp. NPDC005161. Next base: position 83,474 of record NZ_JBSFYQ010000026.1, read on the forward strand.
TCCTCTCGGCCGAGTACCCGATGATCTACTGGCTCGAGCGCAACGGGTACGACGTCAGTTACGCCTCGAGCATCGACGTGAGCACCAAGCCGGCGAGCCTGCTCGACCACCGGGTCTTCATGTCCTCCGGGCATGACGAGTACTGGAACCAGGCCCAGTGGAACAATGTGGTCGCCGCCCGCGAGGCCGGCGTCAACCTGGCCTTCTTCAGCGGCAACGAAATCTTCTGGCGCACCCGGCTGGAGCCGTCGGTTGCCAGCGGCGGCGGGGACAACCGCACCCTCGTCTGCTACAAGATGACCAAGATGCGGCAGAACCCGCCGAACGGGATCGCGGACCCGAGCGGGCAGTGGACCGGCACCTGGGTCGACTCGGTGGGCGCCGGCTCCGGCGGCGCCACCCCGCCCAACCAGCTGACCGGAACCATTTTCACCGTCAACGGCTACCGCAACGACGCGATCACCGTCCCGGCCGCGTACCGGAACCTTCGCCTCTGGCGGAACATCCCGTCCATCAACAACCTGGCGCCCGGGCAGGTGGCCACGTTCCCCGTCGGCACGCTCGGCTACGAGTGGGACTCCGACGTCGAGAATTCGGTCCGCCCGCCGGGCGCGGTGGCGTTCTCGTCGACGACGCTGGCCATCACCGACGGCACCTTGCTGCTAGACGAGGGGAACGACTACGGGAACGGCACGGCCACGCACAGCCTGGTGGCCTATCGCGACCAGTCCTCCGGCGCGTTGGTCTTTGGCGCGGGCACGGTGCAGTGGTCGTGGGGGTTGAGCAGCCTTCACACGATGCTGCCCTCCACCGAGGACCAGCGCATGCAGCAGGCGACCGTCAACCTCCTCGCCGACATGGACGCCCAGCCGCTGACCCGGCAGGCCAACCTCTTCGCCGCCGTCAGGTCCACCGACGCCACCGGACCGGCGGTGACCATCACCGCGCCGGCGGCCGGTAGCACCCTGGCGGTCCTCACGCCGGTGACCGTCACCGGGACCGCGACGGAGGTCGGCGGCGGCCAACTGGGCCGCGTGGAGGTCTCCACGGACGGCGGCAACACCTGGGCGGCGGCCACCGGGCAGGGAACCTGGTCCTACACGTGGACGCCGAGCACCCAGGGCACCGCACAGATCATGGTGCGGGCCTCCGACGACAGCTTGAACATCGGGGCGGTCACCACCCGGAGCGTGACCGTCGGACCGCAGCAGTGCCCCTGCACGGCGTTCCCGGCCACCGCCGTGCCGACCGGAGTCGACTCCTTCGACACCTCGCCGAACGAGCTCGGGGTGAAGTTCCGGGTCGGCGCGCCGAGCCTGGTGACCGGCGTCAAGTTCTACAAGGCCAGCACCAACACCGGCACCCACCTCGGCAAGCTCTGGACCGCCTCGGGCCAGCTGCTCGCCTCCGGGACGTTCACCGGCGAAACCGCGAGCGGTTGGCAGACCCTGACCTTCGCCAACCCCGTGCCGGTGGCCGCCAACACCACCTACGTGGCGTCGTACTACACGCCCACTGGGCACTACTCGTACACCAGCAACTACTTCGCCAACCAGGGCGCGGGGTTGACGGCCGTCCGGTTGCTGCAGTCGGGGGTGGACGGCGCGAACGGCGTCTACCGGTACGGCTCGGGCGGGGGCTTCCCGAACCTGAGCTGGAACAACACGAACTACTGGGTCGACGTCCTCGTCGACACGGTGGGGGCCGAGACCGCGCCACCGACGATCACCGCGAAGACCCCGGCGGCGGGCGCGTCCGATGTCGGGCTCAATGCCACGCCGACCGCGACCTTCAGCCACGACGTTGACCCGCAGAGCATCGAGTACTCGCTCACCTCGAGTGGCGGTTCCGTCCCGGCGGGCTTCCGCTACGACAACACCACGCGCAAGCTGACCGTCCAGCCGCAGCACGCCCTGACCCCGTCGACCACCTACACCGCCTCGGTGCGGGCGACCGACGCCTGGGGCAACACAATGGCGGCGCCGTACACCTGGACCTTCACCACCGGCACGTCGGTCAGCTGCCCCTGCTCGGTCTGGAACGACTCCGTGGTACCGGCGATCCCCAACGCCTCCGAGGTGAACTCCCTGGAGCTGGGCATGCGGATCACCTCGGCACTCGACGGCTACGTGACGGGCGTGCGGTTCTACAAGGGCAGTGCCAACACCGGCACGCACACCGGCACCCTCTGGTCGAACACCGGCGCGCAGCTCGCCACCGGGACCTTCACGAACGAGAGCAGCACCGGCTGGCAGACGCTGCTGTTCAACCAGCCGGTCGCCATCACGGCCAACACACCGTACGTGGTCTCGTACCACACGGATGTGGGTCGCTACGCCTACACGGGTAACCAGTTCACCCAACCGACGGTGTCCTACCCGCTGACGGCGATCGCCGACTCACCGAACGGCGGGAACGGCCTCTTCCGAGCCGGTTCCGGTGTCGCCTTCCCGACCTCCAGCTGGAATGCGGCGAACTACTGGGTTGATGTGGTTTTCACGACGACTCCGTGAACGGCCGCAGGCCCGCACCGGTACCGGTGCGGGCCCGCGGCACCGGGCGCGGACGGGCCAACGGAAGGGTGTCAGTGAGTACGGTCAGTGTGGTCATTCCGTGCTACCGGTACGGGGACTATCTCCAGGCATGCGTGAGCAGTGTGCTCGAAAACCAGCCTGACGTCGACGTACGCGTGCTCATCATCGATGACGCCTCGCCGGACGACTCGGCGAAGAAGGCGCGTGCCATCGCGGCGGCGGACCCACGGGTCGAGGTCCGGGTCCACGAGACCAACCGTGGCCACATCGCCACCTACAACGAGGGCTTGCTGGAGTGGGCCGACGGCGACTACGCCGTGCTGCTCTCCGCCGACGACCTCCTGACGCCGGGCGCCCTGACTCGGGCGGCAGGCGTGCTGGACGCCAACCCGAACGTCGGCTTCGTCTACGGGCACCCGTTGCATTTCACCCACCCCGGTCCGCCGCCGCCGGCCCGCACCCGGGACCTGGGCCACACCGTCTGGCCGGGGCACTGGTGGCTGGAGCGACGGTTTCGCGAGGCCACCGGCTGCATCACCTCGCCCGAAGTCGTGGTGCGTACGGATCTGCAGCGCAAGGTGGGCGGCTACGATCCCGAACTGCCGCACGCCGGCGACATCGAGATGTGGATGCGGCTGGCCGCGCACGCCGACGTCGGCTATGTGCGCGGGGCGGACCAGGCGTACTACCGCCTGCACGGCGCGAACATGTCGCAGACGGACTACGCCGGCCAACTGGACGACCTGCGCCAGCGTAGGACCGCGTACGACGCGGTGATGCGGCGCTGCGGCGATCTGCTGCCCGACGCCCACCGGCTCGACGCGATGGTGCGCCGGCGCCTTGCCCGCCACGCCCTGCGGCGCGCGGTGCGGGCCTACGACCGGGGGCGCACCGCGAGCGTGCCGGAGGGCGAGCTGATCGCGTTCGCCGCGGATTGCTGGCCGGAGTACCGCGCGCTGCCGGAGTACCGCGGCCTGCGCCTGCGGAAGCGGATCGGGCCGGCCGTCATGCCGTACCTTCAGCCGCTGGTGCTCACCGCGGTCGCCGCCAAGGGCCGGGAGTGGCTCTGGTGGCAGTCGTGGAAGCGGCGCGGCATCTGACGGACCAACCCGGCCCGGGCGGTGCTACCGCCCGGGCCGTCGCTGCGGCACCACCGTCGTCGTGACGACCTTCGTCTTGACGGCATGCTCGGCCGGCACCGATCGGACGATGACCGCGCCGGACGCGACCACCACCCCGTCACCCAGGACGACGTCCGGCTCGATGAAGATGCCGATCCCGAGGCGTACCCGGTCGCCGACCGTCACCTTCCCCGACGAGACACAGGACGGGCCGGTCGCGTTGTCGGAGCCGATCCGGCTGTGATGGTCGAACGAGTTGTAGGCGGAGAGGAAGTTGTTGTCGCCCATCCGCACCCCGGTGCCGAGGTGCGCGAAGGCGCAGATGATGTTCCCCTGGCCGAGGACCACGTCGGTGGCGATCTTGGCGGTGGGATCGATGGCGTTCGCCAGGGGGATCCCGGCCTCCGCGCAGACCTCCCGGAAGCGACGTCGGGTTTCCACCGACGTGCCGATGGCGATGATCGCGGCGTCGTAGGCGCCCTCGGCGAAGAGCGCGGCGAGCCGGTCCGTTCCGCCGACGATCGGCACGCCGTGCACGTCTGCGCCCCACCGCTGCCGGTCGTCGTCCACGATGGCTACGGCCCGCTGCGTCGCGGATCCGGCCAGGATGTCGAGGACCTGGGTGGCACCCAGCGCCCCGCCGATGAGCAGGATGCGCTGCACCCCGGGCTCGGCCCCTAGCGGCGCCGGGAGGTCGTCGGGCCCGACACGGGTCTCCCGGGCGGCCCCCTCCACGTCCTTGACGGTGATCAGCCGTCCGAGCTGGAGGGTGGCCAGGTCGACGCCGAGTTCCGCAGCCCGCCGCACGGCCTTGACGCTCGCCCGGACGGGTGCCGGAGCCGCCGCCGCGGCCGCCGCCCGGGTCTCCCGCTCCCGCACGTACTCGGCGAGGTCGGCCGACGTCTCGAAGAGCATGGCGATCGGCTCGGCGAGGGGGACCTCCTGCAGTCGCTCGGCCATCTGCAGGACGATGCCGGCCTCGGGGGCGACGACCTCGAGCACCGCCTTGCTGGTCTCGATCTCGGCGAGCAGGGTGTCCGCCTCCACCTTGGCCCCGTCGTCGACGAACCAGGCCACGAGCACGCCGTGCTCACTGTTGACGTCGCTGGTCGGAACGATTACCGGCTTCACACTCTCTCCTCAACGGGTCCTGGACTCAGCCGGCCGCGGCGCGCAGCGCCGCCTCGATCCGGCCCTCGCCAACCAGGACCCGGCTCTCCTTGGCCTTGGCCGACGGGATGACGGTGGGCTCGCTGGCCACGACGTCGACGGGGGAACGCAGCTCCCGGAACAGCCGGCGGGAGATCGTCGCGGCCGCCTCGGTGCCCCACGACCAACGGCGGCTGCCCTCCTCCACGGTGACCAGCCGTCCGGTGACGCCGACGGAGCGCTCGACCGGCGCCCAGTCCATCGGTGCGAGCTGAGCGGGCACCAGCAGCTCGACGAAGATCTCTTCCTCGACGGCGAGCCGTTCGACCACCTTCGCGGCGAGCATGGCCTGGTATCCGTAGGCCAGCACGGTCACCGCGCACTCCTCGCGGGGCACCGCGGAGAGGCACACGGTCGGCAGCATGCCGGGGCTGGCGTCCCGCGTCGCCAGCAGGTCGCCCCACCGACCGTCCTCGGGCACGGTCAGGTGCTGCGGGTAGAGCAGCTTGTGCTCCACGTAGAGGACCGGGCTGTCCTGGCTGAGGAACTCGTCGAAGACCGTCCGGGGATCGTGCAGCAGCGACGCGGCGACCACCCGCAGATGCGGCACGCCGAGGAAGTGCTTTTCCAGGCTCTGGCTGTGCGTCGGACCGTATCCCCGGTGGCCGCCGGAGGGGGCGCGCATGATGACCGGGCAGGTCGCCTGGCCGGCGTACATCGCCTGGTACTTGGCGATGTGGTTGACCACCTGATCGAAGACGAGGGTGAGGAAGTCCCCGAACATGATCTCGGCGATGGGCCGGTAGCCGGCCAGGGCCAGCCCGGCGGAGATCCCGGCGATTGCCCCCTCGCTGATCGGCGTCGTGCGGACCCGGTCCGGGAAGGCGGTGGAGAGCCCGCGGGTCACCTTGAACGCTCCGCCGTACGGGTCGGCGATGTCCTCACCGAGCACGAGCACCCGGGGGTCGGCGGTGAGGCAGGCGCGCAACGTCTCGTTCAACTCCTTGGCGAAGATCACCGCAGCGCCCTCGCGGTCGCGACCACCTGGGCCAGCGCGGTCTCCACCTCGCCGTCGACGATCCGCCGTTCGTCGTCGCGCAGCCGTCGACCGTGGACCAGCAACGGCTCGACGGCCCACCGGGCGGCGATCTCCTCGGCGGGACGTTCGTCGTCGCTCTTGGAGTGGTGGCACAGCCGGTAGGTGTGGATCAGCAGGACCCGGGGACCGGCTCCGCCGCGGACCGCGTCGACCTCCGCCCCGGCGGCCGCGCGCAACTCCAGCACGTCGGTGCTGTCGATCTCGCGTACCGGGATGCCGAAGGCCTCGAACCGGCCCGGCATGCTGCCCGCCAGGTTGGCCTCGATCGGCGTGCTCTGCGCCCACTGATTGTCCTCGCAGACCACGAGGAGCGGCAGCCGCCAGAGCGCGGCGATGTTCAACGTCTCGTAGAGCAACCCCTCGCCCAGGGTGCCGTCGCCGATGAACACGACGCTCACCCGGCGGCTGCCGTCGAGCTGGCCGGCGAGGGCGATCCCGGCGGCGGCCGGGACGATGCCGCCCTGGACGCCGTTGGACTTGAAGCCGGGCGCGCAGATGTGCTGGCTACCGCCGATGCCCCGACACATCCCGGCCTCCTTGCCCATGATCTCGGCGAGCAGCCCGAGCGCGTCGCCGGTGCGGGCGAGGTAGTGACCGTGGCACCGGTGGTTGCTGAACACGTGGTCCTCCTCGACCAGGTGCTCCATCACCGCCACCGCGTCGGCCTCCTGACCGATGCACGCGTGTGTCGTGCCATTTAGGACGCCCTCTTCAAAGAGCGAGAGCAGGGTTTCCTCGAAGCGGCGGATAAAGCGCATGCGCCGGTAGAGCCGACGCTCGTCGGATTCGCCGGGTAATCCGCTGAGCCGTTCGTCGACAGGACCAGGAACGTACGGAGAGGCGATGCCATCAGCACCAGCCGCCGGCCGGAGATCAGGTTCGGCGAGATTCACGCCGCGCCATGTGGTTGCCGTCGACACTGTCCGCCTTCCTTTTCCGCACGGCACGCTCCGTGCCATGGGGCACAATGACCCGGGCCTGCCGCAGCCACGTTACCGGGCTTCGTCCATTCGACGGGAGAAACCTTTATCCATCCCGTGTCGACGGGGATCTCGGGAATCCGACTGAATGGACAACTGCCCGTGGCCGTGCGGCGGCTTCGCCGCGCCGCCGTCGCTGGCACACTAGCCCAGTCGGTATGGCCTGGGGCGTGACGAGAACCGTTCTGCCGGATACCCGTCACGGTCCTTCCGCCGCCCGCATCGCTTGGTAGCTTGCCTGCCGGGTCGGCCGGTACGAACGCCAGCCGCACCGATCGTCACCCGCACCGACCGGTTGCCGACCGAGGCTCCGGGCCGTCCGGTCACCGTCGGGTCCGCCCGGTCGCTGATCGACCCCTGCCCGCCGCGATCGCGGCAGATGGAGTAGCGCCAGATGATTCCACTCGTCGACCTGCGGGCCGCCCACGTCGAAGTGGCCGAGGAGGTCAGCACCGGCTTCAAGCGCGTCATCGAGAACACGGCGTTCGTCGGCGGCGAGGAGGTCGCGGCCTTCGAGCGGGAGTTCGCTACGTTCTCGGGCGTCCAGCATTGCGTCGGGGTTGCCAACGGCACGGACGCAGTCGAGCTGGCCCTGCGGGCGACCGGCGTGCGGGCCGGGGACGAGGTGGTGCTGCCGGCGAACACGTTCGTCGCGACCGCCGAGGCCGTGGCCCGGATCGGGGCTCGCGTCGTGCTCGTCGACATCGACCCGGCGACCTACCTCGTCGACGTCGACGCCGCCCTGGCCGCCGTCGGCCCGGCCACCCGGGCGGTGGTCCCCGTCCACCTCTACGGGCAGCTCGCCCCGGTCGAGCGGCTCCGCGCCGGACTCGCCGGCCGCGGCGTCGCGATCGTGGAGGACGCCGCGCAGTGCCAGGGTGCCACCCGCACCGGCGCCGGAGCCGGCACCGGCGGCGTCGCGGCCACCAGCTTCTACCCGGGCAAGAATCTGGGGGCGTACGGTGATGCCGGGGCGGTGCTGACGGACGACGCCGGCCTGGCCACGGTGGTACGCACCCTGGGCAGTCACGGCGGCCTGGCGAAGTACGTCCACGAGTTGATCGGGGTCAACAGCCGGCTCGACGCGCTGCAGGCGGTGGTGCTGCGGGCCAAGCTGACCCGCCTGGCCGCGTGGAACGACGCCCGCCGGGCCGCGGCTGCTCGCTACGACGAACTGCTCGCGTCCCTTGACGTGACGCGTCCCGTCGTTTTCGCCGGGAACGAGCACGTGTGGCACCTCTACGTGGTGCGGATCCCCGGGGGCGCCGGGCGCCGCGACGAGGTCCTGCGGCGGCTGAACGAGGGCGGCGTGGGCGCGGGCATCCACTACCCCTGTCCGGTCCACCTGACGCCGGCGTTCGCGGACCTGCCGTACGGTCCGGGCAGCTTCCCGCATGCCGAGCGGGCGGCCACCGAGATCCTGTCCCTGCCGCTGTTCCCGCAGATCACCGCCGACCAGCAGGCAACCGTCGCGCGCGCGCTCGCGGCCGCGCTGCGGTCAGTGGCCTGACGCGACCCCGCCATGTACGTATCGGTCCGGGACCGCCCAGGCGCGGATCCGGCCGGCGAGCGCGGCAGCAGGCTGCCCCGGGTCGGCGCCACCGTGGTGCTGCTCGGCGTCGTCAGCCTGCTCACCGACGTCTCGTCGGAGATGGTCGCTGCGGTGCTGCCGGTCTATCTCACCGCCGAGCTCGGGCTCGGTGTGCTGGCGTACGGCCTGGTCGACGGGCTCTACCAGGGCGCCAGCGCGCTGGTCAGAATCCTCGGCGGGTATGTCGGCGACCGGTCCGACCGGCCGAAGTGGGTCGCCACCGCCGGCTACGTCCTCTCGGCGGCGAGCCGGCTGGCCATGCTGCCCGCGCACGGGCTCGGCGCGGTCACCGCGGTGGTGACCGCGGATCGGCTGGGCAAGGGGCTGCGTACGGCGCCACGGGACGCGCTCATCGCGGATGCGTCGGATCCGCGCACGCTGGGCCGCTCGTTCGGCGTCCACCGGACCCTGGACACCATCGGAGCGGCCGCCGGCCCATTGGTGGCGTTCTCGCTGCTGTGGTTCCTGCCAGGGGGCTACTCGGCGGTATTCGTCGCGTCGTTCGCGTTCGCCGTGCTGGGCGTCGCCGTCATGGTCCTCTTCGTGCCGGACCGGCGCCGCCGACCGACGGCGGCCCTGCCGGTACGGCGGGTGCTCCGGGAACTGACCGGTCCCCGGCTCCGGCGTCCGCTGATCGCCGCCGGCGTGCTGGGCCTGTTCACGATCGGCGACGGGTTCGTCTACCTGTCCCTGCAGGATCGCGACCAGTTCGCGGCGAGCTATTTCCCGCTGCTGTTCGTCGGCACGAACGTCGCCTATCTCGCCTTGGCGATCCCGCTGGGCCGCCTCGCCGACCGGGTCGGGCGCTCGCGCGTCTTCGTCGGGGGCCACCTGGCGCTGCTCGTCGCGTACCTGGTCGCCGCCGCGCCGCTGGGCGGCCTGGGGGTGACGGCTACGGCCCTGGTTCTGCTGGGTACGTTCTACGCCGCGACCGACGGCGTGCTCGCCGCGCTGGTCAGCCGCAGAGTGGCCAGCGAAGCGCGGGGGAGCGGTATCGCCGCCGCCCAGACCGTCGTCGTGATCGCACGGTTCGCCGGCGCGCTCGCCTTCGGCAGTCTGTGGCAGCTGTTGGGCCGCCAGGCGGCACTCTGTCTGTTGGCCGGCCTGTTGATGACGGGAGTGGTGATGGCCGCTTTGCTGCTGTCGGGGCAGGACCGCCTCGATCCCGTGGCGGTGCCCGGCGTCGACGCGGCGGCGGAGGATCAGCGATGAGCGGGCGGGTACGCCTCTGGACCCTGGCCGTCATCGTCCTGGTCACCCTGCTCGGCACGGTCGGCTACATCTACTCCGTCCGTCGGGAGCAGAGCCAGGTCGTGGCGACGGCGCCGCAGATGCCCACCGGTCCGGACCTCACGGCGGTGACCGCCGACGCCCATGTCGCTTTCCGCAGCACCGCGGCCGGTAACGACTACGGCCGGGTGGCGGTGGTCCCGCTCAGCGACCCGGCCGGGCCCCGAACGTTCACCCCGGCCGCCTGCGACCGCGTCTACGCCCGGCGCGGCGAGGCGGTGTGCCTGTACGCCAGGCCCGGCCTGGTCACCACGTACCGCGCCCAGGTTCTCGGTCCCGACTGGAGGGTCATCCGCGAGCTGCCGCTCTCCGGCGTGCCGAGCCGCACCCGGCTGTCGCGTGACGGGTCGCTCGTGGCGACGACCACCTTCGTCGCGGGGCACAGCTACTCCACCCCCGGCCAGTTCTCCACCGAGACTCTCGTGACCAGGGTTGCCGACGGGCATTCCACCAACATCGAGCACTTCCAGCTGATCGTCGACGGCAGGAGGGTGACGACCGCGGACCGCAATCTCTGGGGGGTCACGTTCGCCGACGGGGACACCTTCTACGCGACGGCGGCGTCGGGCGGCCGGACCTGGCTGGTCCGGGGCAGCCTTCGCGAACAGCGACTCGTCGCGCTTCGAAAGGACGCGGAGTGCCCCTCGCTCTCGCCGGACGGCACCCGGATCGCGGTCAAGACGCGGGCCGGCCAGGCGCCGGGGCACTGGCGGATCGCGGTGTACGACCTCGCCACCGCCAGGTCGACCATCCTGTCCGAGCAGCGCAGCGTGGACGACCAGATCGAGTGGCTCGACGACCGCCGGGTGATCTACGGCCTGCCGCGCAGCGGGGAGGGACCGTCGACGAGCGACCTCTGGGTCGTGCGCGCGGACGGCGGTGGGATTGCCGAGTTGTTCATCCGCGATGCCTGGTCGCCGGCGGTCGTGCGGTAGTCGCCTCCTCCGCCCCGACCGCGGCGGGGACCTTCCCGGTCGCCGGCTCCGGCGCTCGTTGGGGGACCTCCGTCGTGGTGTCACGACGGCGTGGCGACCAGGCCTTCAGCGCCATCGCCGGCCGCTCCACCAGGTGCCAGGATCCAACGGCGAGCGCGACCGTGGCGACGGTGCAGATCGCGACGTAGGGAACCAGGCCGAGCCGCGGCACGCCCACCAGGGCCAGGAGTTGCTGGACCGGGAAGGCGTAGATGTAGCAGCCGTAGGAGTAGTCGTGCCGGCGGCCGACCCGGCGGGTCCAGCGCGGCAGGCGGACCGCCAGCCACAGGACGAGGTAGGCGAAGGCGGGGTAGCCCAGCACCGCGAACGCGCCGAACTGAGTGGTGGCGAGCACGACCGCGGCGGCGGCGACGGCGAGGCCGTCGTGCAGGACGAGCCGCTCCCGGTAGAGCTGGCACACGGCGCCCAGGAGGAAGATGTAGGTCAGGTAGACGAGGGAGTAGCTGTCCAGCCCGCTGACCCCGAAGACCGGGCCGTGCACGCCCTGCGGCCCCGGGATCTCCGGTGCCCGGAGCAGGTCGTGCAGCAGGACGCCGGCCCCGGCCAGCGCGAGGATCGTCACGAGCCACCGGGCCCGGCGCAGCACACCGACGGCCGCCAACCCGGCGACCAGGAGGTAGCAGAGCACCTCGTAGATGAGGCTCCAGAGCGAGCCGTCGAAGACCGACGTGCCGGTGCGCTGCCCGTACGGGGTGTCCAGCAGCAGGCCGGAGATGCCGTACTGCCCGATCGCGATGAAGGCGTTGCTGACGACGTACTGGAACGGTCCGTCGGAGGCGGCGAAGAGGCCGTGGAGCGTGCCGCGCTCCCACAGGGACACGATCGGGGCGAAGACGAAGGCCGTCACCACGAGGCACACCCACAGGCCCGGAAGGATCCGGAGGCCACGGTGCCAGAGGTATCGAAGCACCGGAACCCGGGTGCCGCTGCGGGTGATGAGAAAGCCGGAGATGACGAAGAAGCCCAGGATTCCGATCTCGCCGAGCGCCGTCTGGCCGTTCGTGAGGCCGGCGCCCGGGTCGTCCGCGCCGAAGCCGAGCGGCAGTGAATGGGACACGAGCACGGCGAAGGCGAACATCAGCCGGAGAAAGCCGAAGCTGTTGTCCGCCGACGCACAGGCAGCGGCGAGGGTCTGCCTCGCCCGGATTCCGGCCACCACGGCGAAAGTCAACCACGGCGGGGGAGCAGGGTAGCTGTTTTCCTTGGTCGGGAAGTCGACACCGACATGCCGGAAATCTGTTACCCCATATGGCCTTTGCCGTATTGGTACTGCTTTCCTTGGGTGTTGACGGAGATTACGCTGGCCGCCATGTCTGCCCAAGGTGAGATCGCAACGCCGCCCACGGTGCTGCCGAGATGAAGTCGTTCCTCGCCGTCTCGTACGCCCCGGGCAGGCTGACCGCGACCGAGGAGGCGTCCCGGGCCGACGCTCTCACCCGCCTCGGTGCCGACGCGCGGATACTGTCCACCGAGGACGGCTGGCTCGCCTTCCAGGGCGCGGACCCGGGCGATCGGGTCGACGACAGCGGCAACGCCTTCACACTGCGCCTGGGCCGGGCGGCTCGTACCCGGACCGCCGATGTCGCCACCGCCGAGTTGGCCGAGCAGTTGGGCCGGGGCACGAAGGCGGACGGCGCCGCGCTCGCCGCGCTGGTGCCCCCGTTCGCCGCGGCGCACCGCTCCGGGCCCGGCGAGCCGATCGTGGCGGCCACGGACTGGCTCGGCTTCCGGCAGCTCTTCTGGTGGCAGGGCGATGGTGTGGCCGCGGTGTCGACGAGTGCGCTCGCGCTCGGCGCGCTGGCCGGGGCGGGGCTGGACCACGGCGCGCTCGGCCTGCAGGGCCTGGTGGGCTGGCAGGTGGGGCTCGGCACGGTCTTCGCGCAGGTCGAGAAGGTGCCCGCCGGATGCTTGGCGGTGCTGGACGCGGGCCGGGTGGAGACGCACCGCTACGTGGAGCAGTCGCTCGCCCTGGACGGCCCGGCACCGTCCCTGCCCGAGGTCGCCGACGAGATGGCCGGGATGCTGCGGGAGTTCCTCGGGGCCTACCTCGCTGACCATCCCAGCACCGTGCTCCAGTTGACCGGTGGCCAGGACACCCGCGTCCTGCTCGCGGCGCTGTCCCCGGAGACTCGCCGAGGGCTGCGCGCGCTCACCCTGGATGTGCGGGGCGGCTCGGACGCCACGCTGGCCCAGCGGCTGAGCGCGCTGGGTGGGCTGGATCTGCATGTCCACTGGCTGGACGAGCAGCCACCGGTCACGCCGGCCGCGGCGCACTCCGCGGCGCTACAAGCGGCGGCGGCGCTGGACTGCATGGCCAGCCCGCTGGCCCTGGCCCCGTTGCTCCTCGCCGAGGGCCACCTCGAGCAGGGGCATCGCCTCTCCGGCCTCGGCGGGGAAGCCTGCCGCGGGTTCTACTACTTCGGCCAGCCCCGCGACGCGACCACCTCGCCCCACCTGATCGGCCAGTTGGCGAACTGGCGCCTCTACGCGAACGAGGCCGTCGACGCCCGCGCACTCGAACCGGGCTTCGTGGCCGCCGCGCGCACCGACGCGCTCGAACGGATCACGGCATCCTTCGACGGCGCTCCGCCGCAATGGCTGCAGGCCACCGACTACTTCTATCTCTACCAGCGCATGCAGCGATGGGCGGGAGCGCATGGCTCGGTCGCGGCCGTCAACCGCTTCTTCATCAACCCGATGTTCGATCGCCGCTTCATCCAGTTGGCGCACTCCGTGTCGCCCGACCAGAAGGGGAGCGGCCTGCTGACCGGGCAGCTCATCCACCGGCTCGATGCCGAACTGGCCGCGGTGCCGCTGGATTCCGGGCTGGTTCCCGCCCGGTTGGGGCAACGCGGCATCCGTGACCGCGCGGCGGCGGCCCGGGTCACCGCGCGGAAGCTGTCCGGCAAGGTACGGCAGCGGCTGCGCCATTCCGGCCGGGCGCAGCTGGGCGCGGCCGAGGTAGCGGCGCTCGTGGTCGAGCACTGGCGCAGCGAGCCGGACGTCCTCGCACCGCTTCGGACCACCGGCATCGTCCGGGACGCATGGCTGGACGAGTTGCTGGCGGGGCGGCGGGAGTGCGCCCCTGCCACGGTGGCCTTCCTGACCAACCTCGTGGTCGCCACCGCGCCGCAGCCCGTCACCTGAGGTCACCTGCCCGCCGACGTGCGGCGCACCGTGACCCGACAGCGGAGCCCGCTCCTCCCGACACCGGGAGGAGCCCCTCGCTCACGCCGTCCGCGCAGGTCACCCATGGTCCAACGTCGATACCGGTGACTTAGCGGCATTTCGATCGTTGTGTTGGTGTGTCCCGTGCAGGGGTTGTCAGGCGAGCATCCTCCCGGATCGCCCGGCGAACGCGGTGCTGAGCCCAACGCCTTCGCCGCCCCCGTGAACCGTGCGGCGGGCCCCCGCGCGCGTCCGCCGCCGGCCAGGGCAGACGACGCGAGGAGTCTCACCTGGGGCTGTGGCTGGATCGCGTCGGACGCACCAGCCGTCGACGTCCGCGACACCGCATCTTCCGTACCGGCGTTCGCCCGCCCCGCGTCGAGTGACACCACTTGTGGAGAAGGGAACCACATGGTCAGGAATTCGCGAGCGGTCATCGTGCTAGCCGTTGCCGGCGCGGTGGCGATCTCTGGGACGGCGCTGGCTGGTCGCTACGCGACCAGCCCGGGCGGCGCGGAGCCCGCGGCGGCACCCTCCGGAACGTACTCGCTGTGGAGCAGCTCAGCAGTACCGGGCACGGTTACCGACCCGGACAGACAGGCCGTGGAACTGGGGGTGAAATTCACCGCGACCCAGGACGGCAGCGTCCTCGGCGTCCGGTTCTACAAGTCGAGGAGGAACACCGGCGTGCACACGGGCAGCCTCTGGGCGATCAACGGCACCAGGCTCGCCACCGTGCGGTTCACCAACGAGAGCCCGTCCGGATGGCAGTACGCCGCCTTCTCGGCCTCGGTGGCCGTCAAGGCCAATGCGCTGTACGTGGTGTCGTACCACACCAACGTGGGGCAGTACTCGGCCGACGACCGTTACTTCGCCGCAGATCGCAGCCGGGGCCCGTTGCGCGCGCCGGCCGACGGGTCGCAGGGCGCCAACGGCGTGTACCGGTACGGCGCGGGCGGATTCCCGAACCGGGGCTACCGGGCCACCAACTACTGGGTCGACGTCGTCTTCAATCCCGGCGCTCCCGCCACGTCCAGTCCTACCCCTCGACCCACGACGGCATCCCCCCGCCCCACCTCGCCGAGTCCCACCCCGACCGCGGCGCCGACGCCCAGCTCCACCCCACCCGCGGCGCCGACGCCCAGCTCCACCCCGCCCGCACCGACTCCGACCGTCACCGGCAACCCCGACAGCACCGGTGGCGGCAGGTACCCCCAGCGCTTCTCGGTGGGCGCACCCGGGGTCGGCAGGTACCGCCAGTCCGATGCCCGCCTGCCGGTGCCGGCCGGCTACCAGGAGGTGTTCCCGCACGACACCGGGAGCAAGGAGTGGGACCTGTACGAGTGCAACGGCACCGTGAATCTCGACCACAAGTACTTCCATGCCTTCATCTACATCGGCACGAACTGTCACGGCACCGTCAACATCACGAACTCCATCATCGCGCCGCCACCGGGTTCCGCCAATCGGGCCATCCTGGTCAACGCGAATTCCTCGGGCAGCCTTCGCCTCAACATCAGCAACACGACCATCCGGCCCGAACCGGTGGGCCTGGGCATGAAGAGTGCACCGTTGACCGATCACGCGATCAACGACTGCCCCACCTGCACGATCCAGCTCAGCCGCGTCGACGTGGCGAACACCGGCGGCATGTGCCTCTGCGGGGCGGATACCACCATCGAGTACAGCTGGCTCCACGACAACTACATCGCCCACCTGGCCGACCCCTCCCAGGCCCACACCGGGGGCGTCTTCCCCTATGGCGGCACCGGTCCGCTGGAGATCAGCCACAGCCGGCTCGAGCCGGGCGTCAACGCCTACACCGGCGCGGAGATCCCCAACTACTGGCAGGCCATCACCGCCGTGCTGTTCACCCAGAGTTCGGGCGGCTCCCGGCTGCGCAACTACCAGGTCCACGACAGTTTCATCTCGCTCGGCGCCTTCGGGCTGTACGCCCAGGACGGTGAGGGGCTGCGACTGCGCGACAACGTATTCGGGCCGACGCACTGGGGCTACACGAGCCGGTGCGGGTCCGGATGCTACGTCACCTTCGCCGACTGGACGAACAACGTCGTGGGCACGATCGACGGCGCCCCGACGGCGCAGCTGGTCCCCAGACCCGCATAGGTGGTGACCACCCGGGGCGGGCGTGGTGGTACGCGCCCGCCTGCCCCGGGTTCGGTCGCCCCGTGACGGCCCGACCTAGCGGGCGGCCAGCTTGCGGAGCACGGCGACGATGTGGTCCTGGTCGTCCTCGGTCAGCGCGTGGTGCAGCGGCAGGATGAGCGAGTCGCGGGTCAGCCGCTCGGTCACCGGCAGCGGCGCGGGCGACACGTCGGCGTAGGCCGGCTCCAGGTGGGCGGCCATGATGCCGCGTCGGGCCGACACTCCGGCGGCGGCCAGCTCGGCGAGCACCTCGTCGCGGCCGGTCCCGTACTCCGGGTCGATCAGCAGCCAGAACGACTGGAAGTTGGTCTCGCCGTACTCGGGGTCGCGGACCGGGGCCAGACCCTTGAGGTCCGCCAGCAGCTCGTGGTAGCGGGCCGCCAGCGCGCGCCGGTGAGCCACCAGATCCGCGAGGCGGCCGAGCTGCACGAGACCGATCGCCGCCTGGATGTCGGTCATTCGGTAGTTGAAGGCGGTCTCCAGGTAGGCCTCGATGACCGGCTGGGAGCTGGCGTGGCGGTCGGCCGCGGAGACGTTCATGCCGTGTTCCCGCAACCGGCGCAGCCGGGCCGCCCACTCCGGATCGTCCACGGTGACCATGCCACCCTCGCCCGTCGTCAGCAACTTGCGGGGATGGAACGACCAGGCCGAGATCGTCGCGCCGGCGCCGACCGGCCGTCCGTACGCCGTCGACCCGGCGGCGCAGGCCGCGTCCTCGATCAGCGGCAGCCCCCAGCGGCCGGTGGCGTTCCGCAGCGCGGCGACGTCGAACGGCACGCCGCCCTGGTGCACCGCGATCACCGCCCGGGTCCGGGCGGTGCGCACCGCGTCGATCGTCGCCACCGTCAGGTTGCCGGTGCGGACGTCGACGTCGGCGAAGACCGGGGTGGCGCCGACGTAGCGCACCGCGTTGGCGGTGGCGATGAACGAGAACGATGGCACGATCACCTCGTCGCCCGGGCCGATCTCCAGCACCACCAGCGCCAGATGTAGTGCGGTCGTGCACGAGCTGACGGCCACGCCGTGGCCGGCGCCCACCAGGGCTGCGAACTCCTGCTCGAACCGAGCCACCCGGGGCCCCTGGGCCACCCAGCCCGACCGTACGGCGTCGGCGGCGGCCTGCGCCTCCTCCTCACCGAGGCGGGGGATCATCACCGGGATCCGGGTGCTGCTCACTTCTCGGCCCGCCACCAGTCGACCAGCCCCTGAAGCCCCTCGTGCAGGCCGATCTCGGCGCGGAAGCTCAGCTTCTCCGCGGCGGCGGTGGTGTCGGCCAGTCGGCGGGTGACGCCGTTGACCGCGCGGGCCGGACCGTGCTCGGGTGCGAGGTCGGACTTCATCACGTCGCTGAGCGCCTGGGCCAGCTCCTTGAGGCTGGTCTCGGTGCCGCTGGCGATGTTGAACACCTCGTCGGTGACGTCCGCCCGGGCGGCCAGGATGTTGGCCCGGGCGATGTCGGCGACGTGCACGAAGTCCATCGTCTGCAGGCCGTCACCGAGGATCAGCGGGGGCACACCCGATTCGATCCGCTCCATCCACCGGATCAGGACCTCGGTGTAGAGGCCGTGGATGTCCATCCGGGGGCCGAAGACGTTGAAGTAGCGCAGCGCGATGTAGTCCAGGCCGTACATGCTGTGGTAGCTGCGCAGCATGCCTTCGTTGAACGCCTTGGCGGCGCCGTAGAACGTGTCGTTGTGGTACGGGTGGTGCCGCTCGGTGGTCGGGAACTCGTCGGCGAGCCCGTACACGGAGGCCGACGAGGACAGGATGACCTTGCGGACCCGGGCGGCGGCGGCCGCCTCCAGCACGTTGAACGTGCCGTCGACCAGCACCTCGTTGGCCAGCCGCGGCTCCTCGGCGCACTGGGTGATGCGGATGGCGGCGAGGTGGAAGACCAGGTCCTTGCCGCGGGTCAGCTCGTGCACCAGCCCGACGTCGCGGATGTCTCCCTCGACCAGGCGGACACCGGCGTGCGGCAGGGCCCGGGCGAGGTTCTCCCGGCAGCCGCGGACGAAGTTGTCCAGGACGACGACCTCGGCCGCGCCGCCGGCGACCAGCTGGTCGACGACGTGGGAACCGATCGTGCCCGCTCCACCGGTGACCAGGGCCCGTGTCCCGGCGGTCTCCACCGCGCTCATGCCGCTGCTCCGCTTCGCTCCGCGCCGGACTGAGCAATTGCCCTACCGGTTTCGACGATTTGTCCGTGCACGTCTGTCCATTCGTTGAGATTGACCACTGATCCGCCACTGGCGAGGCTGCGCGAGGCGGCCTCCAGGATGGCCATCACCCGCAGGCCGGACCGGCCGTCGGTCAGGGCGGGCGTGCCGGTGCGGATCGACCGGGCGAACTCCTCGACCATGGTCCGCAGCGCCTCCCGCTCCGTCAGGGCCGGCGCCACCATGTCGCCCGAGCGGTACGAGACCAGCATGTCCCGGCGCTGCTCGTCGCCGAGCTCCTCCGCCGACGCCACGTCGACCCCGCGGTCGAAGATCGAGAGTCGCTGGCTCGGGTTGAGGTCGTCCCAGACCAAGGTCCGCTTCGACCCGCCGATGATCGCGGTCCGGATCTTCACCGGGGAGAGCCAATTGACGTGGATGTGCGCGATCGCGCCGGTGTTGAGGTGCAGCGTCAGGTAGGCGACGCAGGCCCGCCCCGCCCCGATCCGGTCCGCGCCGTGCGCGGCCACCGAGACCGGCGCCACCCCGGACGGGAGGATGAAGTCGAGAATCGACAGGTCGTGCGGCGCCAGGTCCCACATCACGTCGATGTCGCGCTGGACCAGCCCGAGGTTGATTCGTACCGAGTCGAGGTACTGCAGCTCGCCCAGTTCCCCGCCGTGCAGCAGCTCGCGGATGCGCAGTACAGCGGGCGTGTAGCAGTAGGTGTGGTCGCACATCAGCGACAGTCCCCGGCCCTCCGCCTCCGCCACCAGCGCGCGCCCCTGTTCGACGTCGGCCGCCAGCGGCTTCTCCACGAGCACGTGCTTGCCGGCCCGTAGCGCCGCCATCGCCACCTCGAGGTGGGTGCCGGCCGGGGTGGCGATGGCCACCGCGTGTACGTCGTCGTCGGCCAGCACCGTGGCCAGGTCGTCGGTCGCCTGGACTGTCGAGTAGTCACCGAGCGCGCGTCGGGCCCGGGTCATATCGAGGTCGCAGAGCCAGCGCAACCGGAATGCGTCAGAGGTCTGGAAGTTACGCACAAGATTCGGCCCCCAGTAACCGGCACCGATGACGGCAACGCCGATTGGTTCGACGGCAGCGGGCGATGAGTTCACTGATACCCGTTTCGCTAGTCAGGACAGGAAAATCCGCTGAGGGGGGAGTTGGTGGCGACGTCCATTTGGCAAGCTACCGAGGTCGTCCTCGCCAGCGCCAGCACCGACCGGGAATTCCGGCGGTGCCGCCGGGGTCATCCGGTCCGTTTGGTCTGCCCGCGCACTTCGAATGGCCCGTTCTGCGGCCACTGGGTCGGCTTTCTGACATTGCCCTTGTTGCCGAACGTCTACCGTTTTCACCCCACAGAAGATCGCCGCACCGCGGAGGGAACGAGAGATGACGGACGCCCACTGGGCATCGCACGACGGTGCGCAGATCGCCGCGACGGCCGATGTGGACGAACGTGCCACCATCCGTCCCGGCACGCGCGTCTGGCACCTGGCTCAGGTCCGCGAGCATGCCTCGGTCGGCCGGAACTGCGTCATCGGTCGCGGCGCGTACGTCGGGCCGGGCGTCCGCTTGGGCGACAACGTCAAGCTGCAGAACCACGCCCTGGTGTACGCGCCAGCGGAACTGGCCGACGGGTCTTCATCGGGCCGGCCGCGGTGCTCACGAACGACGAGTACCCGCGCTCGGTCACCCCGGAGGGGCGGCTGAAGAGCGGCGACGACTGGACAGCGGTCGGCGTGGTGGTCGGCGAGGGCGCGGCGATCGGAGCGCGGGCCGTCTGCGTGGCGCCGGTCTCGATCGGCCTGTAGGCCCTGATCGCGGCCGGCGCAGTGGTCACCCGGGATGTTCCCGACTTCGCGCTCATGGTCGGAGTTCCCGCCCGCCCGCCCGCCCGCCCGCCCCCCCCCCGCCCCGACCCTGGTGGTCTGTCCCGCCTCGGTGCTCGGCACCTGGGAACGGGAGATCCG